>NZ_AP014945.1:302492-604984 GCF_001548275.1 Caldimicrobium thiodismutans
ATTTTAAAGAGCTTTCTATGGGGACAAGTCATGATTTTGAGGTAGCCCTTGAAGAGGGAGCAACTCTTATCCGACTTGGGACAATTCTTTTTGGCCAAAGGGTGTGAAAAATACCCTGCTTTTTTCCCTTTCAACAGCCCTTCTTTTAGGTTTTTTTACAGCCTTTTATAAATTTCCATTCTTACCAGGTCTAATCTTTATCCTTCCCTTTCTTTTTATTTTGCCCAGAAAGAGATGGCTTTTTTGGATTTCTCTCTATTTGATATTTTATTTGATTGGAGGCTATTATTTCAATGCCAAGAAAGAAAGATTAAGCCTTGCCTCAAAAGAAGTTTTTATCAAGGTTCTGAAAATTGAGCCCTATTATGATCAATACAAGGTCTTAGCTGAAAGTGAAGGGAGTTTTATTGAATTTACTACTAAATATTCAGGATTTAGACCCGGGGATTTCTGCAAGATTACTCTCAAAGAAAAAAAGGGATTAAAAATTTTAAATCCCTATACCCCATCTCTTGAAGAAAGGCTCATCCCTAAGGGGTTGGAAGGAGAATATAAGCTTGATGAGAGGAAAAGATTCTACTGCACCTTATCTGAGGCTGGATTCATTGAGGCCTTGCGTTATAAACTTTTTCAGTTTTCAGAAAACCTCTCCCCTCTTTCCCGGGGGCTTTTTCTGGCCCTTGTTCTTGGAGTAGATACCCAATTACCAAAAGAATATCTTGAGACCCTTAAAAATCAAGGACTCTATCATCAACTTGCTATTTCAGGCTTTAACCTTGCCGTTCTCTATGGTTTTCTTTATAAGTTCTGGAGATGGTTCTTGCCCCACACGGTACTTATAAGGATGGGTTTCCCTATTCAACTCTGGAGCTATCTTTTCTCCCTTCCCGGAGCAGGGCTCATACTCATTTTTTCAGGCTTTCAACCTCCTGCCTTAAGGGCCTTTGTTTTCCTCACATTTCTAATTTTAAGCAAACTCCTTTTCAGAAATACTGAAAGTTTATTTATATTATTTCTAACGGCAACGCTTCTCGTGATTTTTGATCCTGCCCTTATTGGCAGTCTTTCCTTTCAGCTCTCCTTTTTGGCTACCCTGTCCTTAATCATTGGAGATATACTTTTGAAAAACCTTTTATTTGATTCAGATGAGCCCTCTTTTTTAAAAAAGATCCTCCTCAAAACTCTTTATGGCCTTGGACTGTCTCTTATAGTAAGCCTTTTTACTTTGCCCTTTTTGATTTACATAAACGGGGAGTTTTCTCTGGCTACTCCGCTGAATAACCTTTTAGCTACACCTTTCTGGAGTTTCATTTTTATTCCCCTTTCCATTCTCTCGGCCATGCTTGCCCTCGTCTCTCAAACTTTGGCAACTTTTATTATGGAAAGGGTAGGGGATATCTTTTCTCTTTACATCCAATTTCCTCTCTTTAACTGGATTTTTAGAAGTTCTCTTCCTGTTAATCTTTTTTTACTTTGGCTTTTTTTCCTTTTCCTTTTGGGGGCAGTTATGCTTTATTTTTTTGTAAAAAGATGGATCAAAATTTTTTGTATAGCCCTCCTTAGCCTGCTAACCTATTTTAGCCTTTCTAATCTTTATAAAAGGACCTCCTTTGTATTTATCCCTAAGGAACTCACTCAGCAGGCTTTATTGATTAAGGACCAAGGAGACTTTTATTTAATAGTAAAAGAGACCCCGGAATCTAAGATTGAAAGATCCTATATCCTAATACCTATTTTGAAGAAACTTGGAGTAAATAATTTGAAAACCCTTCTTTTTCTATCTGAAGAGGGGGCTCTTAAAGACTATCAAAAGGCTTTTGATATTGAAAAAACATATACTTTATCTGATTATGAACTTTTTGAAGATCTGAGGCTCTTTAAAGCTGGAACTGAATTTATTCCCCTCCAGAGAGGACAATATCTTTTTGAATTTAAGGGCTTAACCATTTTTTGGGATGAGGTAGGTAAGGATTTATCTTTACCCGGGGTAGAGGTTTATTATAAACTCAGGGGAAAGTCCAAAGAGAGAGAAGGTTTGTTCCTTTTTGAGAAAGGAAGGTTTTCAGCAACTTTTCTTTTTCCTGAGGATTCTTATCTTATTATTTGGGATGAGAAAGATAAAAAAATCTCCTTTTGGAATAAGCTCTTTTTCCCTCTTTGGGTTGAGCCTTCTAAAGGAATTGCTTACAGAGGATTGATGGAGTAAAATTAAAAAATGAGGCAGGATTATGAGACTTTTGAGCACGGGGCTGATGTTGGTATAAGGGGTTATGGAAATACCCCTCAATTAGCGCTCTCTAATCTTCTTAAGGCTCTTGCTACCCTTATGGTTGAAAATCCTGAGTTTCTAAAAAAGAAGCCAACATTGAGTTTCCCTTTAGAAGTGGAAGCGGAATTTCCTGATGAGCTCCTTGTAGCTTTTGTGAATAGGGTTTTGAGTCTTTCTTCCCTTGAGGGTGTGCTTTTTTATGCATTTAAAGGTAAGGTCTGTCTTCAAGCACCAGAGTGTTATATAGAAGGAGAGATCCTGGGAATTCCCCTTGAAACAGACCTTTATGGATACGGGGTTGAGGTCAAGGGAGCAACTTTTACCTTGGCAAGCTTTTCAAAGGTTGATAATCACTATATCGCTCAATGTGTAGTTGATGTCTAATGGAAGCCTTAAAGATTTATCCCTTTAAACCTTCAAAGGCTGTTACAGGGGGCAGTAATTTTGATACAGAGAGAATTTTTTCAGTTCTTCCTGAGGAAGTAAAAGACAAGGGGCTTAAGATAGAACTTCCTTTGTTGCAAAAACTTCCTTATATCCTCAGAGAAGGAGATGAATTTTATGCCCTTTTAATTCGAGAAGAAAAAAACTTTTTCCTTGCAGATATTTTTAAAGAAAGACCTGATAAGGTCCTTGGATTAGCCATAGATATTGGAAGCACAACCATAGCCTTTTATATATATGACTTTCTTAAAGGAGAACTTTTAAAGGAATATTCTATTTACAATCCCCAGATTGAGTTTGGTGAAGACATTCTGACAAGGCTTCATTTTGCTAAAAAACCTGAAAATCTGTTAAAACTTCAGGAAAGAACCCTTTCAGCTATAAATCAGGAGATAGAAAAAGTTGGATTTGAGAATGTCTATTATATAAGTCTTTGTGGAAATACAGCTATGACTCATTTTATTCTTGGACTTCCAGTGAATTATCTCATAGTTGAACCCTATGTAGCTGTAGCCAGATGGTTTCCCCTTTTTAAGGGAGAAGAAGTGGGTTTAAAGATAAATCCCCGGGGTAGAATTTTTGTTTTTCCCTTAGCAGGGACATATTTTGGAGGAGATTTAATAGCAGGGTTATATGAGGCAGAGATTTATAAAAAAGGAGAGATCTCTTTTTATGTAGATGTAGGCACCAATGCTGAGGTTGTTCTTGGAAATAAGGACTTTCTTCTTGCTTGTGCTGGAGCAGCTGGCCCTGCTCTTGAGGGAGGCATCTTTGAGTGTGGGCTTAAGGCTCAACCAGGGGCGGTTGAATCTTTTTGGATTGATGAAAAGACCCTTAGTCTTTCCTATAAAACTATTGGAGATGAAAGACCCCTTGGTTTTTGCGGTTCAGCAGTAATTCAACTTATAGCTGATCTTTTCTTGCATGGCTGGATAACTCCGGAAGGAAAATTCAATCTCAAAAAAATTGGACCTCTTATTGAAGAGATTAATGGAGAGAGGGTTCTTGAGCTTATTTCAGCTGAAAAAACCAAGCAGGGTTACCCGATTTATATAAAAGAGGGTGAAATTAAAAGTTTTCTTCGCTCAAAGGGGGCTATGTTTACAATTTTGACACTCCTTTGTGAAAAGGTTGGCCTCACCTTTGAAGATGTTGAAAAATTTTATGTAGCTGGATCTTTTGGCAATCATATTGATGTTAGATCAGCGGTTATTCTGGGAATGCTACCTGAGGAGGCCCTCTTTAAAACCATAGGCCTTGGCAATTCTGCTGGAAAGGGGGCCTTAAAATTTTTAAAAAGGGCTGAATATGAAGAGATAAAAGAAATTACAGAAAGAATTACCTATCTTGAGCTAAATGTTGAGGGAAGATTTATGGAACTTTTGACCGGGGCCCTTATCATACCTCATGTGAATCTTGAACTCTTTCCCTGGGTTAAAAAACTTCTTGAGGAGAAATAGAGATGTTTCAGGCTGTGATTGTAGGAAGGCCCAATGTAGGAAAATCAACTCTTTTTAATACCCTTATCGGTGAAAAAAAGACTATAGTTGAGAAAACACCTGGTGTTACCAGAGATTTTGTCGTTGATTATGTGGAACTTTATGATGGCAAGGGAATCAAGATCACAGATACAGGTGGAATTGATCTGAGTCGTAGAGATTTTTTTTCAGAAGCTATTAAAGATATTGTGGAGAAAAGTCTTAAAGAGGCTGATTTGATTCTCTTTGTGGTTGATGCCAAGGAAGGTTTAACTTCAGCAGATGAAGAAATTGCAAGTTACTTAAGAAGGTTTTCCCGGCCGGTCCTCCTTATCGTTAACAAGGTTGAGGGTAAAGAGGATGAAAAGAGGGCTCAGGAATTTTTTTCTCTGGGCTTTCCTGAAATATTTTTTGTCTCTGCTAAAGAGAAAAGAAACCTATCAACTCTTAAAGATAGACTTAAAGAAATCGCTAAGGAAAAGATTTTTCCCCTTCCTTCAACAGAATTGATCAAGGTTGCCATACTTGGTCGTCCTAATGTGGGAAAAAGCACCCTGATAAATCGCCTTCTTGGTTATGAAAGGATGATTGTCTCTGAAATACCGGGGACAACCCGGGATTGTGTAGATGTTCTTCTTGAGAGAGAAGGGGGCATGAGTTTTTTGCTCATAGATACCCCGGGTATTAGGAGAAGATCAAGAATTGAGGAGCGAGCTGAAAAATTTAGTGTGGACAAGGCCCTTGAGACCTTACAAAAGGCAGATATTATTCTTTTTCTGATTACCGCTGAAGAGGGCCTAACCCATCAGGATAAAACCCTTCTCCGTCAGGTTCAAAAAAATTGTAAAGCAGCTCTTTTATTGATAAATAAGTGGGATTTTTTTAAAAGACAGAAATCCAAAAGCGAAGTCTTTCTTCAGGTTTTAAGACATCACCTTAAGTTTCTTCCCTGGTTACCCATAATTCCCATATCTGCTAAGGAGGGTTTTAATATTGATAAAATTTTACCCTTAGTTGAAGAGATTTATAAGGATTACTCCCGAAGAGTTCCAACCTCTCAGGTAAATACCCTTCTTGAGGAGCTTAAGAGTCAATATACCTTCAATATAAAGGGAAAACGCCTGAAATTTTATTATGCCACTCAGGTTGAGGTTGCCCCTCCCACTTTTGTTATCTTTATAAATATTGAACCTGAAGAACTTCCTAAGCATATTGAAAAATTTGTTCGCAATAGATTTCAACAATTTCTTGGATTTGAAAGGGTTCCAGTTAAGGTAATTTTTAGACTAAGGCGTTGAATTAGTTGTTTTTTCTACTTTGGCTTTGAAGCCTTCTGGAGGTCCATAGTGCACAGTCAGAGTGATTCTTCTATTTTTTGCATCATAGGGATTGTCTTTAAAAAGGGGGAAATTATCTGCATATCCTACAACTTCAAGAATTTTTTCCGGAGGGACACCATTTTTTTCAAGTTCAAGCATGGCAGAGATGGCGCGAGCAGAGGATAGTTCCCAGTTGCCTGTTTTTCCTCTTCGGGAAGGCACTGCATCCGTATGCCCCTCAATAGAAACAAGCACAGGAAGTTCTTTGAGTTCTTCAGCAAGGACTTTGAGAATTTCTTTACCCTCTGGAAGAAGCTCTGCGCTACCGGGTTTAAAAAGGGGTTTATTGACAAGCTCCATAATCTCAATGCGAACTACCTTTTCTTTGGTGGATGTCTCGGTAACCTCAATTAATACATGCTCTTGAAGACTTTTAAGTCTTGTTTCAATAATCCTTTTGAATCTCTCGCCTTCACCTTTGACAGGGGGAAGTTCCTGTGTTTGAGTTTGAACCTTAGGGCCCTCCATTTTCCCTGTTCGGTAAAACTCCATAAGCATACTGGTTCCAGCTTTGCTAAAGATATTAAATTTTTTAAAATAAGCAGCTACTTGAGCCTTGGTTTTGGGTTCCATAAGGGATACTAACCAGAGGAGTAAAAAAAAGGTCATCATACCAGCCAGAAAGTCTGCATAGGCAATCTTCCAGGAACCTCCATGGTGTCCACCAACAACTTTTTTTACGCGCTTAATGATAATAGGGGGAGTGCTCATTATTTTCTCTCTTTAAGCTTGGCCTCAAGTTCCTGAAAACTTGGTCTCATATGAGGAGGAATGGCCCTTCTTGCAAATTCAACTGCGATCTGCGGAGCTCCTCCACCGATAAAATTGACAATAGCAGTCTTTATAACCGTGAGATATTCCTTTTCTTCCAAAGCCAGCTTTTCCATTCTGGCTGAAAGAGGAGCCATAAATCCATAACAGGTTAAAATTCCGATAAAGGTTCCGGCAAGGGCAATGGAGAGATGATGGGCAAGCACAGCTGGAGGTTCATCAATTTTACCCATGGTTAAAATAATTCCAAGCACTGCTGCAACCAAACCAAGCCCTGGCATAGAATCTGCAAGGTTTGAAAGCCTATGAGCAGGTTCTGAAGCTTCATGATGGATAATTTCAATTTCATTTTCAAGTAAGCCCTCAAGCTCAAAGTGGGTGATATTTGTAGTTAAGATGGATCTAAAGGTATCCCGGATAAAGTCTAAAACAATGTGATTAGCAAGTATTTTAGGAAAGGCTGAAAAAATCTTGCTGGCTTCAGGATTTTCAATGTCCTGTTCAATGGAAATCAAACCCTCCTTTTTTATCTTCTTAAAGATATCATTTAAAAGAAGAAGGAGATCTACAAAATCATCCTTAGTGTAAACTCCGGGCTTGGTTAAGGCCTTAATTGAGCCCTGCACAATGCCCTTAACTACCGTCATGTTATTGGCAGTAAGAAGAGAACCAGCCGCTGCTCCAAAGATAATTAACCATTCAACAGGCTGAATGATAACGGAAAAGTTCCCATGCTCCAAGGCATAGCCAACAAAGACACATAAAATGACTACAATGAAACCAACTATGGATGGCATTTAAAAGCCCTTTTTCTCCCTTATGAGTTCTCTTTCTTTTTGAAGAATGAAAAAACTCAATTTTTCTCTAATATCTGGTGTCAGATGGAGCCATTCAAGAGCAACCTCATAATATTCTTCTCTTTTTTCACATCTCACAACCCTTCCATAGAGGTAAAATCCCAAGGGTTGATAGAGTTCAAGAACAAGTTTTACCTCTAAAGGGGTTCCAATCTCAAAGGGCTCGCTACTGAGGAATCGCACTCCCTTTTCACTTAAATTTACTTTTTTGAGGGGGAGCTCATTAAATCCTTCTTTTTCCTTGGTCAAGAGATTGATGAGGTAATCCAGTTTGGCATTAATAAGTTTTAACCAATTGTTTAAAGCCTCATCTAAGGTATCTTTTAAAGGTATATAGGAAAAAAGGGGCATATCGCCTACAATTCTTGCCTCTTTATCCTGGAGGTCTTTATCTGCCACAGGAGCAACTCCAAAAGGAATAACTACATCAATTCTTACTGCTTCTCTTTCCATGGCTATCTCTTTTATCGGCTTAAATTTTTCTCTCTTTAAGTTTTTATTATAACTTTTCCTATGCCCTTGACAAGCTATAATTTATAAGTAAAATCCCATTTAATTTCAAATCTTGTAAAAGGAGGTGTTAAGATGTCCGAAGTTCTTTATGTGGTTGGGCATAAGAACCCCGATACTGATTCTATTTGTTCGGCTATTGCTTTTGCTTATCTCTGGAATGAATGGAAAAAAAAGGGAATTCTTGCTCAGATGAAGATGCCTGAACTTGAAGCTGTTCCTGTAAGACAGGGAGAGCCCAATGCTGAGACCAAGTTTGTCCTTGAGAAGTTTGGTTTTTCTGTTCCTGAGATGATGACGGATGGAGCCGGGAAAAAGGTAGCCCTTGTGGATCATTCTGATGTGGTTCAGAGTGTGGATAACTTTGCTCAAGCTGAAGTTGTAGCAGTTGTTGACCATCACAAGATTGGAGATGTAGCAACTCCTAATCCTATCTGTTTTGTCAATTTGCCAGTAGGGTGTTCAGCAACCACCCTTAAGTTCCTTTTTGACAAGACCGGGGTTGAGATCCCTAAAAACATCGCAGGAATTATGCTCTCTGCTATTTTAAGTGATACCGTTATCTTCAAATCTGCAACCACAACCCCTATGGATAAAACTGCTGGTGAAGAGTTAGCAAAGATTGCTGGTGTGGAGGATCTTACCAAACTTGGAATAGAGGTTAAATCCAAGCTTTCAGATGTAAGTGGTATGGCTGTCAGAGATATCATTATGAGGGACTATAAGGATTACAATATGAGTGGAAAGAAGGTTGGAGCTGGGCAGATTGAAGTAATTGATCTATCCCTTATTGAGGGAAGAAAGGATGAAATTTACAATGAGCTTGTGAAGATGAAACAGGAAGGAGGATATCATAGCATTGTATTCATGCTTACTGATATTATGAAAGAGGGCACCGAGCTCTTTGTAGTAACCGATGAACCTGCTCTTATTGAAAAGGCCTTTGGTAAAAAGATTGAAGGTAAAGGGATGTGGCTTGATGGAGTAATGAGCAGAAAGAAACAGGTGATCCCACCTTTAGAAAAGGCCTTTGCAGGTTAATATTTGAGGGGGCTTTAAGCCCCCTTTTTTATTCCCAGACCTTTTCAATTTTAAAACTTATATCTACTGCTTTTACTGAATGGGTAAGTGCCCCGGAGGATACAAAATTTACACCAAGACCAGCATATTTTTTAAGATTTTCCTCAGTTATCCCTCCAGAGACCTCAATTAAAAGGTTAGGTCTCTGTTTGCGAATTAGAGATACTGCAATCTTGAGATCCTCCTCAGAAAAATTATCCAGCAAGAGGGCATCCACTTTTGTTCCTTTTTCAAGAATAAATTTGAGCTCATCTAAGGTCTTAATCTCTATCTCTACCTTGAGGGTATGAGATTGAGTCTCAAGTTTTTCTATTATCTTTTCAAGACCACCAAGAGCCTTGATGTGGTTGTCTTTAATAAGAATCCCATCAGAAAGGGAAAAACGGTGATTTTGGCCTCCTCCGATCTTTACCGCATATTTTTGCAAAATCTTCAGCCCGGGTAGGGTCTTGCGGGTATCAAGAAGAATAGTTGAATTATTAAGTATTTCTGACATTTTACGAACCTTGGTTGCAATACCGGATAGATGTTGTAAAAAGTTGAGGGCAACCCTTTCTCCCTTTAAAAGACCCTGGATCTTTCCTTCGGCTATACCAATCCTGGTTTGAGATGGAACAAGGGTTCCTTCTGAAAAGTGCCAGGTGATTTTTATTTCCGGGTCTATCTCATGGAAAACCGCTTCAGCAACCCTCTCTCCACAGATGACAAGTTCACTTTTGGCAAGAAAATAGGCGGATCCTTTTAATCCTGGAGGGATAAGAAGCTCTGTAGTCCTATCCCCGAAGGGAAGATCCTCTTCTAAGGCTTTTAAAACAATCTCTCTTATCTGCCATTTTTCCATAATTTCCACAAAACCTCTGGAAAAAATAAAGATAAGACTTAATTTTTATGTTAACTGAAGATTTCCTTTTGTAAAGAGCAGAGGAGGAAAGACTATGGATGAGGCAAAGGAAAAGGAGGAAGTTTCTGTTGAAGAGGAGGGCCAGGTCAAATTAGAGGAATTAAAGGAATGGAAGGAAAGGGCCCTAAGATACGCAGCTGAACTTGAAAATCTCAAGAAATCCTTTAAAAGAGAAAGGGAGGAATATTTTAAATTTGCCTTAGAGACAGTTTTTAAGGAGCTTTTACCCTCAATTGACAATTTAGAGATGGCCTTAAAGTCCTTTGAGACTTCATCTAATGTGGAAGCCCTCAAGCAAGGAGTTGAGCTTACTCTTAAAGTGCTTGTTCAGACCCTTGAAAAATTTGGGCTCAAACAATTTGAGCCAGCGGTAGGAGAGCCCTTTCATCCTCATTTTCACGAGGCCTTACATGTGGAACCCCATCCAGAGGTACCCAATGGTGGAATCACCAAGGTCTTTCAAAAGGGATACAAGCTTCACGAGAGGGTATTAAGACCGGCCCTGGTCTGTGTTTGCCAGGGTAGTCCAGTAAATAAAGAAGAAAAATCCTTAGATGAAAACAACCAAATTGAAAATGAATAAATTTTAAAAAGGAGGGTTGAGCTATGGCTAAGAAAGTGCCTGTGGTGGGAATTGATCTTGGAACGACTAATTCCTGTTCCGCTATCTTTGAAGGTGGTGAACCTAAGGTCATACCCAATAGAGAAGGTGCAAGAACTACCCCTTCTATTGTTGCCTTTCAAGAAAGCGGAGAAATTTTAGTTGGACTTCCAGCTAAAAGGCAAGCTATCATTAATGCAGAAAACACAATTTTTGGTATCAAAAGGCTTATGGGCAGAAAATTCAATGATCCCCTTGTTCAGGAGTGGAAAAAGAAGGTTCCCTATAAAATAGTGGAAGCCCCTAATGGTGATGCTCATGTAGAGATCAGGGGAAAACGCTATAGCCCTCCTGAAATCTCAGCCATGATTCTGAGAAAGATTAAACAAGATCTTGAGGAGTATCTGGGAGAAGAGGTTACTGATGTAGTTATCACAGTTCCTGCTTATTTTGATGATACCCAAAGACAGGCAACCAAGGATGCCGGAAGAATTGCTGGATTAAATGTGCTAAGAATTATCAATGAGCCTACTGCGGCTTGCTTAGCCTATGGCCTTGAAAAGAAAAAAGAGGGTATTATTGCAGTCTTTGACCTGGGTGGAGGAACCTTTGATATTTCCATCCTGGAAATTGGAGACGGTGTCTTTGAAGTCAAGTCAACCTCTGGGGATACCTTTCTCGGTGGAGAAGACTTTGATATGAAGATTGTGGATTATTTGGCTGAAGAATTTAGAAAGGAACATGGTATTGATCTAAAACAGGATAAGATGGCACTACAGAGGCTAAAAGAGGCAGCTGAAAAGGCTAAAATTGAGCTTTCCTCAACCCTTGAGACAGAAATTAATCTCCCCTTTATTACTGCTGATGCCACAGGACCAAAGCATCTTGTTACCAAACTTACCCGGGCCAAGTTGGAAAGCTTGGTTGAAGACCTTATTCAAAAGCTTGAGGAACCCTGCAGAATTGCTATGAAAGATGCCGGAATTACGCCTCAGGATATAAATGAAGTCATTCTTGTTGGTGGTATGACCCGTATGCCAAGAGTCCAGCAAAAGGTAAAAGAGATCTTCGGGAAAGAACCTGTGAAGGGAGTAAATCCCGATGAAGTTGTGGCTATGGGGGCTTCTATTCAGGCTGGGGTTCTAAAAGGGGAGGTCAAAGATGTCCTTCTCCTTGATGTAGTGCCCCTTTCTCTTGGAATTGAAACCCTCGGTGGTGTTTTTACCGTGCTTATTCCCAGAGGAACAACTATTCCCACAAGAAGAAGCCAGATTTTTACTACCGCCACAGACAATCAGACCGCTGTTACCATACATGTTTTGCAAGGTGAAAGACCTTTAGCCAAGGACAACAAAAGTATTGCTAAGTTTGATCTCGTTGGAATTCCTCCTGCTCCAAGAGGTGTTCCTCAAATTGAAGTTACCTATGATATTGATGCGGATGGAATTCTTCATGTCACAGCTAAGGACTTAGGGACTGGAAAGGAACAATCCATTGTAGTGAGACCAAGTTCCGGGCTTTCAGAGGAGGAGATTCAGAGAATTTTAAAAGAGGCTGAGCAGTATGCCGAAGAAGATAGAAGGAAAAAGGAACTTGCCGAGGCCAGAAATCAAGGTGACTCTCTCATCTATTCCGTTGAAAAGACTTTAAGGGAGTTGGGAGATAAGGTCTCAGAAGACTTAAGAAGAGATGTAGAGGAAAAAATCAGGATCTTAAGGGAAAAATTAGAGGGAGAAGACCTTGATGCTATAAAGAGGGCAAGTGACGATCTTACTCAGGCTTCATACAGGCTTGCTGAGATGCTTTATAAGAGTAAGGCTCAAGGAACAGGAGCTGGTGAGTCCACAGAAAAAAAACCCGGAGATGAGGTTATTGATGCGGATTTTGAAGAAATGAAGTAATGTTAAACTTGGGAATAACTCTGGGCGACCCTGCAGGGGTTGGCCCGGAGATACTTGTTAAAAGTTTTCCCTTCCTTGAGAAATTAAGGGCAAATTTTGTAATCTTTGGAGATCTTGCCTTAATCAAAGGTCTGGCTAAGTCCTATCAATTAAAATTGCCCTCCAATTTAAACATAATAAATCTATCTAAGATAAAAATAATTCCAGGCCAGCCCACTGAGGAAAGTCATTTAGCCGCTGTAAAATATATAGAAACTGCTATTGAGAAAAGTTTAAAAGGAGAAATCAGGGGGCTTGTGACCTTGCCCTTGAGTAAAGAGTCCTTTAAAGTATCCGGGCTCCCCTATAGAGGGCATACAGAGTTTTTAGCTGAGAAACTTAGAGCAAAAAGTTTTTGTATGAGTTTTTATGGAAAAAGACTGAAAGTCTCCTTAGCTACCACTCATCTACCTTTAAAAAAGGTCTCTGAAGCTTTAAATCCGGAGAGAATCCTTGAGATAGCTAAACTGAGTTATGACTTTTTGAAAAAGATAAAGAGATCTCATGAGTATATCAAGATTGCCCTTTGTGGTATAAATCCTCATGCAGGTGAAGGAGGACTTCTTGGAGGAGAAGAAAAGGAGATTTTAGTTCCTGTTGTTTCAAGGGCTAAAGAAGAGGGAATTCCCCTTTATGGGCCCTATCCAGCAGATAGCCTTTTTTACTGGGCTTTAAAGGGGAGCTTTGATTATATTATTGCCATTTATCATGATCAGGGTCTTGTGCCCTTTAAAATGCTTCACTTTAAAGATGGGGTTAATGTTACCCTTGGTCTTCCAGTTGTGAGAACCTCTCCTGTCCATGGAACTGCCTATGATATAGCTGGAAAAGGGATAGCGGATCCTACCAGTTTTCAAGCCTCAGTTAATTTGGCTTTGAGATTAATAAAAAAGTGGTAAATTTTTTTCTATGAAACGCCTTTTCCTTCTTTTTTTTGCTGCTTTTATTCTCATCTTTCTGGTTATTGGAATTATTGGCTTTAATCTGGATTTCTTATTGAACCATAAATACTTTAAAAACAAATTAAGAGGCTTTCTTTCAGAAAGAGCTCAACTTGATCTGGATTACAAAAAGGTTCATGTCAACCTCTATAAATATTATCTTGAGTTTGAAGACTTAAGGATTACAAATCCTGATTTGGAACTGAATTTTCCCAAGGGTAGATTGACCTTTTCACCTCAAAAACTGATTCGCCTAAACTATTATCCATCAGGGCTTTATCTTAAAAATCCCTATTTAAGAATAAGGGAGACCAAGGAGGAAAAACCTCTTGAAACAGAGACTCTCTATCAGTTTTTAGAAAAAGTCTCTCCCTTTTCAGGTAATATTGTGAATGGGACTTTAGAGTGGGTTCAAGAAAACAATAGAAAACTCAAGTTTTCTTCTATAAATCTTATTTTTAGAGATAAAAGCCCCCAGTTACTTTTTACAGGAAATCTTACTACTTCCTTTGCGCAAACCTTAGATTTAAAGGGTAGATTTGACTATCAAAAAAGATTCTTGGAAAGTTCTCTCCGAATTAAAAAACTTGATTTAAGCAAGATTTCTCTTTTAGAAAGCTCCATGTTAACAAAGACTGAATTTGATATCTCCTTAGAGATCTCTCTTGAAAAGGGTATTTGGAATCTAAGTTTTACAGGTTCTGCTCCATGCATAGCCTTTAAAAATCAAGAAAAGCCCCTTGTATGTGGAATTTTTCAGGGTTTTTTGATAGGAAATGCGGAGACCTATGCCTTAGAGTTAAATCCTATCCAGATGAAGTATCCTGAGATAAATGGGGAAATTGCCTTTGGCAAAAAAGAAAAGGCCTATTATTTCAAAAGCTCTATTAAGACTCTAAGCCTTACAGATCTGAAAGAGATTATCTCTCCTCACCTTACAGTCTCTGAAAAAGAAGAGCTCTTTGGGATTTTAAGGGGTGGAAAGTTTAAAGATCTCAAATTTTTAGCTCAGGCCAGGGATTTAAAAGGTCTTTTTGCCTTAGAAAATATTCAATTATCAGGAGAGGTTGAAAAGGGAACAGTAACCATTCCTGAACCCTCTTTGTCTTTCTCAGATATTAATGGAAAAATCAGGTTTGAAGATAAAAAATTGGGTTTTCAGGGTGAAGCGGTAGTTGAGGATGAGATCCCATCTAAGATTGAAGATTTCAAACTGGATTTGCTGAGTAAAAATCCCGGTCTTGAAATTAAAGGTTTTTTTGAAGGTAGGGCTAAAAGGATCCTTGAAATAGGAAGGAGCCTTACAAAAGATCCTACCCTTCTTTCAGATGTAACCGAGCTTAAAGGAGATTTGAAAGGAGCTCTGGAACTAAAAGGTCCTTTTAATAATTTATCTCTTCAGCTCAGAATTTGGCCAAATGATCTTGAATTTAAGACCATACATTTAAAGGATTGGATCGCCTTGCAAGAAGGGGAAATTGCTTATAGAAATAATTTAATTCAGTTGAAAAATCTTAGCTTTTTTTATAAAGAAAACCTTTTTAGGGGTGTAGATGGCAATATTTTTCTTGATAGTGAAATCCTTCAGCTTAAGGCCTCATCAGCCCTTTTAAAAGAATCTCTGGTTCAGGAGCTTTTGAAAGACTCCCCAGATTTAAAAAAAGAGTTTGAAAAATATAAGCTTTCCTTTAGTGAAGTTAAATTAAAAGAGATAACCTATGAGGGAAATTTAAGGGATTTTGAGAAAAAAGAGGGTGCTCAAATTTTAAAAGGAATCAAGTTTAGTGGAACTATCTTTGATTTAAGGGGTGCTTCCCCCTGGGAGACTTTTCATGCACCTATTTATATCCCGATGGCAACTTTTAGCTGGAAGTTCCCCTTTGTAGATCTACAGGAAGCAAGCATTTTTTCTGAAAATTCAACCCTTTCAGTAAGAGGACTTTTCAATTCTGAAACAAAGGAAATCTCCTTAACGGGATCAGGAGAATTATCTCCAGAGTTTCTTGGAAGAATGGAAGAATTTTTAAAACTTAAAAATTCTATTTATTCTCTTAAAAAAGAACCTATCCAAATTGAAGACTTTTCTCTAAATTTCAAATCTGATGAGGTGAGTTACAAAGGAAGACAAAGATTTAAAAATTTAAATATAGAAGTTGAGGGTAATTATGCTCAGGGTTTTGAGATTAAGGCTAAAATTTATTCAGCCAAAAATGATTTTCTCCTCGGACTCAGAGATACAGGTGGAAATCTAACTATAGAGTTTAAGGGGAAAGGGGATATAGAGGAGCTTTTTTCTGTCTTTGAAAGACCCTCTGCCAGGGAAGGAGAGATTGCAGGTGAAGTTACTTTAAAGGTCAATTTATTAGGATTAAAAACTTTAGAGGGGCTCAATAATGAAAAGACCTTACCTGAGTTTTTAAAGGCCTATCTCAAAGAGCTTCCTGTAGAGGGAGTAGGTAGACTCTCTTTAAGGAGGTTAAAGCTTACTGATACTCTGGATTTTATTTTTTCAGGGGATCTGGATTTAGAAAGGCATAAAGTAATGGCTAAAAATCTTTCTTTGCAGATAAATAAGGCTGAAGTAAAAGGAGATTTGGAAATTGAACCAACTCCTAACTGGTTTGAAGTAAAGGGAAATCTTTTGGCAAAAGAGGTGAATTTAAAGGATTATATGCAAAAAGTTTCTGAGAGGGTTTCAGAAAGAATTCCCCGGGAAGAAACAACCATTGAAGAGAGAATAAGTCAACTTCCTGCAAAAGGGAGTATTAATTTTGAGATCGAAAACTTGGTTTTACCTACCTCTCATAAGGTTAATAGTCTCAAGGTTATAATTTCAAAAAAGGAGGAAAAGGTTTTTCGCCTTGAGATCCCGCAGATTAATCTTTGTAATCTGAATTTTTATGCTGAATATGAAAGTAATCCAGAATTTAAATATTTTTTTGTGGACTTACATCCAGCCAAAGGAGATCTTCTGGATCTTTTTTCTTGTTTGTATCCTGAAGAGATGCCCAAAATTATCTTTGAGGGCCCCTTTGAAATGCAAGGCTTTTTTTATACTGAAGGGGTAAAAAAATTCTTTGAAAACACCTATGGGAAACTTGAAATGAGGTCTAAAAGGGGCTATATATATAGAGCTCCCCTTTTAGCAAGAGTCCTTGGATTTTTAAGCCCTATTGATCTTTTTAGGGGTAAAATACCCAATCTTGAGAAAAATCTCTTACCCTATGAGGAGATTGACTTCACAGGAGACTTTAAAAATTCTTCCCTCCGGGTGGATACTTTTTTCCTTTCTGCCCCTGGTTTTAGGCTTTTTGGGAACGGTCCTGTTTCTCTTTCTGACAAAAAATTGAGTCTTACCTTTCTTGTTTCTCCTTTTAAAACAGTAGATGTAATCTTAGAACATATCCCCTTTGTTAGCCAGTGGGCCCTGGGAAAGGAAAGAATGCTTATTTATTTGCCCCTTGAGGTGGTAGGAACCTATGATAATCCTATCATTGTGCCCCTTCATCCAGCAAGTATTGGAAAGGGTCTTTTCAGATTTATTTTTAAATTCTTTGGAATTCAAGAGGAATTCTTTAAAAAACCCGAGAGCTTTGAGGGTTTCAAAAAACCGGAGTTATTAAAGGATAAAGGTGGAGATTCTCTACGAAGATAAATATCTCATCGCAGTTAATAAACCAGCTGGCCTTGTAGTTCAAGGTGCAAAGAAAAAAGAAGAGTCCCTCTTGGAGAAATTGAAGGATTTTATTAAAAAAAGGGATCAAAAACCCGGTCAGGTCTTTCTTGCAGTTGTTCATCGTTTGGATAAGCCAGTTTCAGGGGTTGTGTTAATAGCTAAGCGAAGCAAAACAGCATCAAAGGTTTTTCAGCTCTTTAAGAGCGGAAAGGTAGAGAAAATTTATTTAGCCAAGATTGAAAATCTTTTTAAAGAAGGCTTTGGTTATTGGGAAGACTATCTTTTATACGATGAGAAAAAGAAAAGGGCATTAGTTTTAGATAGGGATACTCTGGGAGCTAAGAGGGCTCTAACCTTTTATCAATTAGTTAAGGCAGGAGAGGCCTATTCCCTTTTATTGCTTTTTCCAGTAACGGGAAGAAAACACCAGTTAAGGGTTTCTCTTGCCCAAAGGGGGTATCCTATTGTGGGAGATAAAACATATGGGTCGAAGAGAAAATTTAATAGGGGAACCATTTTTCTGCATGCCTTACAATTAGCCCTCCCTCATCCCCATACTCAAGATTTTCTTGAGATTTATGCTCCTTTACCATCCTATTTCGGGAAAATAGACCTTGACAAAAGGACAATTTTGGAGTTTCTTAATAGAGTTAAAGAGGAAAAGGAGAGGTTAAAGAATGTGTCAGGCTAAAATTTGGGTTAGGGTTGGATCACAGGAGAAAGAGATTGCAAAAGATATTACCCAATTGGAGATTAACGGTGATGAACTTATTTTAAAGACCTTTTTTGAGGCTCCTAAAAGGATCAAAGGTAAGATCAAGGAGATTGACTTTTTAAAGGGAAAGGTCTTAATTGAGTCCGATGTCTTTCCAGAATAATTCCGAGGAAGAGTTAGTTCTCTGTGTAAGGTGTGCCTGGCGAGAATTTTGTGTTAAAAAATTTACTATAGATAATACAAGACCAATTAAATGTCCAGAATTTTCCTTAGACATTAATCTTGCTAAGAAGGAGAAAGAGAGTGATCAAAAGGAAGATAAGAGAAAGATTAAAGGAGACGCTTAAAGAATTAAATCTTATTGAAAAAGATATTCCCTTTGAGGTTGAAAGACCAAAAAGAGAGGATTTGGGGGATTTTTCAACTAATCTTGCTCTGGTCTTGCAGGGTGTGCTTAAAGCTAAGCCAAGGGAGATTGCTGAAAGAATAATTGAAAAATTGAGGCTTGAAGGGGATCTTTTTGAAAAAATTGAGATAGCAGGGCCTGGATTTATAAATTTTTGGATAAATCCCGAGTTTTTGAGAAAAAATCTACTCCAGATCCTTAAGGAAAAGGATAACTATGGTGCGCTAAATATTGGTAAGGGTCAAAGGATTCATATTGAATTTGTCTCAGCCAACCCCACAGGACCATTGCATATTGGACATGGGAGAGGGGCTGCCTATGGGGATGCTCTCGCCAGAATTCTCAAATTTGCAGGATTTAATGTGCATACGGAGTATTATATCAATGATCGTGGGACTCAGATGAACATCCTGGGAGCTTCTGTCTACCTCAGGGCAAAGGAATTAACAGGAGAAAAGGTCCCCTTTCCTGAGGACTACTATCAGGGCGATTATATTTATGATATAGCTAAGGAGGCCTTAAAATTATATCCTGATTTAATGCAAAAAGCAGAATCTGAAGCTATTGAGCTTTGTCGGGAACTTGCAATAAAAAGCATCCTTGAGGATATTAGATTAGACCTGAAAAATTTTAGAGTTGAATATGACCATTGGTATTCCGAAAGGGATTTGTATAAGAAGTCCTTGGTTGAGGAGGTCTTGAGTCTTCTTATAGATAAAGGCTATCTCTATGAGGCAGAAGGGGCCCTCTGGTTTAAATCAACCCTTTTTGGAGATGAAAAGGATAGAGTCGTCCGCAAATCTTCAGGGGAATGGACTTACTTTGCCAGTGATATTAGCTATCACTATGAGAAGTTTATAAAAAGGGGCTTTGATCTTGCCATAGATCTCTGGGGTGCAGATCACCATGGCTATGTGCAAAGACTAAAAGGTGTGCTTAAGGCGTTGGGAATAGATCCTGAGAGACTGAAGGTCTTATTAATTCAGATGGTCAATCTTCTTGAGGGTGGAGAACTTAAAAGTATGTCCACCCGTAAAGCAGAATATATAGAGCTAAAGGAATTGGTAAGAGAAGTAGGGGTAGATGCAGTTAGATTTATCTTTCTTTCCAGAAGTCAAGATTCACCTCTTGACTTTGATGTGGAACTTGCTAAAAAACAATCTCAGGAGAACCCTGTTTATTATGTGCAATATGCCCATGCCCGTATCTGTTCCATTAAGGAAAAGGCAAAATCTGAAGGATTTCCTCTGGATGAACTTTATGAGGCAAAACTATTTTTGCTTTCTGAAAAGGAATCCTTAGATCTTATGAAAAAATTGGCAGAGTTTTCCGATGTGGTTGAGATTTCAGCCTTGCAATTTGCTCCTTATAAGATAGTTTATTATCTTCTTGAGCTGGCAGGACTTTTTCATGAGTATTACAATAAATATCGGGTAGTGGGAGAGGAAAAAGAGATAAGCCTTGCCCGTTTGGCCTTAACTGAAGGCTGTAGAATTATTATTCAAAGAGGACTTACTCTCTTAGGTGTAAATAGTCCTGAAAAAATGTGAAGGAGGTCAAGGATGGAAGAAAAAAAGGTAAAATTTGAGTTAAGTAAGATCTCTTTGATCTTTGTTATTCTCTTTGGTCTATGTCTTTTAATCTGGACTTTTATTCTTGGAGTCTGGGTTGGGACAAAGATTGGTGGAAAACAATCTACTGAAGAGATAGCTCTTGAACAAAAGGTGTCTCCCCATCCCTCACCAGTGGTTAATGCTACTAATATGACTCAGGAGGCACAGAAGGAGACTAAAAAGACAGAAAACGAAACCCAGATGAATCAAACTGTTAATCAGACTATTGCTCAGGTGAAGGAGGAGAAAAAAGAGATAGCACCTCAGCCTGCAGAAAAGAAACCTGAAGTAAAGAAGGAGGTGACTCCTTCTAGAAAGGAGGTTCATAAAGAGGTCTCCCAAAAGCCTGAAAAACAATCTGCTCCAACTGAGTCTCCTAAGTATGCTAAAAAGGAGGTTGCCCATTTAGCTGAAAAAATTAAGGAACAGAGCTCTGGAAAGTTTTCAATTCAGGTAGGAGCCTTTTCTCAAAGGGAAAAGGCCTTAAGTGTAGTTGAAAAGGCAAAAAAACTTGGATATAGTGCAGAAATAAAAGAGACTACCTCTGAAGGTAAAACCCTTTATAAAGTTTTAGTTGGAAGATATGGAGATAGACCTACTGCAGATAAAGCATTAAAGGAGATTCAGGGTAAGCTTGGTATAGAAAAACCTTTTGTTGTTGAACTGCCCTAATTTAAAGAGGATTTATATTGGAAGTAAGAAAAGCAAAGCTCTCTGACATAAAATATATATATAAATTGATTTTATATTTTTCTAAAAAAGGGGATGTAATACCCCGTCCCTTAGCTGAACTTTATGAGAGTGTAAGGGAGTTTTTTGTTTGTGAGGATAGAGATCTTATTGTTGGGGCCTGTTCTTTACATATACTTTGGGAGGATTTAGCTGAAATCAGATCCTTAGTTGTTAGTGAGGAATACCACAGACAGGGGATAGGGAGTAAGTTGATTGAGGCCTGTCTTAAAGAGGCCAAAGAATTGGGAATACCAAAGATATTTGTTTTAACTACTTCCCCTGATTTTTTTAAAAAATTTGGCTTTAAGGAGGTGCATAAACAAGAGCTACCCCAGAAGGTCTGGGCTGATTGTATTAAATGTAGTAAGTTTCCTGAATGTGATGAAGTTCCTATGCTTTTAGAATTGAATCAGAATTAGTTATTTTTTTCTCGTAGGGGTTGACATTTTTTAAAAAAAAGTTAATCTTAGTTTGGCCCCATTAAAGGGGCCTTTTATTGAATAAAAAATATTTAATGAAGATTATTAAAGTAAAAAAATAAAGGAGGTGGAGTTATGCCTACAGTTGAGTACAAAGGTAAGACTTTTGAGGTTGATGAAGATGGATTTTTAGTTGGTGGTCTTGAGGTTTGGTGTCAAGAATGGGTTGATTATGTTAAAGAGCAAGAGGGCATTTCTGAACTGACGGATGAGCACTGGAAAGTTATTAATGTGCTTCAGGATTATTTTAGGAAAAACGGTGTTGCCCCAATGGTGAGAATTCTTTCCAAGGTTACTGGATATCCTCTTAAGAAGATTTATGAGCTTTTCCCCTCTGGTCCTGGAAAGGGTGCCTGTAAAATGGCTGGTCTCCCCAAACCTACTGGTTGCGTGTAATCAATCTTTTTTATCAGGGGGCTATTGCCCCCTAAGCTTTTATGTTAAAGCGGATATTTTATTTTTATGTTTTGTTTTTATTTTTCGCTTTTATTCCTCTTTTAGCTCAAAATAAAATTGATTTAAACAAAGCTACTTTAGAAGAACTTAAAAAAGTCCCTGGTATAGGTGAGGTAATAGCTAAAAACATAATTGAGTATAGAGAAAAAGAAGGTCCTTTTAAAAACATAGAAGACCTTAAAAAGATCAAAGGAATTGGTGAAAAAAAATTAGAACTTTTGCGGAATTATCTAACTGTTGGTGATACAGTAGGCACTTCTAATCCAAGTGATACCCTTCCTTTTAATGAGACCTATCCCAAGGAAAGACAGATCTATTATTATAAAGATGAAAAAGGTATTCTTCATTATACACAATTTCCTGAAACTGTTCCCGAAAAATATAGAAAGACTCTTAGACCTCTTCGCTAAAAAGTTACATGTTAAGGGTTATTTTTCTTGATGCAGAAGGAACTTTTCTTAAATTTAATCCCTCCTTAGGCGAGATTTATCGCAGGCTTTGGGGCTCCTTTGGTATTAAAACAAATTCTGAGAAAATTTCAGAAAAACTAAGATTTTATTTTAAAAAAGTTTTTAAAGAAGAGCTTAAAACACCTCTCAATGGAGAGATCTGTAAAGAGGGTTGGAGAGAAGTTTTTCATAGGGCCTTTGAAGAATACAAAAATGACAAGATCTTTAATGAAGTATTTAAAGCAGCTTATGCCTTCTTTGCCAGTCCTGAATGTGTTACTGTTGTTCCAGGATTTATGGAATTTTTATTGAAGGGCAAAAAAGCGGGATTAAGCTTTGCAGTTATTTCCAATTGGGATTGCAGGCTTTATCCTATTCTTGAGGGACATAATTTGCTTTCCTATTTGGAGGGGGTATTTTTGGGCTGTGAAGTGGGTTATTTAAAACCAAGCCCAGAGATCTTTAAAAGAGCCCTATCTTATTTTCAAATTTCTCCTGAAGAGGCCCTTATGATAGGTGATACCCTGGAGGATGATATTGAGCCTTCCCAAAAACTGGGTTTACATACCTATCATATTCAAGGGGAACCTGATTACTTAAATATCTGGAACCATATTCAAAGGATTTTGTCAGATCAAGGGTGATAATCTTTGAAAGTAGCTGTTGATACAGGAGGCACCTTTACAGACTTTGTCTGGAGAGAGGAAGGGGCTTTAAAAATTTTTAAAATCTCTTCAACACCCAGGGATCCAGCCTTAGCCATTCTTAAGGGGTTAGAAGAGCTTGAATTTGAGACTCTTATCCATGGGACAACTGTTGCTACCAATGCCTTTCTTGAGAGAAAGGGTGAAGAATTTGTTTTGCTCACTACTGCTGGTTTTGAAGATATAATTTTTATTGGACGCCAAACAAGGCCAAAACTCTATGACCTTTTTGTGGAAAAGCCAAAACACTTCATTACACCTGAGAATGTATTTGGGGTCAAGGAAAGAATAGGGGTAAGGGGAGAGATTATCCGGGCCCTTGAAGAGGAAGAAATTAAGAGGGTTATCAGAGAAATAAAAAATAGAGGCCTTAAAAGTGTAGCCCTAAGCTTTCTCCATAGTTATATAAACCCTATTCATGAAAAGATGCTAAAGGAGTCCCTGGAGAAGGAATTAAAAGCTGAAGTCAGTGCTTCTTTTGAGATTCTTCCTGAATTTCGTGAGTATGAAAGAACTTCAACCACAGCTATAAATAGCTATTTAGTTCCTGTGATTAGGCGCTATTTGGAAACACTTAAAGATAAATTTCCCCAAAAGCAGATTTTTATTCAACAGTCAAATGGAGGCTTTATAGATCTTAAAGAGGCCCAGAAATACGCTATACATACTATCCTTTCTGGTCCAGCAGGGGGAGTTTATGGAGCTTTGATTTTTGGGAAAAGCCTTGGTTTTGAAAAATTGATAACCTTTGATATGGGTGGAACTTCAACGGATGTTTGTCTTATTGATGGAGGGCTACCCTTTACTAAGGAATATCTTCTGGATAGTTTCCCTGTGGGAATTCCGGTCATAGATATTCATACTGTTGGAGCAGGGGGAGGATCTATAGCCTATGTTGATGCAGGGGGAGTGCTTAAGGTTGGTCCTCAAAGTGCAGGGGCTGACCCAGGGCCAGCCTGTTATGGAAGAGGTTTCCTTCCAACCGTGACAGATGCCAATCTTGTCCTGGGAAGGATTTTACCTGAGAGATTTTATGGTGGAAAACTTCACCTTGATAAAGAGCGATCCCTTAAAGCAATTTCAGAGATTGCTCAAAGGATAGGGCTCTCACCCTTTGAAACAGCTCTTGGTATTATTAAAATAGCCAATACCCATATGGCAAGAGCCATCTCAAAAGTAAGTGTAGAGCGGGGGTTTGACCCAAGAGAGTTTGTCCTTTTTACTTATGGAGGCTCTGGAGGTCTTCATGCCTGTGCACTGGCAAGAGATTTAGGTATTCCCAAGATTTTAGTTCCAAAATTTGCTGGAGCCTTTTCAGCCTTTGGCCTTTATTTTGCAAATCTCATAAAGGATTTTTCTCAAACTGTCCTTATAAGACTTGAAGAAAAAGCAAAATTAAGGGATTACCTTTCTGAACTCAAAGATAAGGCCTTAAGATATTTACTTAAAAAGGGGGAAAATATAGAGGATTATGAGGTTGAAATTTTTGCTGATTTGAGGTATTTAGGACAGGGCTATGAACTGACAGTTCCTTTTGGAGAGGATCTCAAAAGGGCCTTTGAAGAGGAGCATGCCAAATTTTACGGATATGTTCTTTACAATCACCCTCTTGAAGTGGTAACCCTGCGTTTGAGGATAAGAAAGGGGACACCCTTTGCAGGGTTTCAAGTTGAGGAAAGAACTCCCTCTTTTTCTCATTTTGAAGGTAAGATTTATACAGATAAGGGTTTTCAGGATATAAAAATTATAAACTGGGAGGTCTTAAAAGAAGGAGAAAGTTTGAAAGGGCCGGCCTTGATTATAGAAGATTTTACCACCCTTTATTTAGAAGAGGATTTTTATCTGAAGGTGTTGAAAAATAAAACCCTTCTGCTTGAAAGGATTGAGAGTTGAAGCCCTTTGAACTTGAAATATTTAATAAGCTTCTCTCAAGTGTAGCTGAGGAGATGGGGGCAGTGTTAAGGAGATCATCCTTTTCTCCTAATATCAGAGAAAGGGCAGATTTTTCCTGTGCTATCTTTGATGCCGAAGGGGAGCTTGTTTCTCAAGCCTCACATATTCCCGTTCACCTGGGAGCCATGCCTGAAACCATGAAAGTGCTTCTTCCTCTTTTTGAATGGCAAGAGGGAGATATAGTGATTACTAATGACCCTTTCCATGGAGGAACTCATCTTCCAGATATTACTTTAGTCAAACCAGTTTTTCACTTGAGGGAGCTACTTTTCTTTCTAATGGTAAGGGCTCATCATAGTGATGTGGGTGGAAAAGTTCCTGGGAGTATGGGGCTTTGTGAAACCATTGAAGATGAGGGAATAAGAATAATACCTGCCTATCTTTATAAAAAGGGTATATTACAGGAGGTCTTTCTTGAAGCCCTGTTGAAGGAGATGAGAAATCCTTATGAAAGAAACGGAGATTTTAAAGCTATGATTTCTTCTTTACAGAGAGGAGAGCTAAGAATTCAGGAGCTTTTGTTTCGTTATGGTAAGGAAACATTGCTTTCTGCCATAGAGAAACTTAAAAATTATACAGAAAGAGCCTTTTTAGAATTATTAATGGGTATGCAAAAAGGAAATTTTACCTTCACTGATTATCTTGATGGAGATGGTTTTGAGGCCTCGGATATTCCAATAAAGGTAAGGGTTGAAATTACTTCAGAGGGGGTGTTATGTGATTTTTCAGAAAGTCCTCCACAAGCTAAGGGTCCGGTTAATGCCCCAAGGGCTGTTACAGTTTCTTCAGTTTATTATGTTTTTATCTCTCTTTTGAATACTCTGGGAGAATTTCCAATAAATCATGGATTATTCAGGCGGATTCAAGTTATTACAAGGCCTAAAACTCTTCTTTCTGCAGAATATCCCGCTGCTGTCTCAGCCGGGAATGTGGAAACCTCTCAGAGGATTGTTGATACCCTTCTTGGAGCTTTACATGAGGCCATTCCAGAGTTAGTTCCAGCGGCATCCTGTGGTAGTATGAACAATATCTCCTTTGGAAATAGGCAAATGGCTTATTATGAGACCATCGGGGGAGGAATGGGGGCTCGTCCAGGTAAAGAGGGCCTCTCTGCTGTGCACACGCATATGACTAATACCATGAATACTCCAATTGAAGCCCTTGAGCAGGTCTTCCCCGTTAGGATAGAAAGTTATGCCATAAGAAGGGGCTCGGGAGGTAAAGGACTTTTTTCAGGAGGTGATGGGATTATAAGGGAATATCTTTTTCTTAAGCCTTTAACCGTGAGTCTTTTGACAGAAAGAAGGAAAAATCCTCCCTATGGTCTTAAAGGTGGTTTAAAGGGAGAGGTGGGGAAAAATTATCTCCTAAGGGATGGACAAAAGATAGAACTTCCTGCTAAATGCACCTTAGAGGTTAAAAGTGGGGATAAAATCAGAGTAGAAACCCCTGGTGGAGGGGGATGGGGAAAAAGTCAATCTTGAGTTTCTGAAAGCTCTCTATATCTTCTCAAAGCCATTCCAATATCTGTTCTTGAGATAATACCTTTCAAGTTTTTTTTCAGAATCTACAACTAAAAGCCTACCAATTCCATAATTTATCATCTTTTCAAGAGCTTGAGCAGGTGTTTCATTTTCAGTGGTAGTTACAATCCCAACGATTTTTCCTTTTCCCATAACCGGGAGACCACTAAAGATGCCTTTGCATTAATTCTTGGGCATAACTGAGGGGAGTTTCAGAATTAATGGTTATTGTATGCGTCCATATCTTTTTACTTAATGGGATTTTTTTCTACCACTTCTTTTATAAGAAAATGAATCTGTATAGGAGATTTTGTTAGGTCAACCCTATGTGTTTGCTCTCTTTTGGCTCTCCCTCTTACCTCTCACCTTTTTTCACCCTTTTTTTCTAAGTATGTTCTCCCAAGCATTTACTGATATCTCCTTATCTTTCTGTAAAGCTCCTTTACCTTTCCGCCCACTCTTTCCTTTGAAATAAGCTTTGCGAAAGAACTAAGCTCGTGAATTCAAGAGGGGTGAAGTAGATAGTTTTTTTCTGAAGGTTCAAGAGAGGAGTTAATTGCACATTTAGGAGATTTTTTATATGAGGCAACGATAAAATTTTGAATAGATTTTTAATGAGGCAATTCGTTGCATTGTAAATAATTAAAATAGGGCTAAAATTTGAATAAAAATTAGAGGGAAACGAAGATGGAGCTTAAAGAAAAGGTAAAAGAGGTGATTAAAAGGCTTAAAAAGGCCTATCCTTCAGCCCGAATTGCCCTAAATTTTCAGAATCCCTTGCAACTTCTTATAGCCACAATTCTTTCAGCCCAGTGCACCGATGAAAGAGTTAATCAGGTAACTGCGGAGCTCTTTAAAAAATATCGCACAGCTAAAGACTTTGCTTCTGCACCTATTGAAGAGCTTGCCCTGGATATTAAAAGCACTGGATTTTTCCAGCAAAAAGCAAAATACATCAAAGAGGCCTGTCGGATTTTAGTTGAAAAATATGGTGGTGAGGTCCCCAGAACCATGGAGGAACTCCTTGAGTTGCCCGGGGTTGCAAGGAAAACAGCCAATATTGTGCTTTCCAATGCCTATGGGGTTATTGAAGGTATCCCTGTGGATACTCATGTTTCAAGGCTTGCTCAGAGAATTGGTCTTGTTAAATCTAAACAGGCGGAAAAGATTGAGAAGGAGCTTATGGAGATTGTCCCAAGGGAGGACTGGTTTATATTTCCCTATCTTTTACAGGCCCATGGAAGAAAGATCTGCTTAGCAAAAAAGCCCAAGTGTCCTGAGTGCTTTTTAAAGGACCTTTGTGATGCTTACCTATCCCAAAATTGACCCAGTTATATTTAAAGTAGGGCCCTTTCAGATCCGCTGGTATGGGCTGATGTATTTGTTAAGCTTTTTAGTAGCCCTTTTTCTTTGTAGATACCAACTCAAAGAAAGGGGGAGAGCTGAGCTCTACCCTCTCCTTGAAAATCTTCTCTTTTATAGCTTTATTGGTCTTGTAGTAGGGGCAAGGCTTGGATTTTGTTTTTTTTATT
This sequence comes from Caldimicrobium thiodismutans, assembly GCF_001548275.1. Taxonomy (GTDB): domain Bacteria; phylum Desulfobacterota; class Thermodesulfobacteria; order Thermodesulfobacteriales; family Thermodesulfobacteriaceae; genus Caldimicrobium; species Caldimicrobium thiodismutans. The sequence goes on from NZ_AP014945.1 coordinate 329,902, forward strand.
ACCCTGATTACTTTCTTACTCATCCCTGGGAAATTCCAGCGGTCTGGCAGGGAGGAATGTCCTTTCACGGAGGAGCTATTGGTGCTATTCTTACCGGCTATTTTTATCTTAAAAAGAAGGGAGAACACTTTCTTTACTGGGCAGACCTGGTTATAGTTCCAGCCCCCCTTGGACTTTTTTTCGGAAGGATTGGAAATTTTATAAACGGTGAAATCTTTGGTAAACCCTCCAATCTTCCCTGGGCTATGGTTTTTCCAGAGGGAGGCCCTATTCCCAGACATCCCGTTCAGCTCTACGAATCCTTAGTCACAGGTCTTTTTCTTTTCTTGCTTCTCTGGAGTATTAGGAATAAACCCTGGAAAGAGGGGGCTAAACTCTCTTTTTTCTTAATTGTCTATGGTATTTTGAGATTCCTTTTTGAATTTTTACGCGAGCCTGGACAGAGCTTTAGCTTACTTTTTGGCTGGATGACCATGGGACAGGTTCTTTGTCTCGGTATGATATTTACAGGTTCATTACTATTGTTTTACATCCATAGGAAGTAGTTCTTCAATGGCTTTTGCTATCTCTTTGGCCTGATTAAAGGCCTGGGAAAAAAGTTGGTAGGCAAGAGAATCTCTCCGATTTAAAATTTTTGTTAAATCCTGACAGTTTTTACAGAGGAGATTTCTGAATTTTTTTCCAAAGGGGTTTTCAAGTTGAATACGGGCATAGAGTCCCTCATCTTGTTTGGCAAGCCTTTTGAGGATTTCAAGCTGGCCAAGAAAACTTGGAGTGGAAAGGGCTATAAGCTCCTCAACTTTGAAATTAGCTGAATGAATAAGATTGCCAAGGAGCATTAACCAGAAGTGATTTATAACCTGCACAAGGCCCATAACCTCATCATGTCTTTTGGGGTGAATTTTCACCACCCTTAGTCCAGCTTTGCTGAAAACCTCTGAGATCCAGAGATAACCCTTTTTTCCACGCAAGGGATAAAGGGCAACTGTTTTTCCCTGAAGATCCCTCTCATAAGGGCCAAAAAGAGGATGTCCTGCTATAAGCTCTCCTTTTTTAAGAACTCTTCGCATGAGCCTTGCTGGTTCAAGCTTGAGAGAGCAGATATCCATGATCCAATGATGTCTCTCCACATAGGGGGCTATTTCAACTACAACCTTAGCAAAAACCTCCATCGGGAGAGATAGAAGAATAAATTTAGACCTCTTCATAAGTTCGGGAAGACTTAATCCCCTTTCCACATCCGATATCATTACAGAATAGCCCCTTTCCTCAAAGAATCTGTGAAAGAGTCTTCCCATTTTTCCTGCGCCACCTACTATCCCTATACTAAAGTTTTCGTCCATTTAAGCCCCCCTGATATCAATTTGTAATCAAAAGTCTAATCCAGAGCAAGGTTTCCCCTGAACTGTCAAGCTATCTCAGAGAGTTTTAGTCTTTCCTCCCATCTTCTAAAAAGTTCTTCCCGCAAAGCTGGATACCTTTCAAGGGTGGGGTCTTCTTTAATAAGTTCAAAGGCTGCTTCTTTGGCCAGCAGAAGAAGATCTATATCTCTTACTGGATCTGCCCTTTTAAATTCAATAAAACCGGATTGCTGAGTCCCGAAGATATCCCCTGGACCTCTAAGGTGCATATCTGCCTCTGCTATCTTAAAGCCATCATTGGTTTTACACAGAACCTGCAGGCGTTTGTAAGCTTCACTTTGGAAAGAGATCTTGTAGGCTATCAAGAAACAATAAGATTGTTTATCACTTCTACCTACTCGGCCCCTCAACTGATGTAACTGCGAAAGCCCAAATCTTTCAGCATGTTCAATAACTATGACTGTTGCATTGGGAACATCCACCCCTACTTCAACGACAGTTGTTGAGACAAGCACATCTATCTCTCTTCTTTTGAAGGCCTGCATAACCATGTCTTTTTCCTGAGAGCTCATTTTACCATGTAAGATACCCACCTTGAATTCAGGAAATATATCTTCTTGAAGCTCTTTCCCGTGAGTAAGGACTGCCTTTAAGTCCAAGGCCTCGGACTCTTCAATAAGGGGTAAAATCACATAGGCCTGATGCCCTTTCTGGAGCTCCTTTCTTACCTCTTCATAAGCCAGTCTTCGGTTATATTCCAGAAAGAGCTTGGTTATAACCGGTTTTCTTCCCTTAGGCATCTCATCAATAATAGATACATCTAAATCTCCATAGACGGTAAGAGCAAGAGTTCTGGGGATAGGAGTTGCAGTCATAACCAGGGTATCCGGGTTAAGACCTTTAGCTTTTTCCCGGAGAGAAGCCCTCTGAAGGACGCCAAAGCGATGTTGCTCATCAATAATAACCAGGCCAAGCCTTTTAAATTCCACCCCTTCTTGAAAGAGCGCATGGGTTCCTATAACAAATTTATAAAAGCCTGTGGCAAGGCCATTACAGATTTCCCTTTTTCGGGAGGGTGCAAGTCCTCCTGTAAGAAGAGCACTTTCAACCCCCATAAGCTGAGCATAACTTCTGAAACTGCGATAGTGCTGTTCCGCAAGAATTTCTGTAGGAGCCATAAGGGCTACTTGATATCCATTCTCAATGGCAATAAGGCCAGCTACAAAGGCAACTACAGTTTTTCCACACCCCACATCCCCCTGAATAAGCCTATTCATAGGTATATCTCGGGCCATATCCCTTTTGATCTCTTCTATGACCTTCTTTTGGGCAGAGGTTAGCTCAAAGGGAAGTTTCTCTAAAAAATCTTTTGCCAGCCTTGATTCAACATTAAAGGCAATTCCCTTTTCAAGGGCAATTTTGCTTTTCTTAAGGGCAAGACCAAGCTCAAGGAAAAAAAACTCTTCAAAGGAGAGACTTCGATGATAAAGATTGTTTCCATCCAGAAGAATTTCTATTTTTTCCGAATTTTGAGGTAAATGTAAGGCTATCAAAGCCTTTTTTAAAGGGAGAAGTTTAACCCTCTGTAAGAATTTGGTAGGAATAAGGTTATCTACATATTCAACATATTCCTTTACAACTCTTTGGAGGATCTTTCTTAAGGTCTTTTCTGGAATCCTCTCTAAGGTTGGATAAATTGGGACAATATGCCCCAGTTCAGCTGCTATTTTTTCTGTATCCTCTTCTGAAATAGTCTCAGGATGACTCATTTCAAGATTGCGTAAGAATCGGTTGACCTCTCCTATAGCATAGATTTTCTTTCCTACCGGAAAGAGGCCTCGCATGACCTTATCCTGAAAATGAAACCATTTGAGGGTGAGAAAACCAGTCCCATCAGTAATAAGAATCTCATAGGTTTTACGCCGTGAATAATAATTGATCCCACTTTTAAGGATTTCACCAAAAACTACCGCCTTCACTCCTTCAACTAAATTTCCTATAGGGGTGATCTTTCTTCGGTCCTCATAAGTTCGGGGTAAAAAAAAGAGAAGATCCTCTATAGTATGAAGGTCTCTTTTAGCCAGTTTTTGAGCAAGTTTTGGGCCAATCCCTTTAAGGGTTTCTATTCCTTGAGAAAGGATCTTACGATTTTTACGATAAGTTTCAAGGGAAGGGATATCTTCAGGACCATCAAGTTTTAAAGGTTCATTAAAATTTTTTTGTAAAAGAAGGTCTTTTATCTTTAAAAGGCGAAGTTTTTTCTCATCCATTGAGAGAGCATCTAAGCTTTGAGAAAGGAGTCTTAACTGGGTTTGTAAATCCGTGGGAATTTCTGGGGGAGCCTCTTTGAGAAGTTGCAGAAAGGTCTTTTCAAGGTCTTTGCTTTTAGGCAAAAGAGCAAAGTCCTTCTTAGTTAAAGATTCTATAATATTTGAGAATCTCTTTAGCCAGTTTTCCTTGGTATCCATATAATTTATTAAGGCTTGGTTGTTATGTCACTGAAATACTCTGAAGATTAAAATTACTCCAAATTTTTTGAAGTTCAAAGATTTTTCTTAAGTTTCCGTGTTTGAAAGCCCCTTTGAGAAAGATTTTGCTTTTATTCTTCGCCTCAGAGAGAAGAAGAAGTTTTTCTTCTGATGAAAGGTATGGACTGAATTCTTTATAAATCTTCAATAAGGCCTTTATGCGGTAAAAATCAAGACCCCTCTGTTGAGAGAGTTGATCAGATCTACCTCCATACTTTATGACCAGAGGTTCCTTTATAAGTCCCATAGGCATCTTTAAAGCCACTCTCAGGAAGAATTCGTAATCCTCACAAACTGGGAAGGATTCGTCAAAAAGTCCAATTTCATCAAAGACTTCTTTTTTAACAAGTAAGGTGGAAATAGAGACAACACAGAGTTTTACCGCGCGCTCTAAGAAAAATCCTTCTGCCTTGGCATGATACCTCTTGGGGTTTAGTCTCTTTTTCCCTTTATACCAGATCTCTTCAGTCTGAACAAGCTTAGCCCAGAGGTTTTTTTCTAAATATTTAATCTGTTTTTCTATCTTAGAGGGTAAAAATTCATCATCACTATCCAGAAAGGCTATAAGATTTCCCCGGGCTTTAAGGATGCCTCGATTCCTTGCAAAGGCAACACCCCTGTTGTCTGGAAGACGCACATATCTTAAGGGATATTTTGAAATCACCCTCGGAGTATTATCCTTTGAGCCATCATCAATCACAATCAATTCCAGAGAAGAATAGCTCTGCCGAAGAACACTTTTTATAGCCCTTTCCAAAAGATGGGCCCTATTATAGGTAGGAATAATTACAGAAACATGGGGCTCCATATCTAAAAATTAGAACACCTTTTGGATTTAACAATATTTCAAAGGGCAGGAAAGCATTATTTGTGAAAAATTGCTGCAAAGGCTGAAAAAAGATAAAATTATTTTAAATTTGTTAAGGGATTACCTACAGAAGGAGGAAGGCTTATGCCCAGGGTTTTGTTTCAACCCTATCAAATAGAAGCTGAGATTTCACCTGATGAGACAGTTATTGATCTGGCAATGAAGCTTGGCATTCATATAAATGCAAGCTGTGGAGGAATCGGGGTATGTAATAAGTGCAAGGTCTTCCTTGAGTCAGGAGAGGCTAAGGGAGAAAAGATTGAGGATATCTATTATAAGGCCTGTACCCTCTATCCGGTAACTGATATAGTTGTGCGCATCCCTGTGGAAAGCCATTTTGACCGGAAGGCTCTTCTTCGCAAAACAAGAGCACAAGCCCTTGAAAGAAAAGAGACCTTATCCCTTGATCCACCTATTAAAAAGGTTTATTTAGAACTTACCCCTCCTGATATTGAAGAAAATACCCCTGATCTTGAGAGGCTTTTAAGTGCTCTATCAGAGAAGGAATTTGAAATAACCGAAGTCCCCTATTCTCTTTTAAGAAGTCTCCCCCATGTCCTCAGAGAGGCTGATTTTAAAGTAACGGTGACTCTTTTTAAGCATGCCAGGGGTTATCGTTTAATTGACCTTGAAGCAGGCTATACCCTTGAAAGGAATCTTGCAGTAGCTATGGATCTCGGGACAACCACCCTTCAGCTTGAGTTACTTGACTTAAATTCTGGAGAAACCTTAGCCTATACCTCTGATTATAATCCTCAGATTAGCTATGGTGAAGATGTTATAAGTAGAATAGAGTTTGCCCGCAAAAAGGATGGTCTGAAACTCTTAGCAGAAAGAGTTAAAGAAAGATCCCTTCTCCTTATGGAGGAACTCCTCAAAGAGGCGGGAAGAAAAATAAGTGAAATAAATCTCTTCTCTATAGCTGGAAATACTGTTATGACCCATCTTTTTCTTGAGCTTGAACCCCGTTTTTTAAGGGAGTATCCCTATGTGCCTGTAGCAAAAAATTATCCACTTCTTAGAGCTAAAGATTTAGGGCTTCCTTTGAAGGAGGAGAGTGTTGTGCTCTTTTCTCCATCTGTGGCAAGCTATGTGGGTGGTGATATTACAGCAGGGGTGCTTGCATCACTTATGGCCCAGGAAGAGCAGTTAACCCTTTTTATTGATCTTGGGACCAATGGGGAGATAGTGGTTGGAAACAGAGATTTTCTTATGTGTGCAGCTTGTTCAGCCGGGCCAGCTTTTGAAGGGGGTGGTATAAAATGCGGTATGAGGGCAACAAGTGGCGCCATTGAATCTGTTAATATTGATCCTCAAACCTATGAGCCCATGTTTCTTACCATCGGAAGGAAAAAGGCTAAGGGGATTTGTGGCTCAGGAATAATCTCTCTTATGGCAAGTTTACTCAGGGTTGGCCTTATTGATAAGGCTGGAAAATATAGACGAGATCTTAAGCATCCCAGATTAAGAGAGGGTGATGAGGGCTATGAATATATACTTGTTTTTAAAGAGGACTCAGCAACTGGTGCAGATATAGTCTTTACAGAAAATGATATAGAAAATCTTATCCGCGCTAAAGGGGCTATGTTTGCAGGTTATCAGATTCTTCTTGAATCTGTGGGCTTAAGTATTAATGAGCTTGAGAGGGTTTTTTTAGCTGGAACTTTTGGAAGTTATATTGACCTTGAGGATGCTATAACCATTGGGCTTCTTCCTGATCTTCCAAGAGATCGTTTTTATTTTCTTGGGAATACCAGTTTACAGGGTGCCAAAAAGGTGGTATTATATACTCATAAAAGAGAGGAGCTTATGAGAATAACTCAAATGATGACCCATGTTGAGCTTTCCAATCATCCCAAGTATATGGACTATTATATGGCAGCACTATTTTTACCCCATACAGATGAATCCCTATTCCCATCCCTAAGTCAGAGAGGTTAAAGATGATCCATCCAGAGGGACGGCCTTTTGTGCTTTTTCCTTTATTAGCTTCAGGCCTTTCTGCCCTGATTAAAAGGCCGAAGCTTGCCTGTTCCTTTCTTGGTCTTTCTTTGGCAAATGCCTTCTTTTTCAGAAATCCAAAGAGAGAACCCCTCCTTGAACCTGAGCTTGTTATCTCTCCTGCAGATGGGAAGATTATTTGTTGTAAGGTTGAGGAAAGACCTGACTGGTTTGATGGGCCTCTCTATCGGATTGGAATATTTATGCGTCTCTGGGATGTGCATATAAATCGTAGTCCAGTTTCAGGAAAGGTCCTTAAGGTGATCCATCTTCAGGGAGAAAAAAGGCCTGTTTTTTTGGATGAGAGCTTAGAAAAGAATGAGAAGATCTTTTACCTCATTGAAAGGGAAGACGGATTTCCCTTCTGGGTGGTTCAGATTGCTGGGATTGTAGCCCGCCGGGCTAAAAATTTTGTCCTCCCCGGAGATGATCTCGTTACCGGTGATCTTCTCGGGATAATCAAGTTTAGCTCAAGGGTTGAACTCTTTTTCCCCTTTGAAGGGGCAGAACTCTTTGTTAAGGAAGGACAGAAGGTCTTTGCCGGAGAAACAGTGCTTGCTAAGATTCCTCTTAAATCCCTGGCATGACGCCTCTTTTACCTCATATTTTTACTACCCTTAATCTTTTTGCCGGTTTTTTTGCTATTATAGCCTCCTTTGAAGGGAGGTTCTATCAGGCTGGAGTGGCTATTCTTCTTGCCATTGTTTTTGATGTCTTTGATGGGAGAATTGCCCGCCTAATAGGACAAATGAGTAAATTCGGAAAGGAGTTTGATTCCTTAGCAGATATGGTCTCCTTTGGTATTGCTCCAGCTGTTCTAATTTACAACTTTTCTTTAAGAGGTTTTTCTCGGATGGGGTGGTTGGCCTGTTTTTTATATGCAGCCTGCGTTGCCCTAAGATTAGCAAGATTTAATGTAAAGTCTTCCTCTACGCTCTATTTTGAAGGATTACCATCCCCTGCAGGAGGCGCTATTATCTCTGCAACAGTTTTGCTCCTCTTAAATCTTGGAGTTGAGCTGTTTTATAGAAATTGGCTCCTCCTGATCATGGTCTATCTTCTTGCCTATCTTTTTATTTCACCTATTAAATATCCTGCCTTTAAGGAGATAAAGATTAAAAGTGCTCAGACCTTTTATTTTCTTGTTCTTTTTCTTTTGATGCTTACCCTTACTGCTGCTAATCCACCGCTCCTTCTTTTTGTTTTTGTTGCCTTTTATATCCTCATTGGCCCATTTGTTCTCTTTGGAAGGTATGGATCCAGATTCTTTAAAAAAATTTTTAAAAGAGGGCAAAAAACATAGAAAATTGACAAAAATTTAAAGATGTGTTAATTTATTTGGAGATAAATTAAGTAAGGGGGAAGGTATGGCAGTTTCAGGAAAGCTTTTGAACATAGGTTTTGGTAATTATGTAGTGGCAGATAGGGTTATTGCCATTGTCAATCCCAATTCTGCTCCTATGAAAAGGCTCAAAGAAGAGGCCAAGGATACCAAAAGATTGGTTGATGCTACCCAGGGGCGAAAGACCCGTTCTATTATTATAACTGATAGCAACCATGTTATCCTTTCTGCTATTCAGGCTGAAACCATAGCTCAGCGATTTGCAACAGATACCTTTAAACTTAAGGAAGAGGAAGAGTAGACCTTGGAAAATTTGATCCTTATCGTTTCCGGGCCATCAGGGGCTGGGAAAAGCACTCTTCTAAAGGAACTTCCAGAAGAGGAATTTTATTTTTCAATATCTCATACCACCCGTGTTCCCAGACCAGGCGAGGTTGATGGAAGAGATTACTATTTTATCTCCCGAGAGACCTTTCTTGAGATGCTTAAGCGTGGAGATTTTCTTGAGTGGATAGAGGTGCATTCTAACCTTTATGGAACAGCCAAAACAGAAATTGATAAGGCCTTTTCTCAGGGGAAGCATTTAGTCTTTGATGTGGAGGTTATAGGGGCAGGCAATCTTAAGAAATATTTTGGTCCCCTTGTGGTCTCCATATTCATTGCTCCTCCGAACTTAAAGATTCTTGAAGACCGCCTGAGGAAAAGAGGGGCAGAAACTGAAGAAAAGCTTCAGGAAAGATTGAAGAGATCAAGTTTTGAACTATCCTTAGCCCCATTCTTTGATTATATAGTTGTAAATGATGATTTAGCTGAGGCTAAGAAGAGGTTTCTTTCTATCATCAGGGCAGAGCTTTGTCGCCCTTACAGGGTTAAACCCTCTTTCTGAGATGTCAAGGGTTATCTGGGGAATTAATCCCCTTCTTGAGGTTTTAAAAAACCAACCTGAGCTTATTGAAGAGATAGTTCTTGAGAAGAAGTCCCTTTCGGGTAAGAAGTTTCAGATTCTTGAAAAAGCTAAAGCCCTTGGGATTCCTGTTAAAATCTGGTCAAAGGGTGCTTTTTTTCCACCCAAGGTTCCCCATGATTCCCATACTCAGGGTGTAGTTGCCTATTTACGCACCTTTGAGTATGCAGAGCTCGAGGATATAGTTGCTCTCTGGGAGACAAGAGGAGAGGATCCCTTAGTTATAGCTCTTGATGAGGTTACAGACCCCCAGAATGTAGGAAGTATTTTAAGGGTTGCTGATTCAGCTGGAGTTCATGGGCTTATTATTCCCAAGCACAGGGCCTGTGAAATAACTGGCACGGTGATTAAAGTCTCAGCTGGGTCTGCCTTTCATCTTCCCATTGTAAGGGTAACCAATTTAAAAGAAGCGATCTCTTATTTTAAGGAAAGAGGCCTCTGGGTTCTTGGGCTAACCCACAAGACTGAAACAACTCTTTATGACCTTGACTTAAAAATCCCTCTTCTTTTGATAGCTGGAAATGAGGGAAAAGGGATAAGACCCTCCATTCTGGAAAGATGTGATTTTCAAGCCCATCTTCCTATGCGCGGAAAGGTTGAAAGCCTCAATGTTTCTCAGGCAGTAAGTATTGCTCTTTATGAGATCTTAAGACAGAGATATTACTGCGCTGTAAAGTAGCCTACTTACATTTTCCAGCCCTTCAGCCTCCACTTAAGTGAAGGGCAAGTATTTTTTCCTCAAACTCTTTTTTAAAGGATTTAAAAAATGGTGGTGTATATTTTAAAAGGGAAGCATAGTTGGGAATGAGTTCCGAGTCTCCTCTCAGGGTAATCTGAGGATAAACCTCAATAAGAATAAAGGTTTGAAGATTAGTGAGGAGAGCAAAATAGGGTAGGGGGTTAAAAAAAATACGAGCTATGGCTAAAAGAGGTCTTTCAAAAGATGAAAGCCCACCTTTACTGGGATGATAATTTACAATAAGAAGGGTTTGCTCATTTTCTATCACCAGAGGGAGCTCAAGTTCAAAAGAGAGGCCCTGATATGAAAAGAAAAGTTCTTTTTTGAGTTGAAAACTCTCTTCAGGATAACCTTTCTGAAGGAAGAGGGTTTTAAGAGCAGTTAAAATTAGATCCTGAGAAGGCGGTTCTTTACCAAATTCCATAGATTTTTGAGTTCATCCAGAGTTAGCCCTGCCCCGAGGGCTATTTTGGAGGCAAGTTCTTGGCTTAAAAGGTCAGAAGGACTATGGGCATCGGAATTTATAATCAAAGGGGCCTGATATTTTTTAGCTAATTTTACCACATGTCCATTTGTAAAGGAGTGCCCCTTTCTTCCTGAGATTTCAAGAAAGACCCCTTTTTCTGCAGCAAGTTTAACCTCTTCTTCACTGATAAGCCCCGGGTGAGCAAGAATATCAGCTCCACCAAGGATTGCAGATCTATTGGTTCCTTCTGCCACTGGCTCAACAATGGTCTCCCCATGCACTACTACTATTTCTGCCCCAAGAGCTCGTGCCTTCTGAATAAGCTCTGGTATAAGCTCAGGGGGAACATGGGTTAACTCAATTCCTGCTATGAGACGGGGAGTTAAGCCCCTGAAGGCATCTTTGATTTTCAAGAGATTTCCAAGAATAAATTCAAAGTTAGAAGGATCTGCATGATCAGTTATAGCTATGGCTGAATAGCCAAGAACTTTAACCCTTCGCCAGATCTCTGCAGGAATTAACTCTCCGTCACTAAATACGGAATGACAGTGAAAATCAAACAAAATACTCTCCTACATCTTATATTTAAAATGTTTAGGATCAAGCTCTTCTAAAATCTCTTTGAGTTTCTCCTTTTCCTCTTCGGTTGCTCCAACTATTTCTTCCTGGGCTTCTTTGATAGGGGATTCTGCAAAGGTCTGGCTCTTCTGAAGAACCTCTTCATTTACAAAGATTTCAGCTCCTGTTCTTAAGGCCATAGCCACTGCATCACTTGGGCGGGCATCAATATCAACCAGCTCTCCCTGAATATCAAGAGTAATCACAGCATAATAGGTATTTTCCCTGAGATCAACAATCTCAATTTTAGGAATCCTTATACCCAGAAAATCAAGGATATTTTTCATAAGATCATGAGTAAGGGGTCTTGGAAATTGGATATTTTCCAGTTTTGAAGCAATGGAAGTAGCTTCCAAAACACCTATCCAGATGGGTAGAATTCTCTCTCCATTTAGCTCTTTAAGGAGCATAACAGGACTATTTGAGACAGGATCAACCGCCAGTCCATGAATCACAACCTTTACCTTCATACCCTTCACCTCTTGCAAATAAGTTTATTAATAATGTTAAGCTTTCTCCAGAGAAAAGTCAAGGTTAATGAATGCATTTCTCATAGAATTTTCTTTAGCAAAGCAGAAGCTTTTATCGATGATTTAGGGGTGGGTGCATAGGTTCATTTTCCTGCAACAGAAGTAGTAGAAAAATCCCCTTTAAATCTCAAACAATATGGACTTATGCAAAACCTCTTGTTTTTTTTCATTTTTCTTTTAAGTTTTGAAATTAAGGTGGGACTTTTATGCAAAGGGCTAAAAAAAGTATCAGATCCAAAGTAGCCTTAAAGGAAATGTTAATTCGGGATCTCCCCGAACTTTTAAAGGAAGATCCCCTTCTTAAGGATTATGTAGCAAGTCTTTTCAAAGAAAATTTTGCAGACAAAAGAACCACTGAAGAAGAGATTAAGGCCCTTTTAGAGGAGATTAAGAACCTAAGAATTGAGAGTGAAAAAAGATGGGAAGAACATTCAAAGAGGCTTGAGGAACATTCTCAGAAGCTTGAAGAACTCTCTCAAGGCAATAAAATCCTGATGGAAGAAATCCTTGCCTTAAGAAAGAGACAGGATGTGCAGATTAGTGCCCTTGGGGCAAGATGGGGAATTAAATCAGAGAAAACCTTTCGCAATGCGGTAAAAGGTCTTCTTGAGGAAACCTTTGGGGTTAAGGTAGAACATTATGAAACAACTGATTTAGAAGGTGAGGTCTTTGAAGGTTTTCCTGGTAAAAGGGTTGAAATTGACCTTATTATTAGAAATGGTGAACTTATTGTAGCTGAGATTAAATCTTCCGTTAGTCCTGGAGATGTTTTGCTTTTTGAGATAAAGGTAAAGTTTTTTGAGAAAAAAGAAGGGAGAAGGGTCACAAGAAAGATAATTATTTCTCCTATGATTGATCGTGAGGCAAAGAGCTTTTGCAAAAGTCTTGGAATAACCTTTTACACGGATGTCCCTGATAGAGAAGAAGGATTATAAGAAGAGCAAAAAATCGGTGCATAGGTTCTGATTCTTCCAAGAAAAAAGAAGAGTGGAAAGAGGTAAAAGGTGAGAGGTGAGAGGTGAAAATGTGAGAGGTGAAAGGTGAAAGGGGAGAGTAGGGAAGACCTGCGTATCTGCCCAATAATATAAAGAAACATATAACAGGCAAACACATAGGTTTGCCCCTACAAAATACAGGTTCATTTTCTTTAAACTGAAGTAGTATAAAAAATCCCTTTTAAATCTCAAAAGATATGGACTTATACATAACTTTGCCTTTTGGTGGGTTGATGTTATAATTAAAAATTATGGCTTTTCTTGCCTTTGATTGTGAGGGACCTCTTACACTTAATGACAATGCCTTTGAATTTTCAGCCTATTTAATTCCAAGGGGAGATTATTTTTTTACTCAAATCTCTCGTTTTGATGATTATCTGGCAGATATCAAAAAAAGGCCGGGTTATAAAGCAGGAGACACCCTAAAACTCATTCTCCCTTTTCTTAAGCTCTTTGGGGCTACAAACAAGCTTCTGGAAGAGTTTTCTGCTAAAACCCTTTTATTTCTCCCCAAAGTTGAAGAGGTTTTACCAGCCCTAAATAAACTTTTGCCTACCTTTATTATTAGCACAAGTTATAGGCCCTATTTAGAGGCCTTGGCCCAAAAGCTTAACTTTCCCCTGTCTCAAATCTTTTGCACAGAGGTGGATTTTGATAAAGTTGAATTATCCGCAAGTGAAGCTAAGATTCTGCAAAGCCTTTATGAAGAAATCTTAAAATTCCCTTTGATTGAGCTTCCCAGAGAGGCCCAAAAGGTGGAAGATCTTACTCCCTCACTTAGAAATATTTTAGATCGTCTTGAAGAAATCTTTTTTGAGATAATCTGGAATCTTGATTGTGGGGTCTTTTTAAGGGAGGTCAATCCCATTGGTGGTGAAGAAAAGTCCAAAGCCTGCCAGATAATAGCTGAAAACTTAAATAATTCCTTGGCAGAGGGATTTTACTGTGGGGATTCCATAACGGATGTCCAGGCCCTTAAACTCGTTAGAGAAGGAGGAGGAGTAAGTCTTTCCTTTAATGGAAACAGATATGCCCTTAAGGCTGCTGAGTTTTATGCCCTCTCAGGTAAGGCCAATCTTTTCTTAGAGCTTGCACGAATGTTTTTGGAAGGAGGTCCTCTTCATCTAAGAAAGTTTTCAAAAAACCTGGAGGAAGATTATGAATTTGGTCCTGTTCCAGAGGAGGAGGGAGATTTTCTACAGCTTCTGGAAAGGTCTGAAGCCTTTCGGAAAAAGGTAAGAGGTGAGCTCATCGGAGCCCTTGGATGATACCTCTTCAGGATCTAAACCCTCGGAGAAGACCTGCTCTTGTTACCTGGGGGCTAATCATTGTAAATGTATGCGTTTTTTTATTTGAGCTTTCTCTTTCAGGGGAGGCTCGCCAGAGTTTTTTTCGTAACTGGGGATTTACCCCTGGTCTTTTTTTTGATGATTATTTTTCTGTTTTAACTGGTCAAAATCCCTGGCAGAGTTATCTATCTCTTTTTACGCATCTGTTTATTCATGGGGGCTGGCTTCATCTCATTGGAAATATGTGGACTCTCTGGATTTTTGGAGATAATGTGGAAGATCGCCTTGGTCCTTTTCGTTTCTTACTTTTTTACTTAACTACTGGAATCTTAGCTACTCTTACACATGCCCTGATTTATTCTGACTCGGTTGTGCCCCTTGTTGGAGCAAGTGGAGCTATATCAGCAGTTATGGGGGCCTATTTTATGATGTATCCCTTTGCAAGAATACTTGTTCTCATTCCTGTTTTTTTTATTCCTCTTTTTGTTGAGATACCCGCTTTTCTCTATTTAGGACTCTGGTTTTTGATGCAATTCTATAGTGGCCTCTTTTCCCTTGCCCTTCCTGGAAGTGTAGGAGGTATAGCCTGGTTTGCACATCTGGGAGGCTTTTTAACTGGAGCCTTGACCTATAAACTTTTTTGTAAAAGACCTTGCAGATTTTATAGAGATGAAGAAGGTGTTTTTGGGGCCTTTTTTGATTTAGATAAACCCTGAAGGAGGAGGCATTTTAATGACGGGTTTTGAACTCTTCTGGATCTTATTTTTAGTCCTTGCCATGCAACCCTTTTTAAGACAAAAATTTCTTGAGATAGCCCGGCAAAAGATGATTGAAAGAATTGAGGCTATAAGGGGCTCTCGGGTAATCCTCTTAGTGCACCGTCAGGAAACTATGAGTTTCTTGGGTTTCCCTATTATGCGCTTTATTGATATCAATGACTCTGAAGAAGTCATTCGGGCTATCCATATGACTGATAAAGATGTTCCCATAGACATAATACTGCATACTCCAGGTGGATTAGTATTAGCTGCCCTTCAGATTGCCCTGGCTATAAAGAAGCATCCTGCTAAGGTTACAGCCTTTGTGCCTCATTATGCCATGAGTGGTGGCACCCTTATTGCCCTTGCCTGTGACGAAATTGTTATGGATGAACATGCTGTGCTTGGACCTGTTGATCCTCAAATTGAAGGATATCCTGCAGCCTCTATCCTAAGACTTACCAAAAGAAAACCTCTTGATAAGATAGAGGATAAAACCCTTATCCTTGCTGATGTGGCTGAGATGGCCTTAAGACAGATGAAGGAAAATTTAAAACTCATTCTTAATGAAAGATACCCTGCTGAAAAGATAGAGGAGCTTGCTGAGGTCCTATCTCAGGGCTATTTTACCCATGATCATCCCATAACCTTTGAAGAGGCTAAAAGACTTGGCCTTCCTGTTTCACAAGAGTTACCCCTTGAAATCTATCAACTGATGAAACTTTTCCCTCAGCCTACAAGGAGTATCCCTTCTGTTGAATATCTTCCCCTTCCTAAGAAAAAAATTGGAAAGCCTTAAGACAGCCAGAGCACTTATAAGAATCTTTCCTTTTCAGTTTGAACTCACCTATCTTTCAGGAGGACAACTTGTCAAGGTATCTTTTGATCTTTACCTTAATTCTCACCAAAGGGAGATCTATCTGGAAAAGGAAGTTCTCCGAAAACCTGCTCATGATTTTTTGGAACAGCTTAAGCTTTATTTTCACGGTAGGCAAAACTATTTAGATCTTCACCATCTCTTACGGGTTTCAGACTTTACTCGTAGAGTCCTTAATTTCCTGAGAAAGATTCCCAGAGGACAAACTTTAACCTATAAAGAATTAGCAAGGATACTAAATTATCCCGGGGCTGAAAGGGCAGTAGCTAAGGCACTTTCCTCAAACCCTCTACCTCTTCTTTACCCCTGTCATAGAATTATATCTAAGCGAGGATTAGGGGGCTTCTCCCAGGGCCAACTTTTGAAGTGGCTGTTCCTTTTCTGGGAAAGCTCTTATAAAAATTTTGACATATAAAAATAATTGTCAATTTTTTGACTCTAATCTTTTCCCTATTTTTTATTTTAGCAAGATGAATTTTGTTGAAAATATAAAAATCTTCAAAGTTCTCAAAATATGATTTAGTTGGCACAAATTTTGCTAAAAATTCTTACTAAAGGGAGGAGGTGGCCCATGGCAGAAGAGGTCAAAGAAGAGGTTAAAGAGAAAAAGGGAGGTAAAAAGAAACTTCTTATCTTTATTCTTCTTGGTTTTCTAATTATAGGTATTGCTGGTGCTGGAGTCTTTGTTTTTCTTGGAAAAAAAGGAGAAGAAGCTGCAGAGAGCAAAAAAGGGAAAAAGTCTGCTAAACCAAAGGTAACATTTTTTATTGAATATGATCCCATAATTGTTAATTTGATGGATCCCTCTGGTAAACGCTATCTACAGGTGAGAATGAGTTTTGAGGTTGCAGATAAAAAGGTTGAGGAAGAGCTTAAAAAGAAGGAACCCCTTATCAAGGATTTGGTTTTGAGTATTTTAAGTGGAAAGACTGTTGAAGAGGTGGTTGTACCAGATGCTAAGGAAAAGATTAAAGCTGAAATCCTGAAAAAGGTAAATGAAGCCCTTGGAGAAGAGCTGGTTTTAAATGTTTATATTACTCAGTTTATTGTGGAGTAAAGTTATATGGAAAACATTCTAAGTCAAGAAGAGATTGATGCCCTTCTTTCAGGTCTTGAGAGTGGAAAGATTGATACCACACCGGAAAAACCTGAAGAGGGAAAGGTAAAACCCTTTGACTTTAGAAATTTTGCTATCTCTACTCGTTTAAAGATCCCCGGTATAGATGTTATTAATGATGCCTTAGCGCGTGCCTTAAGGTTAAGTTTTTCAACTATGCTTAGAGAAATGGTTGACATGATTAACATTCCTACCCAGATGGAGAGATTTAGGGATTTTCTGAATAAGATTCCAGTTCCGACCTCAATTCATATTTTTAAATTAGAACCCTTGAAGGGAAATTCTCTTTTGATTATTGATGCCCCTTTAGTGTTTGTGTTTGTAGAGAGATTCTTAGGGGGTGGGGAGAGGAAAATTGTTAAGGTTGAGGGAAGAGAATTTACTCCTATTGAGCAAAAACTTATTAAGCGGGTTGTGGATATGATCTTTCTTGAGCTTGAAAAGGCCTGGAAAAATGTCTATCCTGTGAAGCCTAAATATATAAGGGGTGAAGTTAATCCCCAGTTTGCCAGGGTTTTACAACCGGAAGAGACGGTTCTTGTTACCGGTTTTAACCTTGAAATGGAAACCATAAGCGGAAAAATCCTTTTTTGTTATTCTCTGAGCTCCCTTCAGCCCATAAAGGACAAGCTCTATTCGCCCTATCAAATTGAAGAAGTGATAGATTCTAAATGGCGAAGGTCCTTAGAGCAGATTATTTTGAATAGTGAGGTCTCTCTGAGGGCCCTCTTAGGAAAAGGAAAAATTACTCTTGGGGATCTTATTCATCTCAAAGAGGGTGATGTAATTCTTTTAGAAAAAAAGTCTGAAGAGCCCATTGAGATTCAGGTTGAGGATACTCCTAAAATGCAGGGAAAAATGGGGGTCTTTAAAAGACATTTAGCTATCCAGATTGAAAAATTTGTAACCTTTCAAGAGGAATAAACAGAGGAGGTTTCTTATGGCTGAAGAAAATATTGAAAGACCTGAAGAAAAAAAAGAAGAGGAGGCCCTTAATCCTGAAGACTTGATGTCCATGTGGGAATCTGCCTTAAAGGAGGCCCAAGCAGAAAAATCTTCTCAGGAGGAGACCTCAATTTCTACTCCTGAAGAGGTTAAAAAAGAAATACCAGTCTCTCAACCTGCTCAACTTCAGGAGCTAAAACCAACAAGAGAGGAAGGTCTCCATCCTGAGTTTGACTTTATTCTTGATATCCCTCTTGAGATCTCCGTTGAAATAGGAAGAACCAAAATGCTTATTAAAGAACTTTTAAAACTAAATCAGGGCTCTATTGTTGAACTTGAAAAGTTTGCAGGAGAGCCTGTTGAGGTCTATGTAAACGGGAAACTCATGGCCAAAGGTGAGGTTGTAGTAGTAAATGATCGCTTCGGGGTAAGAATTACTGAAATTATTAGTGCTCAGGATAGAATCAAAAGGCTCGGGTCTTAACTATGGAATGGCTGAATTATTTACAAAGCTTGGGGATTTTGCTACTTATTTTAAGTGCCTTGCCTGTCTTAGCCCATCTTTATAAGAGGTATCAGACTAAGGTTCCCTCCTCTTCCGCTATCAAAATTCTGGAAATAAAACCCATAGCTTATAAGGCACAAATTTTGTTAATAGAAGTTGAGGGAAAAAAAATGCTTATTGGGCTCTCAGATAAGGGATTTAGTTTTCTTGGGGAGGTAAAAAATGATGCTTAATTTAGCTGCCTTTGCCTTACCAGCCCTTAAGGTGAGCATGGAAGCCTCTCAAAATCCCTCTCAGATGAGTGTTTTTTTACAGATTCTTCTTCTTTTGACTATTTTATCCATTGCCCCAGCCATTTTGTTAATGCTTACCTCCTTTACCCGCCTGGTAGTTGTCTTTTCTATTCTAAGGCATGCCCTTGGCCTTCAGCAAACCCCTCCCAATCAGGTTTTAATCTCCTTAGCTCTTTTTCTGACCTTTTTTATTATGACACCTGTCTTTAAAGAGGTCTATACCTCAGCGCTACAACCCTATTTGCAAAAGCAAATAAATGAAGAGGAACTCTTCAAAAGAGCTGCCCATCCCATTAAAGACTTTATGTTTAAAAATACCCGTGAAAAGGATTTAGCCCTTTTTATTAAACTTCGTGGAGAGGAAAGACCAAAAACAAAAGAGGATGTCTCTTTACTTACTTTAATTCCAGCCTTTATGATTAGTGAGCTTAAAACTGCCTTTCAAATCGGATTTTTGCTTTATATCCCCTTCTTAGTTATAGATATCGTGGTCTCAAGTGTGCTTATTTCTATGGGAGTTCTTATGCTTCCTCCCATGATGCTTTCTTTACCTCTAAAACTTTTACTTTTTGTTCTTGTAGATGGTTGGAATCTTTTAGTCATGTCCTTAGTAAAAAGTTTTTATTAAAGGAGGTGTCAAGCTTATGACAGATGTTACGATTTTGACCTTAGCTAAGGAGGCCATTAAGCTCAGTCTCTTTTTATCTGCTCCACTGCTTTTGACTGCCCTGGTCATAGGTCTGGCTATAAGTATTTTTCAGGCAGTTACCCAGATTCAGGAAATGACCCTTACCTTTGTGCCCAAGATCCTGGCTATGGTCTTAGTCCTTTTTATAACCCTTCCCTGGTTTTTAAAAAAACTAACCACTTTTACGGAAAATTTGATTCTAAATATTCCCGGGATGATTAAATGACTTTAACCCTAATAGAGCTTTTGCAAAGGGAATTCTTTACCTTTTTGCTAATCTTTATACGGATTCTTCTTTTGTGGTTTCTATTTCCGGTTTTTTCAACAACCTTTTTTCCGACTAAACTCAGGATTGCCCTCTCCATGGTGCTTGCCTTAGCCTTTACTCCTTTACTTAGTTTTAAAATAACACCTCCCCAAAATTTTTATGAGTTTCTTCCCTATTTTCTTTCTGATTTTCTTTTAATCTTTGTGCTTTCCCTTTTTTTCAGGGTAATTTTAGGAGGGCTACAGCTTGGGGGAGAGCTTGTGGGTCTCCAGATGGGATTTGGAATATCCCAGACCTTTGACCCCCTTGGTGGAGTAAGTATGCCTATTATCTCTCAATTTATATATCTTCTCCTCTTACTCTTTTTCTTTACCTTTGATATCCACCACCACTTAATTTATTTTCTTATTAAATCCTTTTATGAAATTCCCCCTGGTTCTTTTTATATAAAAGGGGATTTCGTGCAATTTCTTTTAAAAAAGAGTGGTCTTATTTTTGACATAGCAGTCAGAGTTTTGGCGCCTCTTTTGGTCTTTATGCTTCTTATCAATATTATCCTTGCTATAATAGGAAGATTAATTCCCCAGATTAATGTGCTATTTGTGAGCTTTCCCTTGACCCTTGGTCTTGGGCTTTTCTTCTTTGGCTTAATGCTTTTCTTGATCCCAAAGATTTTAAATCTTTATTTTAATGAATTTGGTAAATTTATGCAGATTATTTTAAAGATGTGAGGAAGGCATGCCTGAGGAGCAGGCCCAAGAGCGCACAGAAGAGGCTACCCCGCGGCGAAGGGAAGAAGCCAAGCGCCGGGGACAAATTGTTAAGAGTAGAGAGCTTTCATCCGTTGCTCTTCTTTCAACAGGGTTTTTGAGCTCTTTAGTCCTGAGTTTTGTTTTTTTTCAGCAATTTTTCTTTATTCTGAAGTTTAGCTTTTCAAACTTTTCTACAGGAGATCTTGACTTTTCAAACCTTTTATACATTGTCAAAACTTGCCTCTATGCCCTTTTTAAATTTTTACTCCCCTTTTTTGTTTTGCTCCTAATTTCCGCTTTTGTTATTTATTTAGTGCAAACAGGGGGAGGTGTTTGGGCAGAAGAGGCTATCTCTCTTAAGTGGGACCGAATAAATCCTGTTGAAGGTTTTAAAAGGCTCTTTTCCTTGACCTCTTTTTTTGAGCTGGTCAAGGCTTTAGTCAAGCTTGCTATCATTACAGCCTTTAGTTATTGGATCATAAGTCAAAATTTTGACAAACTAATTAAACTGCTTGGGGTGGAGTCCTATTATCTCCTTGCTACTCTTAAGGTTTTGCTTAAGGATCTTTTAGGTAAGTTACTTTCTGTTCTTGCTTTTTTAGCCATTCTTGACTGGCTGTATGCCCGTTGGGACCTTGAGAGAAAGTTGCGGATGACTCGGGAAGAACTTAAAGAGGAACTTAAACAAACAGAGGGTGATCCCTGGGTGAAGGCCAAAATCAGGCAAAAACAGAGAGAAATGAGCAGACAGAGGATGCTTGCTGAGGTACCCAAAGCAGATGTGGTCATTACCAACCCAGAGCACTTTGCTGTGGCTTTAAAATATGATATCGGAAAGATGCCTGCTCCTCAAGTGATTGCAAAGGGAGTTGATTTCTTAGCTCAAAAGATTAAAGAGGTTGCCAAAAAACATGGGATTCCCATCTATGAGGATCCCCCTCTGGCACAAATTTTGTATAAAAAAGTAGAGGTAGGGGAATACATACCTGAGGATCTATATCAGGTAGTGGCTAAAATTTTAGCTTATGTTTATAAAATGAAAAAGAAAAAATGGAGCTAATAATTAATGGATAGGACATTTACTTTAAAGAATCTTTTAGATTTTTATAGTATTACCGCTGTTATAGGTGTAATCTTACTTTTTGCTTTGATTATTTTCCCCTTGCCCCGTCTTTTGATAGACCTTGCCCTCTCCCTTAACTTTTCTATAGGTCTTCTTATCCTCATCATGGCCATGCAGGTTAATAAACCCCTTGATTTTACGGCCTTTCCTTCTTTGCTTCTCCTTACTACCCTCTTTAGGCTTACTATGAATATTGCTACAACCCGGGTAATTCTTCTCCGAGGGCATGAGGGAACAGATGCTGCAGGGCATCTTATTAAAAGCTTTGGGGAGTTTGTGGTAGGAGGAAACTTTGTTGTTGGTTTCATAGTCTTTCTTATTTTGGTTTTAATAAATTTTGTGGTTATCACCAAAGGTGCAGGGAGAATTGCTGAGGTAGCGGCAAGATTTACCTTAGATGCCATGCCAGGGAAACAGATGGCCATTGATGCTGACCTTAATGCAGGGCTTATTGATGAAAGGGAAGCCCGTAGAAGAAGGGAAGAGATTGCCAAGGAAGCTGAATTTTATGGAGCCATGGATGGTGCTTCCAAATTTATCCGGGGAGAGGCCATTGCAGGGCTGATTATTACAGTTATAAATATAATAGGGGGAATTCTTATTGGCACCCTTCAGAGGGGACTTGATCTTTCAACCTCAGCCAAGACTTACACCATTTTGACCATTGGAGATGGTCTGGTAGCTCAACTTCCAGCCATTGTAGTCTCTACCTCAGCAGGTATTATAGTGAGTAGGGCAGCTGCTGAGGCTGGTATGGGGAGAGATATAGCTAAACAGTTTGCCCTAAGGCCTGAGGCCATGTTTTTAGCCTCAGGGGCAGTTTTAGCTTTAGGACTAATACCCGGGCTTCCCTTTTTCCCCTTTTTTGTCTTTGCCCTTTTTCTTTTCTCTCTTGGTTTTATCTCTTATAGACATCTAAGGAAAGAAGAGGTAAAGCCCATAGAAGAGGCTCCTCCTCCACCACCTGAGGTGGAAGAGGTGCGTCCGGTTGAGCTTCTTGCAGTGGAACTTGGTTATGCTTTGATTTATTTAGCGGATGAAGCTCAGGGAGGAGACCTCCTTGAAAGGATAAAAAATCTTCGAAAACAGATGGCTCAGGAGCTTGGTATCATGATACCCTCTGTGCATGTTAGAGATAATCTTTCTTTAAAGCCCGGAGAGTATCAGATTCTCATTAAGGGAGTTGAAATAGCCAAGGGAGAACTCTTACCCAATTATTACTTAGCTATACCCCCCAGTCCTGATCTTTTGCCTCCTGAAGGAGCAATCCCCACTACTGAACCTACTTTTGGAATGAGGGCTTATTTCCTCCCAGAGGAGCTTAAAGATTCTGCTGAAATGGCAGGGTTTACTGTAGTTAATCTCTCAACAGTTATTACTACCCATCTTTCTGAAGTTATCAAGACCTATGCAGATGAACTCCTAACTAAACAGGAGGTCCAGAAAATCATTGATACCATGAATAAATATTATCCCAAATTAGTTGAAGAGACCTTGAATGCGGTAAATCTAACCACTATTCAAAAGGTCTTACAGAATCTTGTGAAAGAGGGTATTCCTCTTAAAGACATGGTGACTATCTTTGAAGGGATTAGTGATTATGGATCCTCTGTAAAAGATCCCGATATACTTACAGAATATGTGAGACAGAGATTAAGTAGATTTATTGTTAAGCCCTATATAGTTGAGGGTAAACTTCCTACAATCCTTGTGGGAGATGACATTGAGGAGATTATGAAAAAGAGTCTTCAGAGAACAGAACAGGGTGTCTTTTTGATGATTGATCCCAAAATTGGCTCAAAGATTGTGGCATC
Organism: Caldimicrobium thiodismutans; assembly: GCF_001548275.1. Lineage (GTDB taxonomy): Bacteria > Desulfobacterota > Thermodesulfobacteria > Thermodesulfobacteriales > Thermodesulfobacteriaceae > Caldimicrobium > Caldimicrobium thiodismutans. Next base: position 352,743 of record NZ_AP014945.1, read on the forward strand.
TTTATCTCAGGCAGTTGAAAGGGTGGGCCAGAAGAATCTTTTACCAGTCATCCTCTGTGGACCAACCATACGGAGGCATCTGCGCAAACTCATTGAAAGGACTTTGAGGTATGTGCCGGTGCTCTCTCAGGCTGAGATTCCAGGTGAGGTGCAGGTAGAGATCCTTGAGGTAGTAAGACTTGTGAGGGAATAGAGCATGCGCATAAAGAAGATAAGGGCCAAAAACATGGTTGAGGCCTTAAGAAAGGTCAAGGATGAGCTGGGTGAGGAAGCAGTGATTCTTGATTCAGGAAAGATTAAAGAAAATGGACTTGAATTATACGAGGTAGTGGCAGCGGTTGAAGAGCATGAAATTGAAAATAGTATTATCTCTGAAACATCCTCCTATTCTGAAAGGGGACTTTCTATTTATGAGGATCTTAGAAAAGATATTCTGGAGATCAAAGGTGCTCTTAGAGAACTCTTACAGAGCAATTCCAAAGGGCTTGCAGTCAAACTTTTAAAAGAAGGGGTTCCAGAGGAGATTGTGGAAAAGCTCGAGAAGTCCTCTCAGGATTTACCACAATTTGTCCTATCTGCTTTAAAAAGCAAGGGTGTAAATCCTCTTTCACGCCTTCAGGTTTTTGTGGGTGAGCCTGGGGTTGGAAAAACTACCTCTCTCTTTAAGCTTGCCTTCTGGTATAGAGTTCATAAAAATTCAAAAGTGGCAATTTTAAGTGTGGATAACTACAAAATTGGAGGAAAGGAACAGTCTCAGAAACTTTCAAATCTTCTTGAGATCCCCTTTTATCAATCTGATTGGGAGGATTTTCAAAAATTTCAAAGAGAATTTTTCTCTCAGTATGACTTTCTTTTGATTGATACCCCGAGTCTAAGCAAAAGATTTACCATTCATGATCTCTATGATCTATTTAAACTCTATCCTTTTTTGAGATTTTATTGGGTAGTTAGGGTTACGGAAAATGCTGAAAATATGTTAAAACTCTGGGAGGATTTAAAGGATTTACCTGTGGATGGAATAATTCTTACTTTTTTAGACAGATTATATTCTGGTTATAGACTTTTCTGGCTCTTAAAAGAGGAGATCCCAGCACCTCTTTTTGGCACAACAGGGGAGAGAATCCCTGAAGATTTGGAAATATTAGAAGGAAAGACTCTTTTGGGGTTATTTTTAAGAGGAATAAAAGATAAAGTTTTAGAATAAAGGGAGGAGGAGAGAACATGCAAAGTTTTTCTATAGCCAGTGGTAAAGGTGGGGTGGGGAAGACCAGTTTTGTTATTAATTTGGCTTTGGGACTGAGCCAGCTCAAGCAAAAGGTCTTGATCTTTGATGCAGACCTTGGGCTTGCCAATGTGGACATAATGCTTGGAATCTCACCCAAGTTTGATATTCGTTTTGTTTTAAATGGTTCTCTTAGTCTCAAAGATATAATTTATGAAACAGAGTATGGATTTTCTGTTATACCTGCGGGTTCTGGAGTTTTGGAACTTACTCAGCTTAATTCTAATCAAAAATTGCTCCTTCGAGCCCAGATGGAAGAGGCCTTTTCCCCCTTTGATTATCTCTTTTTTGATATCTCAGCCGGAATCTCAGATAATGTTTTATTTTTCTCCCAGCTTGCCGAGGAAAGGATTGTTATTCTCACTCCTGAACCAACCTCTATGGCTGATGCCTATGCCTACTTGAAGGTTTTATATAAAAAGAGTAAAATTAAAAACTATAAGTTGATAGTTAATATGGCTAAGGATAATGAGGAGGGCAAAAGAGTGTTTCATCAGTTGCTCTATGTTATTGAAAAGTTTCTTCCAGAGATTAAGATAAGTCTTTTGGGAATATTGCCTTATGATGAGTGTGTTAAAAGGGCTATACGAAGTCAAACCCCTTATTTAATTTATTGCCCTGAGGCTAAGATTAGTTTCAAAATAAAAGAGATTGCCTATAAAATTTTAAATGAGAAATCAAGAAAGAAAGATAAAGTATTAGAGGAATTTTTAGAGAGATTTTCAGCCTTATAACAGGGGAGATAATGGTGAAAAGTCAACATTTTAAACCCCCGATAGAAAAGGTCATTGATGATTTTTTGCCAAGGATCAATCATTTAGCCAATAAATATGCCTATCTTGGCCAACCTGTTTTATCCAAGGAAGACCTTGTTTCTGCAGGAGTAATTGGTCTTATTGAGGCTTATCATCGCTTTGACCCTTCTAAAAAGGTCAATTTTAGAACTTATGCAGAATATAGAATTAAGGGAGCTATACTTGATGAAATCAGAAAAATTGATATAATACCAAGAAGTGTCAGGGAAAAGACCTCTGAGCTTGAAGAAAAAGTAAGAGAGTTATATCTTAAGCTCGGGCGGATGCCTGAGGAAGAAGAAGTGGCTGAGTCCCTTGGTATCTCCTTAGAGGAGTATCAGAAGCTTCTTGAAAACATTAAAGGTATATCCTTTATTGACATTGATGCTTTTAAACAGAAGATACCAGAACTTGAAGAGGAGGATATTTTTGAATTCCTGGCTGGGGCATCTTCTCAAAACGATCCTATAGAAAACTATACCTTAAAGGAACTCACAGAGAAATTAGCAGAAGCCATGGAAGTATTATCGGAAAAGGAGAGATTGATTTTGGCTTTGTATTATTATGAGGACCTTAATATGAAGGAAATTGCAAGGGTTCTTGGCTATACTGAAGGAAGAATTTCGCAACTTCACCAGCAGGCTTTGATCAAATTAAGAACTTATTTAAATATTAAATTTTAAGGGAGGAGTCAACTATCAGAAATAGGGTAAGGGAAAAATGTTAGCCATAGCAAATCACCTTGGAATTATTAATTATCTTACTTTTTCCTTTATTAGGACTCTTAATCACATGATCAAGCCCTGTTTATTTGATGATTTTTTTAGAAGAAGGGGGAGGAGTTCTTTAATCTGGCTTTCAAGGAAAAAAGAGTTTTTGGATGTGGCTAGAGGAGAATTTTGCAAAGGTTCATGTTTATATCATAAACAAAAAAAATTACAGAAGGAGGGGATTAGATGGCACTTGATACAAATATAAAAGTCCTTATTGTAGATGACTTTTCTACTATGAGAAAGATTATTCGCAATATTTTGACTCAGCTTGGATTTAAGAATATCTTAGAGGCAGATGATGGAACCACAGCCTTAGAGATTTTATCAAAGGAAAAGGTTGATCTAATTATCTCTGATTGGAATATGCCCAAGATGAGTGGCCTTGATCTTTTAAAGGCAGTTAGGGCCAATGAAGCCACTAAGGATCTTCCTTTTGTTATGGTTACTGCTGAAGCTCAAAAGGAAAACATTCTTGAAGCCATCAAGTATAAGGTAAGTCAATATATTGTAAAACCCTTTACACCTGAGACACTTAAAGAAAAGCTTGAAAAGGTCTTTGGAGGATAGTTTGGAGGAAGAAAAAAAGAAAGAATCTGAAAATTTAGAAGAAAAAAGGGAAGAAACACCTGAGCCTTCAAAGGAAATTTTAACTGATGAAAAAGAAAAAACAGAGGCCTTACTTCAGGATCTTTTAGAGGAAGAGACTGAGGAAGAAAAAAGGAAAACTCCAGAAAAGAAAAAAAACATTCCTTTTCTTTTAATCCTCAGTGGCTTATTAATTCTTTTACTTTTGGTTTCAGCCTTTTTCGTGCTTTATAAACTTTTTCAAAAAAAGGAAATTTCAAAACCTTTGCCTCAGGTACCATCAAAAGTTGCTGAACAGCTTAAACCCGAAGAAAAATCAAAGATTACTCCTGAAGAAGTAAATGCAACAAAATCTGAACAGGTATCACAAAAATCTTACGCTTATCGGCTTGATCTGAAAAATTTTCTCATCCCTTTGAATGAACAAACCTTTTTAAAAATGGATGTATATTTATATTTTGAAAGGCCAGAGGATTATAAAAAGGCTCAAAAGATTAATCTTTCCCTTAGACAGTTTGTTTTTGAAGAGGTCAAAAAGGAGAACCCTCTTGTGTGGAGGGAAGAAAAAGCTTTAAAAAGAGTTGAGGAAGATCTCAAGGTTAAGATACAAAAGGAACCTTTAATGTTAAATCCAGCAAAGATTGAGCTTGAAGGGACTATTTTAAGGGTCTAAACCCAGATGAACAAGGAACTCCTCTTATATGCCTTGCTCATTTTTGATGTCTTCATTTTGGTTCTCTTAGCCCTCTTTTATTTGAGATTCCGAAAATTTTTAAACCTACCTTGGGAAGAGATTGAAGAGAGCTTAGATAGGGCCCAGAGATTGGTTGACCGTCTAAAAGAGCTTAAAGAAAAGGGTGCTAAAGGTGAAAGGAATTTATCAGATCCGAGGGAAGAGGTTATCCTTCTCTCACAAAAGGGACTTAAAATAAAAGAGATTTCTAAAAAAACCGGGCTTAGTGAAGGTGAAATTGAAATAATTTTGAAGACGCAAAAATAAAAGCTCTAATATTAGATGCAAATTACAGCTCCTACTCCGATATATTATCTTCCTGAAAATCTATGGAGTCTCTTTACTCGTCCTGGAAGAGAATTGGTTATGCGAGTGCTTGAGATAGAGGGTAAGCTTTTATATCTTGAGATGGGTGGTTATAAATTTCAGGCTCGTTTAGCCGGGACTCTTAATCCTGAAGACTTTAGACCCGGAGAATTGATCAAGGTAAAGGTCCTAAAATCAGAGGGTCCAATTGTCCTTGAGATCCTTGGAAGTTCTAAGGAGACAACGGAAGCAAATCTTCTTTATTTAATGGTAAAAGAAGGTCCAAGTAAACCCCAGACACAGGCTCAACTTTCCAAGGAACTAAGTTTACTATCTGAGGTGTTTAAGAGGGTCTTTGAAAGACTTGAAACCAAAGACAAAGCCAAAAATCAAAAAGGTCTTGAAGAGCTTTTAGGAAAAGAGATTAGAATCAGTGATTTTGTTCTTGAGGAGGATAGACTTTTTTTACCTTTTCTATTTAAGGAAGAAAACTCCTGGGGATACCTTGAAATAATAGTTCCTAAAGAAAAGGGGGATAAGGTAAGGCTTTTTTGGTTAAAAGTTTTTTTTAAATACCTTGGAATGGTTGAGGCTATATTTTCTTATACAAAGGATTCTATTGAAGTGGATATCTTTTTTGCGGAGAAAAAGGCTTGGGAATTTGCAAGAGATTATTTTTTAGAATTAAAGAGAGACCTTTCTTTTTCTGGAAAATTAGTTAAAATCAATTTTGAAAAAAAAGAAGTTTTTCCGGGGTTTTTTTTAAACAAGGTAGGATAATGTCATATTTTGCTAAGCCAGGGCCTGAAAATACAAAGGCTTGTCTTGAGACTGTTTTAAAGGTCATTGAGGAACGAGGTATTCGGGATATTGTAGTTGCCTCAACTTATGGGGATACGGGGCTTATTTTTGCAGAAGCTCTTAAAGATAAAGATGTAAATTTAGTAATTGTTACCCATAATGTTGGTTTTAGGGAACCAGGAACGCATGAGATGACAGAGGAGGTAAGGGAAAGACTGAAAAAGCTTGGAGCTAAGGTCTATACTGGGACCATGGCCTTAAGGGGTATTGGTTCAGCGATAAAGAGCCAATTCCATTATTCTGAGGAGACTCTCATTGCACAAACTTTAAGGATTTTCGGACAGGGTCTTAAGGTCTGTGTAGAGATTGTAGTTATGGCCTGTGATGCTGGTCTTATCCCCCCAGAAGATGTTATTGCGGTAGCGGGAACAGCAAGAGGTGCAGATACAGTAGCCCTAATTAAGGCCATGCCTTCAAATAAATTTTTTAATCTAAAGGTAAGAGAAATCTTAGCCAAACCAGGGGATTGGTGATGAAAAAGGCCCTTGTAGTTGATGATTCCAAGGCTATAAGACAGATTGAGAGGAAGTATTTAGAGGAGCTTGGCTTTTTTGTTTTAGAGGCTGAAAACGGTGAAGAGGCCTTAAAAGTTCTTAAAGAAAATTCAGATATAACTCTTATTCTTCTTGACTGGCACATGCCTGTTATGAATGGCTATGAGTTTTTAAAGAAAGTGCGGGAAAATCCTGAATGGTCTGAGATAAAGATTATGATGGTCACTACTGAAAATCAACAAAAATCTGTTATTGATGCTATTATGGCAGGAGCTAATGAGTATCTCATGAAGCCCTTTGATAAAGAGATGCTTGAAACAAAGATTCAATATCTTTTTGAAGGATTCTAAGGTGGCTGAAAAGGTTCGCACACTCATCGTAGATGACTCCGCTATAATGCGAAAACTCATTGTGGATATCCTGAAAAAGGATCCCGAGATTGAAATTATTGGTCAGGCTGTAAATGGAAAAGAGGCAATTGAAAAGGCAAAGGTTTTAAAACCTGATGTAATTACCCTTGACATAGAGATGCCTGAGATGGATGGTATTTCTGCTTTAAAGATTTTGAAAAAAGAGTTACCTCAAACCAAGATTATCATGTTTTCTTCGCTGACCCAGGAAGGGGCAAAAGCAACTATTGAGGCCCTATCGCTCGGGGCTTATGATTTCGTACCTAAGCCATCTACAAAGTCTTTTCTTGAAAGTGTGAAAAAGATTGAAAATGATCTTCTTCCCAAGATTAAGGGGATAACTTCATCTAAGGAAATTAAATCTTTTAAAATTACTCCTTCTCAAAAGCTCTTAAAGCCAGGGCTTTTTAGAATTTTAGGAATTGGGGTTTCTACAGGTGGTCCTCAGACCTTAATAGAAATCTTTAAAGGCATACCTAAAAATTTCCCAAGTCCCATTTTGATAGTTCAGCATATGCCCCCTTTATTTACTAAACAGCTTGCGGATAGATTGGATAAGATTTCTCCCCTTCAGGTTAAAGAAGCTGAGGACGGAGAGGCAATCAAGGAAGGGGTGGTTTACATTGCCCCAGGTGATTATCACATGGAGGTTGTAAAAGAAAATACTCAAAAATATATTAAGCTCCATCAAGGCCCACCTGTTAATAATTGTAGACCCGCAGTGGATGTCCTTTTTAATAGCTTAGCTGAGATTTACAATGGAAGTTCCCTGGTCTTGATTTTAACAGGAATGGGTAGAGATGGTGCTGAAGGAGCTAAAAAAGTAAAACTTAAGGGTGGAGGTGTAATAGCTCAGGATGCCCAGACCTCTGTTGTCTTTGGAATGCCAAGAGCAGTTATAGAGGCAGGCCTTGCAGATGAGGTTTTGAGCCTTTCTGAAATACCAAAAAGACTACGAGAACTTTTTAGGTGTTATTAATATGGAGAAAGAGATCTTTGATTTTTTTACAGCCTTAGTTGAAAAGGTAAGTGGAATTTCTTATCAACAGGGAAAAGAATATCTCCTGGAAAGCAGACTTACTGAACTTGCCCTTACCCTTGGTTATAAAGACCTTTCTTCCTTTTACCAAAAGGTCAGAACAGGACTAACTTCTTCTCTTATAAACCAAATTGTGGATACCTTAACAACAAATGAAACCTATTTTTTTAGAGATCAACATCCCTTTGAGACCTTAAAAAAAGACATTTTTCCGGATCTTTTTCAAAAGCGAGTATCAGAAAAAAAGATAAATATTTGGTCAGCGGCTTGTTCAACAGGGCAGGAGCCTTATAGTATTGCCATCTTGCTCTCAGAGTATTTTCAGAATTTTCTAAATACCTATAGAGTCTCTATTTATGCTACAGATATTTCAGAAAGTTCTCTTAAAAAAGCAAAAGAGGGAATTTATAATCAAATCGAGGTAAACAGGGGATTACCGGTTACCTTTCTTGTGAAATACTTCAAACAGGCTGGTGGAAACTGGCAAATTGATGAAAAGGTAAAAAAACTTGTGAAGTTTGAATTTTTAAATCTTCTTGAGATAGATAAAAAGGTTAGAGACACCTTTGATCTAATTTTTTGCCGATATGTTTTAATCTATTTTTCCAAAGAGGTTAAAGCTAAGGTGTTTCAATCCCTTTGGAAGACCCTGAATAAAGGTGGATACTTACTCCTTGGCGCAACAGAAATTCCTCCGGTGAATCCCCCAGATATGGAAAAAAAGCTCTTAGGAAAGACGGTTGCCTTTTACAAAAAGGAAGCTTAAATATTTAGTTCCTGATAATAAACACCGGACAGGGCGATTGATCAATCAAAAGCTCTATCAATCTGTCCTTAAGAGACAATAACCTTTCAAAAAGCGTTGGTTTTTTGGGTTCAATCACGATAAGATCACAATTTTCCTCTATAGCTATATCCAATATATCCTCTTCTTTTTCAATCTCTTCTACCCTAATCTTAGCAAGCACCCTTTCTTCTTCAGTTAACTCTTTTATTTGTTTATACTCTTTAAGTTTATATCCTTCTAAAATCTCTTCCAGATTTTTAATACCGGTTAAATGAAGCTCTCCTTCATATGTAGGCAAGGGTTTTAAAACTACTACCCATGTGCCCTCTTTTTTGGCTAATTTAAAGCTTTCTCGCAAAAATTCAGGTGAATTTCTGTAAATAATTAAAATTTTTCTATACCCTTTAGCCATGATTTATTCCTCCTTGGCAATTAAAACTGGAATATTTATCAAATGTAATATCTTTTCCGTAGTGCTTCCTATTAACTTTCTATCAAGGCCTTTTTTCCATCCATAAGGTCCAATAATAAGAAGGTCAATCTTTTTTCTCTCAGCAATTTCAACTATTTTTTCAGCTGGTGATCCCTCATCCATAATTAACTCAATGGGAATCTTTGCCTCTTTGGCCATATTTTCAGCTGAAGAAAGGATTTTTTTACCCTCAACAATTATTTTTTCTTTAATCGAGGGGGTTATATAAAATTCTATCAATTCCTGATATCTCGGAAGAATATAACAAACATGAATAGAGGAGCCATATTCATTATAAAACCTAAAGGCCTTTTTAAGAGCCAGTCGGCTTGCCACTGAATCGTCAAAGGGCACAAGTATTGAATTATAATCTCCCTTACATTCCTCACAGGGCTTTTTTACCACCAAAACATCAATTGGAGAATTTAAGGCAAGCTCTGTGCTTACACTCCCAAGAACCAATCTTTTTAAAAGACCCTTTTTTCCATAAGTGCCTGTCACAATAAGCTTGGCCTTCAAGGTCTCTGCTTCGTGTAGAATAGCCTCAGAGGGATCCCCTTCTTTAAGAATACATTGGGCTTGTATCCCAAAGTGTTTTGTGATCTCTGCCTTGGCCTCATCGCAGAGCTTTTTACCTTGCTCAAAGCGTTTCTCCCGTATATCGGGGTAAAGCAGGAATTCTTCCTCGTTGAAATAGATGACATGCATTAAAAATAATGTGCCTCCATGTCTTTTTATCCAAGCGCAGGCCTCTTTGAGTCCAGCCCGGCTGTATTCTGAACCATCGTAGGCAACTAAAATAGTCTCATACATTAGTGGCCTCCTTTCTTAAAGATTAGTCCAACCAAGAAACCAGCTACAAGAGCTATAATAACAGAAAAAATACCATAAATTAGGGCCTGGTTTTTTGAAAAATCAGCTAAAACCTTAACAAGCCCTACCTGAGAAACTTTTATGGATTCTCTTATCTCTTTAACTATGGTTCCCTGCTTTACTTCATATAATTCTACCTGATATTCACCTGGAGGAGCCTGATAGGGCCAATCAAGAGTAGCCTCTAATTTGGGTGCTTTATCCTCATTACAAGTAAATTGGACAACCTTTTCCTCATAAAGGCGATGTTTGCCCTGATATTTCAGATATTCTTGCCAAAACTTTATTTTTTGATTTGGATCTTTAAGAGGAAAGATTTCAGCCTTTTCTCCAAGAACTGCAAACCCAAGGTCATAATTTTCAAGAATTTTCTTGGGTAAAATACTTTCAATAGGCTTATTGCTATAAATGTAATAGAAGAGGGGAAGATTTTTATAATGGATATCGTTAACTTTCATCCAGATGAGACCACCAACCTTTTCAATGGTTTTGAAGGTGCTTTCTTCTTTTTGTTCTGAAGTTATTTTTATAATAAAATCATCCTGGCAAGAGTTAGGAGTTGCTGAGATTTGTAGTCTTTCCCCTTTATAAAAGAAGGACACTTGAATCTCCTTGGGCTTAACGGTTATCTCATCTGAGGCCAAAAGGGGATAATGAATTAAAAACAAAAGAATAAAACAGAAACCTATAAAAATTTTCATTTTAGTGACCTCCTTTTGGGGCAATAAAAATTGAGGGTGTAAGGGTGAGGCCAAGAATCATCTTAATGGTAACCAGAAGAACAATACAGGCCAGAATTATTCTTAACTGTTCCCCTTTTAATTTTGCTCCCAGGGTAGTCCCAATCTGGGCCCCTATGGTTGAACCAAGGAGCAAGAGAATTGCAAGGATAATATCTACGGCATGGTTCATTACTGATTGTAAAATAGTAACCTCTATACAGGTAAAAAGAACAATAAACAAGCTTGTTCCTACAACAACATGCATGGGGACCTCAAGAAGGTAAACCATAACAGGCACCATCAAAAAACCTCCCCCTACTCCCATAATGGCAGCTAAAATCCCTACTACAAAACCAAGTAGTATAGTAGTAATTACCGATTGATAAATCTGAGCCTTGGAATAAAAGGTTTGAAGAGGTAAATTCTTAAGAGTTTCTTTAAAACCACCGGGTTTTTGAGATTCTTTTTCTTGTGATGCTTCCTCTTCTTTTTTTCTCAGGGCAGACAGACTTTCAAAAAACATTAAAGTTCCTATGATACCAAGCATGATTACATAACAGAGTTTGATAAGGATATCAGCATTACCCATTGCCCTTAGGATTTTTACTAATTGAACCCCCAGCAATCCTCCTGTAAAACTTCCTATTAGAAGATGAAAGCCCAGCTTGAAATCTACATTTCCTCTTCTCCAGTGAGCATAGCATCCCGAGGCTGAGGCAGCCACTATTTGATTGGCATCGGTCCCTGCTGCAACTACCGGATTAATTCCCATCATCATTAAAAGAGGGGTCATAAGCCACCCCCCTCCTACTCCAAAAAGACCTGACAGGATACCAACTGCAAACCCTGCTAAGGCAGGTAAAAAGACATTAATGCTTGTTAAAGCTACGGGCAAATAAATGTTAATCATCCCAGCTCCCCCTTAAGAAGTTTTCGGAATCAGAGTGATAAAAGGAACAGTGAACTCTTCAACTAATTTCTTTAAACCCTTAGGTTTAGAAAAGAATTTTTCATTTGTCTTAGGTGAAATTATAAAGAGTTCTACTCTGAATTCCTTTTCTAAAAGTCCTTTAACCTCTTTAAATAAATCTTCGGTAACAATAAGAATCTCATAGTTTTCAAGAGATGCAAGTTTGAGTTGATTTATGAGTTCTTTAATATAATTTCTGGTATCTGGAGAAAAATTTTTGAGTTCTTCTAAGGCCAGTTCTTGGGCACCTTCTTCAGCTAAGGCTGAGGCCATAAAATGGGTCTCCAAAAAATCAGAGATCTTTTTTTCTCTAAGAATCAAAAAAAGAATCTCCTTTTTAAAAAGGAGCTGCATCTCCTTGATATATCCAAGATAAGAAGAAAAATCCTCTCCTTCTCGTATTAAAATAATTATCTTACTCTTTTTCATGGAGTAAACCTCCAGCTTTTTATAAAAAGATAACAAATAATATGCCAGCTTTAAAAAATTGATTTTATAAGGCCTGAAAGACAATTAACTTGAAAAGCCATGTTTAACTTTGAAACAGAAGTGAACACTTATTTAGTCCTCTTTAAGAAGTCTCCACAGGCTTGTCCTTGAAATACCGAGCACCTCGGCTGTTTTGGTCTTATTTCCTCCAAAAAATTCCAGCACCTTTTTGGCATATTCTCGGGATATTTCTTCCAATGATTTTATATTTTGAGTGTTTAAAGTTAAGACAGTGGAGATTTGAAGACTCTGAGGAAATAAATCTGGAGCAATGTATTCTTCTTTACAGAGAAGGACAGAGCGCTCAATAATATTTTCGAGTTCTCTAACATTACCTGGAAAGGTATAGTCCATTAGGACCTTCCATGCCTCTTTGGTGAATCCTTTTATCTTCTTTTTAAATTTTTGATTATATTTTTGAAGAAAGAGTTCGGCTAAGGGTTGAATATCTTCCTTTCTATCCCTGAGAGGGGGAAGATTTATTTCTATAATTGAGATGCGATAATAAAGATCTCTTCTGAAATACCACTTTTCAATTTCTACATGAATATTTTTATTGGTTGCAGCCACAAATCTTACATCTACTTTTATAGGTTTAGTTCCTCCTAATCGCAAGATCTCTTTATCTTCGAGAACCTTAAGAAATTTAGCCTGCAGATTAACTGGAATTTCAGTTATCTCATCTAAGAAAAGGGTTCCTTCATGGGCAAGTTCAATATGTCCTGGTTTGGATTTAAAAGCTCCTGTAAAGGCTCCTTTTTCATAGCCAAAAAGCTCACTGGCTAATAATTCTTCAGTATATAGGGAGCAGTTTATGGCAATAAAAGGGCGATTTTTTCGCTTGCTTGTAAAGTGAATGTATTTGGCAAGAGCTGTTTTTCCTGTGCCTGTTTCCCCTGTGATAAGTATAGTTGTATCTGTGTCCTTGATTTCATCAATAATCTTCAAGACCTCTTGCATAGCCTTGCTTTTTGCCACAAAGGTATGTTTTTCTAAAATTTCTTGGGAACTTTTGAGGGCTATATTTTCTCTTTGCAAGCGTTTTTTTTCATAAAAATGATTTATTTTTAAAAGAAGCTCTTCTATTTCAATGGGTTTAGTTAAATAATCTGAGGCTCCCTTTTTAATGGCTGAAACAGCTGTTTCTATACTTCCATAGGCAGTAATGATAATAATATGAATATCCTCATCAAAGTTCCTAATTTCTGGGAGAAGATCAAGGCCATTTATATCTGGTAGACGTAAATCAAGTAAAATGAGATCATAGGACCCTTTTTTAATTCTTTCTAAGGCCTCATTTCCTGTTTGAACTCCCTCAACAGAAAATCCCTCTTTTTCTAATAATCTGATGAGATATTTAAGAGAGATCTCTTCATCTTCCACAATAAGAATAGAAAAATTTTTATGAATTTCTCCCATTTTTTTCACTCTATAATGGTAATATTATTTCAAAGGTTGTTCCCTTTTCGGTGCTTTCTTTCAAAAGAATATCTCCTCCGTGTTTTTGCAAGATTTCTTTAGCCAGGGAAAGTCCTATTCCAATTCCGCTTGGTTTAGTGCTGAAAAAGGGTTCAAAAATGGACGCCTTGATTTCATCTGGAATACCTTTTCCAGTATCCCTAATTTCAAGGTGAATCATTCTATCTTTCACAGTTACTGCAATTTTAATAGTTCCTTTACCTTCCATAGCTTCATAGGCATTTTTTAAAATATTTATTAAAGCACTTTCAATAAGGATGGGATCTCCCTCAAGTTTTAAATCTTCAGGGGAATCTATTTTAAAGAGGATTTCATTTTCAGGGTGATCTTTTATAAATTTTTCCCAGGTTTTCAAGATAAAACCTTTTAAAGGAATAGATGTTTTATTCAGGGATCTTTTTTTAGAATAAATCAAGAAGTGTTCAATGATTTCTTTAATTCTTCGTGCCTGTTTTTGTAAATCCTCTATGTATTCTTTGAATTTCTCTTTATCTTCAGATGAAAGTTCTCTTTCCAGAGTTTTTAAAGTTAAGGAGAGGTTATTGACTGGATTATTCAATTCATGGGAGATTTTGGTTAAAAGCCTTCCAAGGGCTGCCATTTTACTCATCTGATACATTTCCTCTCTTTGTCTTTCAAGTTCCTCTTCCCGTTCTTTCAATTTTTCTTCCATGAGGTTGAATTTGTAAATCAAAAGATCTAATTCATCAGATATTTTAAAGAGCTTATATTTCTTAAAAACCCCTTTGCCTGTATTTTCTATAAGCATATTTAAAATCTTACATCTCTGTATAATTCCCCGGATCAGGAAAAGTATTCCTGCTAAGGTGAGACCTGTAAAAAATCCCAAACCAAGGATTTGAATAATTTTTAAAAATTTAAGTTTTTTTTCAATCTCTGCCCTGCATAGGAGATCCAGTTTTTTGGTAAGATTCACTAAATTTTCTCCCAGAACCCTGAGATTTTGTAAATCTCTTTCAAGTTTGTCAAGATTTTTTTCCTCTTCTGAGTTTAAAATTTTAAGCTTTTTTAAAAAATTTGAGACCTCTGAGGGATGAGAAAGAATCACGCTCCTGAGTAAGTTTAAAAGTTCAGGATTATGGGGAAACCGATTCTGGAGTTTGGCATCAACATCTCTTGAAAGGTTTTCAAGTTCAAAAAAAGTTTGTTTGTAAAGATTAAGGGTTTCTTTTAATTGAGGGATTTCCTCATATTTATACCCACTCTTAGAAAGCCCATCTATAGTTTTTTCCAGTTCCTCCATATAGCGTAAGACATTTTTATAGTCTCTCTCTAAGGCAGAACTGTATTTTAAAAAAATATTTTTTTCATATCTTCTTAATTGTAAGGCCTTGGTGCGAAGGGTGTCTGTCTGCTCAAGAAAGTAGATTTCACCTTTAAGAGTATTAAAAAAATAAAAATTTATAGAAATTAAAAGAATAATCAAGGATAAGCTGAAGGTAAAAAGGAGAAAAATTCTTTTCTTAATAGTCATGTCTAAATTTTAATCAAAGATTTGCTTTTTAAGAAGGTCTTTAGATGGAGCGGGGTGACCTCTTTTTAACTTATGACCATAGTAAAGAAGGGGAATAAGAAAGAGAGAAAGGAGGGTTGAGCCTATGGTTCCAAAGATGAGAGAAATGGCTAAGCCATTAAAGATTGGATCAAAAAGGATTACAAAGGCCCCTACCACTACACCAGAGGCTGTAAGGAATATGGGACGAGTTCGCACTGCTGCTGATTCAACCACAGCTAAGGCCAGAGGAACTCCCTTCTTTACCCTTTGTTCAGCAAAATCTACTACTAAAATAGAATTTCTAACAATAATTCCAGCTAAAGCAATAAAACCAATCATAGAGGTTGCTGTAAAAAAGGAGTTTAAAATCAAGTGCCCGGGGATGATACCAAAAAGGGTTAAAGGAATAGGGGCCATGATAACCCCAGGTATTCTAAAGTCCCTAAACCAACCCAGAATGAGCACATACATAACAAAGATTGCTCCGAGGAAGGCAAGCCCAAGATCTCTGAAAACCTCAAGGGTTATGTGCATCTCGCCATCCCATTTTACAGCAATTTTGTCTAAGGCCAAAGGATGAGTTAACCAGAATTCTCTAACTTCCCCATAGGGGTTGGAAAGAGCTTTTATTTTTTCTCTGATATCAAAGATTCCATAAACCGGGGCCTCATATCTCCCACCCGTATCTCCCACTACATAGGTGACTCTTCTAAGGTTTTTATGATAAATGCTTGAAGGAATTAGATCCTCTTTTATCTCTACGAGTTCTGAAAGAGGGACTGGTTTGCCTTCAAAATTTACCACTTTAAGGGTTCTCAATAATTCAAGGGTGCGAAAACTTTCATCCAGTTTTAAAAGGATGGGAGTATGTTCAGTATCAGTATTCTGGAAGATTCCAACCTGTAACCCTTCGCAAAGGGCACTAAGAGTCTGAACAAGTTCAGACCTCTGCAGACCAGCTGCTTTGAGTTTTTCTTCCTTAGCCTTTAGTCTTAATCTTGGAGCCTTATCTTCAAGATAAATTCCTTCATCCGTTATAAGAGGAGAATTTTTGAAGATTTTTAGAACATTCCGAGCAAAATTTTCTTGAGAGATAAGGTCTGGTGCATAAACCTCTGCAACAATTGGTGAGAGAACAGGGGGACCAGGAGGGACCTCCACTACAGCTACATATTTTGCACCATAAGCCTTAGCTATCTCATGAACCTTAGGACGAATCCTTTTAGCAAAATCGTGAGATTGTTCCTTTCTATGATGTTTACCAATTAGATTAACCTGAATATCAGCCTGATGGGGCTCGCTTCTTAAATAATAATGCCTAACGAGACCATTGAAATTGTAAGGAGAGCTTGTCCCAACATAGATTTGAATGTCTGTAACTATGCTTTCCCTCTGAATATATCTCCCAATGGCCTTGGCAGTCTCCAGGGTCTTTTCAAGGGGAGTGCCTTCAGGCATATCCAGAACAATCTGAACCTCACTTTTATTGTCATAGGGAAGCATCTTTACCAAAACAACTTTAAAATAAAAAAGACTCAAGCTTGCAAGCAAAAGGAAGATTATACCTCCATAGAGGAGATAGCGTTTTTTGGGAGAACTGAGAAAGGGAAACATTCCCTTGGCAAAAAACTGGTAAAGCTTTGTCTTTTTAATATAGGAAATTTCTTGCTCAAGTTCCCTTTTTTTCATCTCTTCCAGATCATGGGCAAGCTCCTCTTCTTCAATTTCTTTATCCTCTTCAGCAGGAGTTTTTAAGATCCTGTAAGCAGCCCAGGGAGTAATAATTAGGGCTACCAGAAGGGAAAAGAGCATAGCTACTGAGGCATTAATGGGTATGGGCCTCATGTAAGGACCCATAAGCCCTGTGACAAAGGCCATTGGCATAAGGGCTGCAATAACAGTAAAGGTTGCAAGAATTATAGGGGCTCTAACCTCATTGACAGCACCTATTATAGCTAATCTGGCATTTGGGGCTAAGCGGGCCTTAAACCAGCGATGTATGTTTTCCACATCCACAATTGGGTCATCTACTAAAATTCCTATGCAAAAGATTAAGGCAAAGAGAGTGACCCGGTTCAGTGTAAATCCGTAAAGCATACTTAAAAAGAGAGCAATAGCTAAGGTAACAGGAACTGCAATACCTACTACTACAGCCTCCCTCCAGCCAAGAACCACTGCAATGAGGAGGGTTACCGCAAAGGTAGCGATGAAAAGGTGTTCAAGAAGTTCGTTCGCCTTTTCTCTTGAGGTCTCCCCGTAGTTTCTGGTAACTGTTACATGAAGGTCTGAGGGGAGAAGTTTGCTTCTGACCTTAGAGACAAGCTCAAGCACTTCCTCTGCTACCTGAACAGCATTGGTGCCTTTCCTTTTTGAGATAGCAATTGTTACTGCAGGATAGAGCTCAGAGGAACTTTGAATACCCTTTTTGGGGCCAGCTGGCCCACCTCCAAAAAAGACATAATCTTTGACCTCCGAAGGCCCATCAGAGACCTTGGCAACATCTTTTAGATAAACAGGCCTTCCCTGAAAAATCCCTACAATTACATTTTCTACATCCTCTTTTGATCTGAAAAACTCTCCAGTTTGAAGAAGATATTCCTGATTTTTTTCTTTCAGTCTTCCTGATACACATTGAGCATTGGCATTTTTAAGAATCTGGGCAAGCCTTAGGGGAGAGAGTCGAAAACTTTCTAATCTGGCTGGATCAAGAATAATTCTTATTTCGCGTGGCCTGCCACCAATAAGGCTGACTTCTGCTACATTTTCCAGTTTTTTAATTTCATTTTCAAGTAGAGCCGCCATCCTTCTTAGATCGTATCCGTCATACCTCTCTCCCCAGAGGGTGAGACTGAGTATGGGCACATCATCAATGGATTTTGGTTTTATGAGAGGGGGTAAAATAACTCCTGGAGGGGCTATATCCATTGCAGACATCCACTTTGAATTAATCTCAACAAGGGCTTTAACAGGATCTGTCCCTACATAAAATCTTGCCGTGACAACAGCCATCCCGGGTTTGGCAACGGAATAGATGTATTCAATATCCTTTAATTCCCAGAGCTTTTTTTCAAGGGGTGTAACCACTCTCTTTTCTACCTCTTTAGGTTCTGCCCCTGGATATTGAAGCATAATGTCAATCATAGGAACTACAATCTGGGGCTCTTCCTCCTTAGGGGTCTTAAGGATGGCAAAAAGCCCAAGGACAAGAGTAACAAGAATAATTACAGGGGTAAGCTTGGAATCAATGAAATAATTAACTATTCTTGCGGTAAGACCAAGGTCTTTCAATTTAAACCTCTATTATTCTACTAAACAGTGATCACAGGCCCTCTCAATCCCTTCAATAACTATGGTTTCCCCTTCCTTAAGGCCAGAAAGAATCTCTATTTGGTCATTCCATTTAGCACCAGTTTTAACATATCTTAATTCCAGGGTTTTATCTGGTTTTACTACAAAAATTCCTGTTAAGTCATAACGCTTTAAGAGGGCCTTTTCCGGGACATAAAGGGCCTCCCTTTTTTCAGGTATATAGACCTTGGCAATCAACCCACTTTTTAAACCCTGTGTTTGTTTAAGCCTGAGTTTGATAGTAAAGGTCTGCGTTTGAGAATTTAGACCTGAACTTTTTTCAATCACCTCACCTTGGATTCTTTCAGAGAGCCCCTCTACAGAAGCAAAGAGAGACTTTCCAGGGTTTATTTCATTAAAAAATTTGGCTGGGATTTCAGCCCTGATCTGATAGGGAGGCTTTTCAAAGATAAGCATGGGCTCTCCAGGAATTGCCAGATCACCTGGATTAACTCTTTTTTCAATAACACATCCTGTAAAAGGTGCCCTAAGGTAAAGATACTGAAGCTGTGAAGAGATGGCATTCTTTTGGGCTTTAACTGCGGAGATCCCGGCTTTAGCTGCTTCTAAGGCCTCCTTGGAAGCTTCATATCTTGCCTTTACTTCATCATATTCTTGAGGGGTAACCGCACCCTCTTTGAGGAGTTTATTATATCTTTCAAAGGTTTTTAAGTTTGCCTCATAATTAGCTTTCAAAGAGAGGTAGTTTGCTTCAGCCTGCTTCATCTGATGAGAGAGGGCCTCAATCTGGGAGCTTATCTCAGTTCCCTCAATAGAGATAAGAAGGGCTCCTGCCTTTACACAATCTCCTTCTTTAACTTTTACAGCTGTAACTCTTCCAGAGACCTTAGTTGCAATCTCTGCCTTATCTTCTGGGATAACTTCCCCTGTGTAAGCATTTTCAACGACCTCTCTTTTTTCAACCGTGCCAAACCGCAGACCCGTAACCTTCTGGGTCTTAGGCTTTACTTCTTTGCTTTCCATCTTTGAACTAAAGAACCCTGCAATCCAGAGCAAAACAAGAATTAAGATTCCCAAAAAAATAATATATTTTAGATGATTTTTCATAAAGCCTCCTTAAGGATACCTCCTGCAAGGAGGATTTGCATGTAAGCCTCGTGTAAATCTTTTAGGGCCTGCAGTCTTTCAAGCCTTGCCTGATCAAGTTCAGATTGGGCATCAAGGAGGTCAAGCATTCTGGCAAGACCACTTTGATAGCGCAGTTGAATAATGCGGAGCATCTCCGTTGAGGCCTGGATCCGACTCTCAGCGCTCTTAAACTTATAAAGGGCATTTTGATATTCTGTATGGGCCTTCTCTATCTCAAAGAGGATGTTATTTTTCAGAAAAAGATATTTTTTTTCCAAGGAGGAGGATTTTTGAAGCTCAGCCTGAGCCTTTTTAAGAGTTGTAAGCCCGGTGTCAAATTTCCAGGTAAGACCAAGGCCAAGGAGATATCCACTTCCACTTGAACCAAAGGGATAGTTTTTATCATTAAGGGAATAGGTTGCAAAGGCTGAGATTTGAGGAAGGTTTTCGGAAAGGGTAACTTTATAAGCCTCCCTTTGCGTCTTAATCTCCTCTTCTAAGGCCTTTAAATCTTTTCTGTTTTGGAAGGCAAGGGTTTTAACCCTTTCAATTTCTATTTGAGGGATAGAGGCTAAGTCTTCAACTTCAAAATCTCCGAGAGATGTGTTTACAAGGAGTTCAAGATTCTTTTTAGCAAGGCTGTAATAGTTTTTAGCCTTTTCCTGTGACTCCTTGGCCCTATTGAGATAGACCTCGGCACGGTAAACATCTGAAAGGAGAGCTGTGCCTGCTTGATAGCGGGCTTTAGCAATTCTTAAGTGTTCTTCAGCCTCTCGGATTGAACTCTCTGAGACCTTTATGCTCTCTTTGGATAGGATCGCAAAAAGGTAGGCCTGGTAAACCTGAGAGAGAACCTCTTCTTCTTTGCGCTCATAAAGATTTTTTAAAGCCCGAAAATGAGCCTCAGCTTGTTTTACCTGAGCCTGAATCTTTCCACCCAGCCAGATGGGAAGTTCAAGGGTCAAGCGGGTCTCAAAGTTTGTTCTACTCTTGGGATCATTTAACTTTTTAATTTCAAAGTCCTTAGCTGAAAATTCTTCCTGATTCAGTTTAAAAGTAAAGACCTGGGCCGGGATATCGCTGTGGCTCAAAAGTTCTTCCAATTTTAGCCTTGGAAAATATGCCCCTTTGGCAGCTTCCTTTTCAAGCTCTGAAGCCTTGATAGCCTGTTGAAAGGCCTTAAGCTCTAAGTTGTTTTTTAGGGCAAGGGCTAAAAATTCTTTTAGAGAGATTTCTTTAGCAAAAAGGGAAAAAAGAGGAAGAATAGAAAAACTAAGGATCAAAAGGACAGACCTTATTATTCGGTGTAAGTTATCCATATTAATCAATAATTTATAGAAATTTTTAAAAAAGGCAACCCTCCAGATTTTTTTCACACTTGTTAAGTGTCTGCATGCGTCGATATTTTTTTCAGCGTAGGCAGGCCTGTCTGCGGCAGGCACAGGCAGGTCTCTATGATTTTTTTAGTTCTATTTTACTACCTTTTCATTGTAAGGGATATTATTCGTTATAAGTCATAAATCATCCTGAACTCATTTGTGGAAATCTTGTCAGGACTAATTATGGGGCTAAATTTAGAGACATTTTTGAATTAATGTGATAAAAGATGGAGATAAAAGACCTTCTTGCCAGCCTTGTCATACTCTTGACCTATGTAGGTCTTACCTTAGGGCATCTTCCTTTTTTTCGCATGAACAGGGCAGGAATAATTTTGGTTGGGGTTACAATTCTTTCTTTAATGGGGATTATTAATTTAAAGGAGGCCTGGCAATCAATTGATGCCCAAACTCTGGTTTTTTTATTTGGCATAATGATTCTTAATGCCCATCTTGGTTATGCAGGGTTTTTTGGTTTTTCCATGCAGGCCCTTTTAAGGTATGCCAGATCCCCCTTAGCTCTGCTCTGCATTATCAGTTTCTCAAGTGGTCTTCTATCTGCCTTTTTTCTCAATGATACAATGGCCCTTATGTTAACTCCTCTTGTTTATGGTGTGGTAAAGGCTCTTAAATTAAATCCCAATCCCTATCTTCTTGCCCTTATGTTTTCCGTTAATACAGGGAGTCTCATGACTCCTACTGGGAACCCTCAAAATATTCTCATAGCCAGTATCTCCGGCTTAAGTTTTGTTACCTTTATTAAAAACCTATGGATAGTTTCACTCTTTGGACTTCTTTTACAGATTCTTATTCTTACATTTATTTATCCTGAGGTGCGTTCTTTAAAGCCCTTACCACCTTTAGAGATGACCTTTAGAGTTCATAAGGGACTCCTGAGAAAGGGAATTATGGTTACTTCAGGTCTTTTTTTAGCCTTTCTTGCTGGTCTACCCATGGCAGAGAGCGCCTTCATAGCTTGCGGGCTTTTACTTTTTACTCGAAGATTGCGTTCTGAGAGATACTTTAGCAAAATTGACTGGGAACTCCTTATTCTTTTTGCCGGACTTTTTATTTTAACCTTTACCACGCAAAAGTTGGGGTTACACAAACCACTCTTAGTTTTTACCCAGAGTTCTTATGGCCTTCTCTTTCTTACTGTAATTCTTTCCTTGCTTATCTCCAATGTGCCAGCAGTATTAATTCTTTCGCCTTATGTAACCACTTCAAAGGATTGGTTACTTCTTGCTGGAGGAAGTACCCTTGCAGGTAATCTAACCCTTCTTGCCAGTGTAGCCAATTTGATTGTAGCAGAACTATTAGAAAAGGGAGGACATACTTTAAGTTTTTGGGAACATTTAAAAATAGGTCTCCCTTTAACTCTTCTTAATTTGCTTTTCCTGTATCTATGGCTATATCTACTTCCTTAATCTCAAGGATTTTTTCCACATTAAAAGTGCGAGGTTCTCCACGGAGACAGCAAAAGGCCTTTAGAGCAAGAAAGGGTTTCCCCCGAAATTTTTCTTCTGAGACCTCCATAGGAAGAATTCTCCGTCTGCTTTTCTCATCACTACTTTTAAGATAAATTATCTCAAGCTCTTTTTTTTCTTGACAGGCCCTTTTGAGAAGTTTAATTTTTTCTTCAAGGGGAAGACTCTTTTTAGCTAAGGCATATTGAAAGGTAGTTAAAAATTTAATAACCCCTCGGTCAAGTCTGATATGGCCCTTTTTAACCGGGCTTTTTAGCACTATGCCATCAAGGGAGGTGCAACGGGAGAGGGCAACATAGAGCTGACCATGGGCAAAGGTCCCCTTCTCAAGATCAATGATTACTCTTTCAAAGGTAAGGCCTTGACTTTTATGAATAGTTATTGCCCAGGCAAGTTTTAAAGGAAACTGAACAAAGGAGCCAATAGTTTTTGTCTTCACTATTCCCTCATTTTTGTCAAAATAGTGCTCATAGACCTCCCATTTAAAGGGAATTACCTCAACTATCTTTCCCCGTCTCAATTCAACCACTATGGTTTCATCCTCAGGCAGGATTTCAATAACTTTACCTACATCTCCATTTACCCAGTCACCTTCTGGATGATTATTGAGAAGCATGACCTGAGCAGATTCTTTAATCTTCAAAATAAGGGGAGCAGGAAGATCATCAACCTCAAGTCTTCCCCTTAAGGAACCCTCGAATTCAAAGAGGGGCTTTTTTATGTTTTCTAATTGCGAAAGGTTTATCTCTTCAGCTCGAGCATTGGTTGTTGTAAGGTTGATATAAAATTCATTCGTTGGGGGTTCAAATTGAGGATTGACCCTTTCGTTTAAAATTGAGAGCACATCCTCTTCTGCAGTCCCATTCCGGATACGATTAAGTATCTCAATGAACAAGGCATCTCTTTGGCGATAGATCTTTTCAAATTCTACAAATTCAAAGGGATTCTCTTTAAAGGCCCTGGCACTAAAGAAAAAGGGAGTCTCATAGAGATATTTAAAGATTTCTTTTTCTCCTGAAGTTACCACCGGGGGAAGCTGATAAAGGTCTCCTATAAGAATGATTTGAACACCTCCAAAGGGTTGTCCTTTCTTAGGGCCCCATTTTCTTAAAAAGGTCTCCACGCAGTCAAAGAGATCAGCCCTTACCATGGAGATTTCATCAATAATAAGGGTTTGAATATGTTTATAAAGATCCTTATAGTCCTCCTTGGGCCCTAATTTCATTACCTTTTCCAGAGTGATGTCAGGTTTGAAACCAAAAAAGGAGTGAATGGTTTGCCCCTCAATGTTTAAAGCTGAAACCCCAGTAGGAGCAAGCACTACTAAGTTTTTTTTGAGATTATCTCTTATAAATCTCAAAAAGGTGGATTTGCCAGTTCCAGCACGGCCGGTAATGAGCAAGTTTTTAGAAGTTTTTGAAATTATAGCCCAGGCCTTTTCAAACTCAGGATTAAAATCAATTTTTTTCAAACTTAAGGTTAAATCTGTCTTTCTCCCTGGCAAGTAGAAACCTCAACTAAAAACTATCTTAAATTTACTGCTATATTCTTTTTTATCAAGAATTTCTATAAGTCCCTATCTTTTGAGACTTTATTTTTTTAGGGCTGTAGCGCACAATCAGATATTCTTATTTTTTAGCCTTTGAGGTTTTTCTCTACTTTGGATGCTCAGAAAGAGAAAGTGTCCCTTAAGTTACATATATCTTTTTCGAGGATTACATAGTGTCAACTTTCTTGTGTATAAAATTCTTTTTCATTTGTAATAATTTTAATCTCTCCACTCCCATATCTTGCCCTCTTCTTCTCCTTTAGTTTCTCTATATCCTCTCAAAATTTTTATCCTCCTAATCCCATACTTCTCGTTCTTCACCTCCACTACTAAATAAACAATCTTGTCAACAGGACCTAAGATATTTTCAAGTATTTCGTATAATATAGTTTTAAGGATTTCATAGAGCTTCTATTTACTAAAATTTCTTTAAATTCAACCCAATTTTCTGCCTTAATTTTAATTCTCCCCCATCTATACCCAAAATTTCTAATACTACTGACTTCCAAGTTTTATATTATTCTTAATGATATACAGTTCTAAATAGCCTCTTTTTATCCATTAAATATTTGTTTAGTTGGGCTTTTTAAAAAGATTTATTCATGAGGGAAGTTAGTTCAGCAAAAGTTTTGGGGATTCTTGATTCGTTAAAATCTTTTTGCATCACTTTTAAATATTTCCATTCTTGTCCTGTTTGAGTTGTTATATCCATGCACCATTTTTTAATTGCTTCATCTTTTTTGTCAGTGTCTTCATATTCTTTACCTTTTGTTTCAATAATCCAGAAAACTTTTTTACTGCCAACTTTTTGCACAGCAACGAAATCGGGATAATAAAATCTTATTGCTCCTTTTGAACTCAAATAGTCAATAGAGAATTTATCAGCAAGGGCAGAAAATTTTTCTATGTCGTTAGCATTATCAAGAAAATTAGCAAACTTTTCCTCAAAATTATTATAAACCGCAACAAAGTTGAATACTGTCTTTTTGCATCTTAAATGTTTCCTTCTCCAAATAAAAGGCTCGATAGACGATAGCTTAAAAGAACCCAATTTTATCACTTCTTTTTTTGTCTCAACAGAAATTTTGCCTATCTCTTTTGCTAATAAATCAATGACTGCTTCTTGAATTGAAATATCATTCAAGTTTTTCCTTAATTTTTCGTCTTCAATATCTTTTATCTTTGTTTCAAAACATCTTTCAAGGAGGTATCTTTCAACTATGGGGTATAAATTATTAAATTCAGAAGTAAGGCGTGCCCTTTTCATAACCTCCCGAACTATGTCAGAGACAAGTTCTCTACCAGATGGTAGAAATGATACATCTACTGCTACTTGATGAACCTCTGTTTCAGTTACAGGGAACTCCATTCTTAAAAGAATTTTTCTTTCTTCCTCAAGTTTATCCGAGGAATAAAGTGACGGAATTTGTAATGGATCTAAAGTTTCTATTTTTTTATAATTTCTTGAAAACCTAAACTCAGTTCGAGGGATTTCAATATCATAAATCAATCTTGATTTTTCTGGAGCAATTGTTATAGGTAAAGGAGGCGGAGTTTTTGTTGTATTAATCCCAACCCCTTCTTTTTCAAGTTCACGGACAAAATTTTCAAATGCTTCTGTGCCCATTACTTCAAGGGTCTGGGTATGGTCTGGACTTATTCCTCTTATCAACCTCAATCCTCTTCCTACTGCCTGTTCAGGCAAAATCTGTGCTTTAGAAGTAAAGGGTCTTAATCCTAATACTATGGTTACATTTTGCACATCCCAGCCTTCTCTTAACATCAAATTACTTACGATTATTTTGATTTTGTTATCCGGTTCGTCAATTTTTCTTGCCAGTTCTCTTAATTTTGGAAGGTCTTTTTCTGAAATCTTTATTTCCGTCTCTCCTTCTCCTTTTGATTTCACATGAATAACCATTACCTCCTCTTCAGGATTTTTAATAAATTCTTTCAAATCTTTTCTTTTTCTTATTGCTTCAGCGATTTTGTCAGCATACTCATTTTTCTCAGCCATAATAAATAAAACTGGTTTCTTGCCAACCGTTGTATAAACTTCATAGTGTTCCTTCCATCGTTCAATTGCAGCAGTTATCCAGTCCCAATATTTCTGGACTACATTATCTTTTGATATGCTTTCAGGGTCTTTTTTATCAACGCGATGCACTATCAATGGTGATTTGACAATCCTGTCCTCAACCGCTTGAGCAAGAGGATAATCAACTATAATCCAGGGGTAATAGGTTCCTGTTTGTGTCTTAGGTGTAGCTGAAAAGTCAAGCCAGAGATCTATTCCATCAGGTAATGATTTATGGATTGACATAAGTGTTTTATGCCACTGTAATTCTTCATCATGAACATGGTGCGCTTCATCATTTATCACCATCAAACTGCTCAATTTTTTTATCTTATCAATTAAAGTTTCAGGCGATTTTGTTAAGTCCTTTTGAGGTTTCCTGCCAAGAATATCATCCACTATACTTTCAGGTGTCCATTCTTCCCTTCTTGATTCATATAACTGTTGAATATTGTTAACAATGAGATTGCCTGATGGATTTAAAGGTGAATTATCCCCTCGTAATGTAACTTTGATATTCCAGAGTGGTTTCCAGGCGGGAGGAATTAAAGGCAAAGAGTAGAAGATTTTATTATCAGCAAAATCTTTTGCCAATCTTTCATATACAATTACATTTGGAGCAATAATTAAGAAATTATCAGGATAACGAGAGTCCTTTTCTCTGAGTCTATTAAAATAAGACCAGACAATAATTAAAGCCATAGCAATAGTTTTCCCGGAGCCCGTTGCCATTTTAAATGCGTATCTTAAAAGTCCTTTCTCAGGAAGGTCTTGCTCTCCTTTCTGTTCAAGCTCTGGAAAATACCTGATAAGCTTTCTTCTCCCCTCTGTATCCTCAACAAACTCAACCGCATTACTAAATAAATCCTTCCTGAAATTTTCTGCATAGGTTTCAATTACCGGTTTTAAATCATCATATTTTTTTACTTCAAAGAGATAAATAAGGGTTTCAACTGCCTCTCTTTGACAGAACCAGAACTTGAAAGGTTCAGCGTTAACTTGATGGTCATTGAAAAACCAGAAATAAAGTAGTTCTCTTGTGGTATCAGTTACTTCAGGATAATCGTTATCACGCCACCTATCCACCTCTTCCCTTAGTTTATTTACAAGTAGCATCTTGCTCGGTCTTCTTCCTTCAACTACCTTGTAAGAATTTTCTCCATCTTTAATTAAATGAGAAACAGGCTTTTTGGATGGGTCTCTGTCTTCAATATAAGGAAGTGTCTTGTCGTATTGAACCCAGGTTTTTGGTGCTTTATTCATGTTATTTCACCTCCACATCAAAAATTTGTGATGTATCAATTCCAAAGATGTCAATAACTTTAACAAAAATTTTGTATTTACCCGGTTTTTCATAAGTATGTGTTGCTTTTAAATTTAGTGCTCTATTTTTCTTTGTCCTGTAAGATGTCCAGCCATTGTGAAAAGTGTCGCTCTTAAAGTCAAAATCAATCGCCCAATAATCAATCCAGTCAGTCCATTTTTTGATCTTGTTCCGAACCTCATCTGGAATTAAATCAGTATGGGGAATAACAAAATCTTTTAGCTCTACTTCTACTTCTCTGCCTTTAGTTTTTATATCAACCTTAAAATAAGCAAGTTCAAAGAATCGGATATCCCCTTTTTTAACTGCCTCTTTGTCTAAAACATCCATTGGTATGATTCTTAGTTTCAGTTTTACACCTTCTTTTTTGGCAATCTCTTCAATGGCATCATTTAATCCCATTTCCCATTCCCAGCCAAGGATATGAAGTTCTTTTCCCCCTTGAGATTTACAATCTTTTATAGCATCAATGCACTCTTGTATGGTAACAGGAGAATCCACTGCACCAACATAGACAAGGGCATTTCCTTTTTTACCGTGTATATGAGTAAAACCTCTAACAGGCTCAGCACCATAAAGTTTTAAGATAAAAGCAAGGTATTCAAATAATGCCTGTTTTTCGTCTTTGTTTGTAAATGTCTTAACTTGCCAGAGTTGACGCTCATATTTGCCAAGATTTAAAATCTCAAAAGGTCTTGCTTTTTTACCGTATTTTTTACCTTCATTTTCTAAATCCTTTGAGTTTTCAATATCAAGAAGCCGTTTCCTTGTTATGTGAATTGCATATCTTGATAAATCGCACCCAATCCATCTTCTTCCAAGTTTCTCTGCAACTGCTAAGGTTGTGCCTGAACCACAGAAGAAGTCAGCAACAAGGTCACCAGGATTGGAAGAGGCAAGAATAATGCGCTTTAATAAGGCTTCAGGTTTTTGGGTGTCAAAACCTACCCTTTCATTAATCATCGCAACACCTGTAGGAATATAAATCCAATCCTCAGGAAACTTACCTTTTTCTGGTAAAGTTATAGTTACTTCCTCTTTTCCATGATGAAAAATTTTCTTTCTACCTTCCATCCTTTTAGATGCCTCACTAAATTCTTGTCTTATTCTATCAGGTTCAAAAATATAATTATCAGATTTTGTATACCACAAGATACAATCATGTCTTCTTGCTAAAACTTTTATGCCAGGAGAAGTTGCACCACTATAACACCACACTATCTCATTTCTAAAATTCTCATACCCAAAAATCTCATCCATCATCACCTTTACATAATGTCCAACACGCCAGTCAAGATGCACATAGATTGAGCCATTTTCAGCAAGTAGTTCTTTCATCAAAACAAGTCGTTCATACATCATCTGTAAGTATGAATCAAGTCCCTTCCCCCAGGTATCCCTGTATGCCTTTTCCTCAATGATTGAGTGTTCTTTTGTAATTTCCTCTGCTTCTTCTCCAACCTGAATCCTGAATTTAAAGTCAGCACCAGTTGCAAATGGTGGGTCAATGTAGATTAGATTTATCTTTCCAGCAAATTTTTCAAGAAGTGAAGACATAATAAGTTTGTTATCTCCCCAAATGAGTTTATTACGCCACCCTTCCTCAAAAGTATTTCCTTCATCGCTTTCCCAATAGTCAAAAAGAGTTCCTTGCCCCACTTCTTTTCCTGTCCTCGGCTTGTTTATAACCTCAACAATCTGAAATGGATAAGGACCTGGCCTTTCAACTGGATTCAGTTTCCCCTCTTCATCATATTTTCCAAGCCAGACAAGTTCAGTTTTGTTGATATTGATTTTAGGCATAATTTATACCTCCTCAAGTTCCTTTGTTTTGAATTTAATTATGCCGTTTTGCGAACAATAAAATCTAAAATCACACTCCTTACAAACTTTTTCAGTATCAGGTGGAATATTGACTCTAAAATTTTCTGATTTAATTTTTTTAACCACTTCATCAAAATAATTCCACGCTGCTTCTATATCTTTCTCTGAATACTTCATTTCCATCAAGGCATCCTTTCTTTTTTCTTCCGATGTCCAGTAGATATATATTTTTTCTACTGGCTTATTATATCTTTCTTTTAAAATATACGCATATAAACAAAGTTGTTTAAAGTATTTGTCAATAAGTTCAGGATTTTTCTCTTGTTTCGGCTGTGTTTTGAAATCAAGTATTTCAAATTTTCCATCCTTTGACATTAAAAGATCTATTTTGCCTGTAATTATATAATCTTCTTTCTCAACCGAGACCTCCACTTCCGTTTCAGAAATCCTTTCAAGAATATCCTGGTTTTGATTGAAGTAATTTATCACCTGTTTTAAGGCTACCTCTTTTTGTGTCTTTGAAATAGGTCTTAATCCTGAAAGGAGCAGGGCTTTATAATTTTGCTCAAACCAGTTTTCTATATCCTGGGTTGTAAAACTTTTTCTATCAAGAACCGCACGATGGATGTCTTCTATTGTATGGTGAACCAAACTTCCAAACAAAACCTGGGCAGAACGAGAAGGCTGAAACTCATATTCTTTATAAAAAAGATACTGTTGGGGACAGGTCTCATAAACATTAATGTTTGAAAGAGAATACGATTTTTTAGGAACAAATTGAGGTTTTGACTGAAATTTTTGCACCTGTAATGTTTCTTTTTCCACATAAGGGTACTGATCAAGCCCTTCCCAGATAGTAGAAAACCAATCCTGAGGTTTTTCTGGTGTGGTTAAGACGAGCAATTTTTGTGCCCTGGAAAAAGCAACATAATAATGTCTTAATCTGTCAAACTTAGTCATCTGTTCTTCAGTTTCAAAAGTTCCTCTCTTAGAGAATGGAAGAAGGTCGCGGTCCACCTGCTTTTGAACAGCAAATTTTTTATGGAGCGAACCTACAAGAACTACTGGAAACTCTAACCCTTTTGCCTGATGAATTGTCATAATCTGGACAAACCCCTTGGGTATAGGATTGTATGGGTCTTCATATTCATCAATTCCTGTTTGCATTAGAAAATTTAGAAAACTGCCAAAGAGATAATTTTTAATAAATTCTTTATTCTTAGCTGTTACCAGTGAAATATCGTAATAATCCATAAACACTGAGAGAAGCTTTGAAAAAATAGAAAGATTATATGCTTTGTTTTTATCTTTAAGAAACGCAGAAAAAGGTTGATATGCAAGGAGCTGATAAAAGTAATCAAGTATTGTCAGGTCAAGGGAACCTGTTTTTAAATTTTCTATCTGTCTTACCTTTCTCCGCAAGTAATCCTTGAGTGCCTGGTTTATGTTTTTGGGTAATAATTTTATTGACTCTTCAATGTATTCCCTGTGAGGGTATTCTTTAAGTATATCTCCATAAAACCCAAAAATGATTGAATAACAAGCAATGAGTAATTTAACTTCTGTATTTTCAAAATACTTCTTTGCCCGTGGAGAAAAATAAGGGATGTTATCGTCTTTTAATGCATTAATGTAGTGTGAACTGTGTTCAGACTTAACACTTTTTAAAAGAATTGAAACATCACTCCAATCTTCAATAATCTTTTTGTTTTTTAAAAATTTTATAAGTTGAACAACTCTCTTTGCTTCGTCCTTTTCGTCTCTTCCCCAGATACAAAAAACAGCCGGATATTCGGGAAATTCTGCAGAAGGGTCAGGTTTTATTTCCTTTGGATATCTAAATCCGTTCCAGTCAATTGAAGTTATAAATTTATTATATTTTTCAATTATCTTTTTATGCGACCTGTAATTGATTGTCAATTTTATCTGTTTACAATTTTTAAAGTGTTTAGGAAATTCTAAAATGTTTCTTACCGTTGCTCCTCTGAAACGGTATAAAGATTGGTCTTCATCTCCAACCACACATATATTATTTTCAGGACTTGCAAGTTTAAGTAGAATCTGCTCCTGAATATAATTTGTGTCCTGATACTCATCTACCATTATGTATCTTATTTTTGATTTTATCTTTCGATAAACCTTTTCATTACATAGTAACTCATAAAAGATTTTTAGAAGATGGGCAAAATCCACCCTGTTGGTCTCAAATAATTTTTGGCAATATGCTTTATAACAACCTGCAAGAGCCATTAGAAATTCATCATTAGAGTCTTCTAATTTAGAAATATCTATCATTTCCTCTGTTATTTTATTTAGATATGGAACCACTTCTTTAATTGCCCTCCATTTTTTAGCCCATTTGCCTAAAAACTTTCCGTCCCTTTTAATCATTACTTCATCAAAATTTTCATAAATAAAAAATATCTGCGTTAACTCCTCTAATACTGAATATCCTCTTTTAAGAGGAGTATAAGAAAGGAACTTCATAATATACTCATTACATAAACTATGGATAGTTCCCATCTTTATAAGATGGAGTTGCCCCTGATAATTAATTTTTCGTGCAAGTTGGCTTATTCTGTCTCTCAATTCATAAGCAGCCTTTTCAGTAAAGGTCGTAAGTATAATTTCATCTGGTTGAGCCTTTTCAGAGATAAGAAGATACAGGGTTCTTGCAACAAGGGTAAGTGTCTTACCTGTTCCAGGACCTGCAATAATAAGAAGAGGTCCATCGGTTGTAGTAATTGCCTCAATCTGGTCATCATTTAAAGAAGGAATAATCTCTTTTATTTTATCAATTGCATTCATAACAGCTTTTCTTTTTTAAAACTTAAATAGCCATTAGCAGTAACAATAAGATGATCATAAAGCAAAAGACCTACTGATTTAGCTGCTATCTCAATAACCTTTGTTAAATTTTTGTCATATTCTGAAGGTTCTAACTTACCATTTGGATGATTATGGGCAAGAATTATTGCATAGGATTTCCTCTTTAGCGCCTCTTCAATTATTGCCCTTGGATAAACAACCGTCTTATCAATAGTTCCTGAAAAATAAAATTCTTTCGCAGGAAAATCTTTCTCTTGCTGTATTTTTAATCCACTATCCAAATAAATTACTAAAAATTCTTCCTCCATTTTATGCCCAATCCTTTCAATACAATATTTTGCAATCGCATCTATAGATTCAAAAACTGGTTTTTCTAAAGCTTTTTGCTTGTTATAAATGATATTAATTTCTCTTATAAGTTTTATTAAAGTAATAAATTTATCTTTTATATATCTAACAGATTTTAATTCTTCCTCTTTTGCATCAAAAATACCTTTTATAGAACCAAATTTATTAAGAAGCTCTTTTGCTATTGGTTTAACATCTTTTTGGGGAAGAACATAAGTTAAAAGCAATTCAACTATTTCATATTCTTGTAATCCCTCAGAACCAAACTGCATCAACCTCTTTCTCAACCTTTCTCTATGCCCCAAATAATGTTTCTCGGTATTATATTTCATATTTTTTTGATACTTTCATCTTTAAATTTACCCTACCCAATGATTCAGCATCAATTTTTTCCCTTAGGAATTGTAAAAAATTAGAAGAAAATTTACCTCATAAGGCAAATTTACCTCCTTTTTGATCTGACCTGATTTATTATCATTTAACATCAGACAATAGTATATAAATAAAAAAAACAAAAAGGCAAGTTCATTTTTTAATAATTTTTTATGGTGGCTATGGGGGCTTTCGGAAAAGAGTGTAAGCCAGGATATTCAAGGACAAAAATATTTAAGAAGCCATCTTTCAACAGGATAATACAGCCCTCCATGGGTGTGCCCTGAAAGCATAAGATCAAAAAGCCTAAGAGGTAAATCCCATTTAACATTTACCTTTAACTTTTTATGTCTTTTAATTTTGGAGTTTAGGAAAGTTTATCTGAGTTCATTATTATGCCAGAACCCGCAGATTTTTGTCCTTTCTTTGCAGAGGGAAATAGGTATGAGAAAAAATCCTCTTGAGTCTCAAAGGATATGGAACGCAACCAACCTCTTGACAAGGGGCCAGATAGTGATTTATAATATAAAATTAAATTTAGGCGACGTAGCTCAACGGGTTAGAGCATGTGGCTCATATCCACAGGGCTGGGGGTTCGAGTCCCTCCGTCGCCACTTATTTTGAAACTTATGGCGGCGTAGCCAAGCGGTAAGGCGACGGCCTGCAAAGCCGTGAATCCGGGGTTCGAATCCCCGCGCCGCCTCATAATTTAATATATGTATAGGCTCAAAGTTCAGGATCACTTCTCCTCAGCTCATTACTTAAGAAATTATCAAGGGGCCTGTGAAAACCTTCATGGGCATAACTGGAAAGTTGAGCTTGTTGTTGAGGGAGAAAAACTTAATGAAATTGATATCCTTCTTGATTTTAAGGATATTAAAAAAATTCTAAAAGAGGTCCTTTCTGAGCTTGATCATCGCTTAATTAATGAACTTCCCTATTTTCAGGAAAAGAATCCTTCATCTGAAAATATCGCCCGTTATATCTTTGATAGGGTAAAAGATAAATTAAAAGTCTTTGAAGGGGTGAGAGTAAAAGAGGTTACAGTCTTTGAAACGGAAAAGGCTTCTGCTACCTATCTGGAAGAGTGAACCTTAAGGTTTCTGAGATCTTTTTTTCAATTCAGGGAGAAGGCCCCTGGGTGGGGTTTCCAACCTTTTTTGTAAGACTATACGGATGTAATCTTGCTTGTAAGTGGTGCGATACCCCTTATGCCAGAGAGGGGCAAGATTACAAAGAAATGAAACCAGAGGAGATTATCGCCTTCTGGAAAAAAAATTATCCAGAAATTCCTTATGTTACTCTTACAGGAGGAGAGCCTCTTCTCCAGGATGAAATCTATATTCTTATAGATGAATTCTTGCAAAAGGGAGCCAGAGTTCTTCTTGAGACCAATGGGGCTCTTAGTATCGAAAATGTCCCAGAGGAGGTCTTAGTCGTTATGGACTTAAAAACTCCCTCTTCAGGAATGGAAAATTTCAATCTTTATAAGAATATTTACTTTCTAAGTGAGAAAGATGCCTTAAAATTTGTAATCAAGGATGAGGCTGATTTTGATTGGAGTCTGAAAATAATTGAAGAGTTTAATCTTCTCTCTAAGGTAACATGTTTTTTTTCTCCCTGTGCCCCATTTATGTCCCCAAAAAAGCTTGCAGATCTTATTTTAAAAACCAAAAAGCCTCTGCGCCTTCAGATTCAGCTTCATAAATTTCTTAATTTAAAATAAAGCCCTTTGAAAATTTCTTGAATTTCCCCTAAATTCTGGCAAAATACCTCTATGTCAAAGAAGAAACCTCCTATTCCCTATGACCTCTTTGCCAAGGCCTTCCTCAAAGATCCTGAAAACTTAAAAGGCTTCCTCTCAACCTTCCTCCCTGAGCATATTAAAACTCATCTTGACTTTGACTCCCTTAAAATTATCCCTGAAGAGCAAGTCTCTCTCTCAAGAAAAAAGAGAGAAATCCCGGACCTTGTTGCTGAGGTTAATCTTCTTAGTGAAGGGAATCTTCAACCAAAGCCCATCTCTACATCCTTATTGAGCACAAAAGTGCACCTGATAAAAGAATTTACCTTCAGATTTTAAATTACATAACGGCATTAAATGAGAGGTCTTTCAAGGAGGGGAAGGGGTATGTGCCTGTTTTACCCCTTGTGTTTTATGAAGGGAATAAGCCCTGGGGGTATCCTGAAAGGATAGAGGAGATATTTTCAGTGCCAGAGGGGTTAAAGGGAGAACTTTTTAAGGTTCATGTGGTAGATTTAAAGAGGGTAGAGGATGAGAAGATATTGAGGATATTTGATATTTTAGCAGGGCTTGGGTGTTATCTTTATTTAATAAAGGCGGAAGCACTGGAATTTGATGAGATAATTGAAGTTATTACAAGGGCGATAGAGAGATTAGTAGCAATAGGGGAGAAGGGGAGGTGGGAGATAGGGTTTTTGATAGAGATAGCAGTAATAAAGAGTGGGGTTGACGAGGAGATAATCTGGTTTAATATATTAGATAGGTGTGGAGAAGAGGGGGTAAAGATGGAGTTAAAGAGCTTTTGGGATAGAGTAGGAGAGAAGTTTTATAAGCAGGGAATTGAGCAGGGAATTAAGCAAGGAATTGAGCAGGGGAAATATCAGGGGTTAATTGAGGAGGCAAGGGAGCTTGTGCTTGAGGCCATAGAGGTGAAGCTTGGGTATGTGCCTGAGGAAGTGAGGGAGAGGGTAGTAAGGGAGGAGGATAGAGGAGTTCTCAAGGAGTGGCATAGAAAAATAATTCTTGCAAAGAGCTCTGAAGATATCTTTAAACTCTTTGAAAGTTGATAAATTCATAAATTTTTTTTCTTTTTGTGTTTGGTATAAGTTTAAATAAAAATTGGTATGGATTTAAGATCTTGAACCCCTCCTTTATAAAATTCTTTTAAAGAGCTTTTACTCAAGTCAATAAGTATTTTAAAATGGCAAAATTCAAGCAATACTCCAGCCCTATATATGGACGCATACAAGTTAAAATTGAAAAAAAATTAAAAACTGCTAAAATGATTTAAAATTATGAGTGACGAAAGAGTTGAGGAAGGCATCTTAGAAAAACTTGAAGAGCTAAGCTCAATTGCTCTTATTGATGCAGTTGAGGAGGAAACCAAGCTCCCAGCTAAATTTGATCCTCTGCAGAGATATCTTCAGGAGATCTCAAGGTATCCTGTATTATCAAGAGACGAGGAGGAGGCAGTAGCTAAGGCCTATTATGAGACCAAAGATCCAAGGCTGGCTTATAAACTTGTGGTTTCCAATTTAAGATTGGTAGCTAAAATTGCCCTTGAGTTTCAGAAATTCTGGGCTTATAATTTTCTTGACCTTATTCAGGAGGGTAATCTCGGTCTCCTTCAGGCTGTGAAAAAATTTGATCCCTACAAAGGGGTGAAATTTTCTTATTATGCTTCCTTCTGGATTAAGGCTTACATACTGAAATATATAATGGATAATTGGAAACTGGTAAAAATGGGGACTACTCAGGCCCAGAGGAAACTTTTTTACAAACTTCGCAAAGAAAAAGAAAGGCTTTCAGCTCTTGGTTTTGAACCAACTGCTAAAGAGATTGCCAAAAGCCTTGGAGTCAAGGAAAAGGAAGTAGAAGAGATGGAAATGCGCATGTATTCGCAGGATCTGAGTCTTGAGGCCCCAGTAAGCTATGATTCTGAAGAGACCTTTGGAGACTTTCTTAAAGATGCCCGACCAGGTCCAGAAGATACCTACGCCCGCGAGGAGATATTGAATAATTTCAGAAGGCTTCTTAAAGACTTTGCTCAAGAATTAACTGGAAAGGATTACATTATCTTTTATGACCGACTTTTAGCTGAAGAACCTAAAACCTTAAATGAACTTTCCCAGAAGCTTGGTATCTCCAAGGAAAGAGTAAGACAGATTGAAGAAAAGATTATAAAGAGATTAAGAAAATTTTTACAGGAGAGATTGCCGGATGCGACCCTCTATCCTCAAGCCCTACCTTATAAAGAATAAGTTATTTTTTTGTATTGTGCTTTTCCTATCCTTAATTTTTGCAAAGCCCCTTCTTTCAGCCTCACCAAACTTTGAGAGGGCTTACTATTATTTTCTTATGTCTCAGTTGTTCACTGATAATGCAACGGATGTGGAAAAAAATCTTAAAAAGGCCCTTGAGCTCTCTAAGGATTCCTTCTTTTTAAGAAAGATGCTTTTTTCATTCTATCTCCAGAACAATAAATTAGAAGAGGCGGAAAAGATTGGGGAGAATCTCTATAAAAAATATCCCTATGATAGGGATCTGGTTTTTCTTATGAGTAAACTTTATTTACAACAGGAAAGGCCTAATCGGGCTATGGGAGTCCTTGAGAAATATATGGAGAAAAATCCAAGGGATGATGAGATTTTGAGTTTTCTTATCTCTCTTTATCTTCAGCAAAAGGAGTGGGATTTAGCCTTAGCCAAACTGGATGCCCTGAGTAAAAGACATCCTGATGCCTATGCCATCTGGCTCTTTAAAGCTCGTATTTATAGAGAGAAAAAAGATCAGGTATCTGCTAAAAATGCCTATTTAAAAGCCCTTGAGCTTGCACCTTCCAATAAAGCTCTGCTTGTTGAAACCTTGAGATATCTTGAAAGTATCTCAAGTTTTGAAGATATTGAGAAAATCTTGCAGGATTATCTGGTTAAGAATCCCGAGGATAAAGATTTTTTAAGGCTCCTTCTTGGATATTATCTGGAACAAAAGTCCTGGGAAAAGTCAGAAAAACTTCTAAAGGAATATCTGGAAAAAAATAAGGATCAGCCTGAATTTCTCTTTTATCTTGGTTTGACATTGGAATACAAAAATAAATTAGAGGAGGCCTTAAAGATTTACGCAGAGATCCCTGTAGGATCTCCTTGGCATTTAGAGGCCCAAAAAAGAAGCTTTGAACTTTTTAAGAAGCAGGATTTAAAATTAGCTAAAAAATTTTTAGATGATCTTAAAGCCAAGGGCCTTGATGAAAAAAGTTATCTTCTATTTTTAGCTCATGCTTATGAGGATATTGATGAATGCGAAGTAGGGGCTGAGATAGCCTTGGAGGGCCTTAAGAAATATCAAGAGGACCCTGATCTCTCCCTTGCTCTGGCCTCAAATTATGCCTGTTTAGAGGATTATCAAAAGGTGCTTGAGGTTGTCTCTCCACTTTTGAAAAAGTTACCTGAAGATGCCTATATCTTAAATTTTGTTGGTTATAGCCTGGTTGAGCTTGGGCGTGAATTTGAAAAGGCTGAAGAGCTTCTTCTTAAAGCAGAAAAAATCAAACCCAATGATCCCTATATTGAGGATAGCCTTGGCTGGCTCTATTTTAAAAAAGATGATTTAGAAAAAGCTAAGGCCTATCTGGAAAAGGCCTTTAAAAATGCCAAAACAGATGAACCTGTTATCTGGGAACATTTAGGTGACCTATACCTCAAGTTACAAAAGAAGAAAGAGGCCTGTGAGCTATATAAAAAGGCCCTGGAAAAGACCGTTCACAAGAGAGAGAAAAATAGACTTTTAGAAAAGGTTAAGGCATGTCCTTAAAAAGATTTATAATTTTCTTTTTATTTTTTCTTTTAACAAGTTGTGCCTACAAAGAAGTTCAAGTCCCCTCAGTCTATTTAACTCTTGCTACAGAGGGATTTCAGGGGAGAACCCTTAAAGGCAGGGTCTTTTTCCAGGGGGAGTTATTTTTTTTAAATGATAATAATTCAAGTGGTGGATCCTATGGAACCTTTTATACTACAGCGGATGAATTGATCTTAATTTTAACTCCCCCTCTTTCCACAGAGATTTTTATCTATTGGAAAAGAGGAGAAGAAGTGAGGGTTTTAAATACTTCTAAAAAAAAGGTCTATACCATTAAAATAAAAGAATTAAGAGATATTGATTTCCCTTCCTATTTTTTGGGTTTAAAAGAAAGGGAGCGCTCCTTTAAGAAGGGCTTTTTCTCGGGAGAATATCGCTTTTCGGATAAAGATCTACAGGGGACTCTGGAAAGTAATTTACTTAAACTTAACTGGAAGATAAAAGAAATAGCCTTTACAGAAGAGACTTTGCCCCGTCCTGATTGGAAGGACTTTAAAGAAAAGGATATTAAGTTAATCTTTTAATTTAAGAATTACCTCTTCTACTCTCTGAGGAACCGCTCGGTGAATTATAATCTTTAAATTTTTATAATTTATGATTTCTCCCCTTTCAGGAATCCTTTTTAAGATGTGATAAATAAAGCCATTTAGGGTTTCATAATCTCCTGAAGGAATGGGTAGGCCCAATTCCTGAAGCTTTTCAATCTCTATCCAGCCTTTTACCAAAAATTCCTCTGGAGAGAGTCTTTTTAATTCAGGCTCGTGATAGTCTAAGGCATCTCTAAATTCCCCCAGCACCTCCTCAACAAGGTCTTCTATAGTAAGTATTCCAGTAACTAAGCCATACTCATCTACAACAATGCTTATTTCCTGAGCACCTTCCTGCATCATCTTTAAAGCCTGATGGGCAGGGATAAGTTCAGGTATAAAAAGAGGAGCTCTTGCTAAGCGGATGAGGGGAATCTTTTTTTCTGTAAGAACTTTCCCCAGAATGTCCTGAACCCTTAAGATATACTTTATCTTGGATGGATCTCCCTCATAGAGAGGAATATAGGAAAAATTATATTTACTTGTAAATTCAAGGGCCTCCTCTAAGGTTGCATCAAGGGGTAGGGCTTTGACCTTGGGAAGGGGAATCATAACTTGAACCACTTTTTTTCTTCCAAATTCAAGAATACTCTGCATGAGTCTTTTTTCCATAAGATCAATTTCCCTTTCATAACTTATCATGGTGAGAAAGACCTCTCTGAATCTGGTCAAAAAATAGGGGCGATTGTGGTCTTCATTTTTTAAAAAAAGGCCCAAAAATCTTTGATTGAGAAAGTAAATTGGATAAAAAAGATAAGAAATAAAGTAAAGCGGTGGAGCCAGATACAATACCAGAGGATAGGCTAACTTTTTACCAATACTCTTAGGCAGGATCTGTCCAAAGAGAAGGATAAAAAAGGGTAATACAAAGGAACTTAAAAATATTCCCCAGCCCTTAAAGACACGGATTAATAAATAAGAGGTAAAAATACCGTTACCGGCAATACTCAGGGTAATGCCAAGTGTAGTTGTGGTAAAAAGCCTTTCTGGATCCTGCCAGAACCTCAGACATATCCGTGCAGAGCGATTCTTAGCGCTAATTCGTTCTATGAGCATTTTTTCAGCAGAGACAAAGGAGATCTCACTTAAGGCAAAAAAGGCCTCTAAAAAACTGAAAACTGCTAAAGATATAAGGGCCTCAAACATTTCTTTTTCTTACAGCCTCAACAAAGAGAATTTTTCTACCTCTAATTTTTTGAATTATAAATTCCCAGTTTTTATAAGATGCCCTTTCTCCTTCCTTAGGAATCCCCTTAAAAAGCGCAAGAATAAAGCCATTTACAGTTTTCAAATCTTCAAATTCTTCATCTAATATTAAATTTAATTCTTCCTTTACTTCATCCAAAAGAGCCCGACCCGAAAGCAGGTATCTGTCTTCCGAGAGTTTTTGAAGGCTTTGAACAGGTTTCTCTTTTTCACTGAGAATTTCCCCAAAAAGCTCTTCCAGAATGTCCTCAAGGCTAATTAGGCCCTTGAGAGTCCCATATTCATCTACAACAAGGGCAATTTTTTGATGTCTCTTCTGAAATTCAAAGAGCAGATCCCTTACCTTAAAATTTTCTGGAATAAAATAGGCAGGCCTGACAAGTTCAGAAAGGTATTTGGTTTCAAAAGAAGAGGGCTTGAAAGTTTTAAGGATATCTTTTACATAGAGGATTCCAATTACCTCGTCCAAAGATTCTTTATAGATAGGAAATTTGTTATATGGATAGATTCTTAGTTTTTCCATAAATTCTATAGTTAAGGGTT
Source organism: Caldimicrobium thiodismutans (assembly GCF_001548275.1). Taxonomy (GTDB): domain Bacteria; phylum Desulfobacterota; class Thermodesulfobacteria; order Thermodesulfobacteriales; family Thermodesulfobacteriaceae; genus Caldimicrobium; species Caldimicrobium thiodismutans. Next base: position 392,886 of record NZ_AP014945.1, read on the forward strand.
GATCCTTAAAGGCTATGATCTCAGATCTCGGGGTCATAATGGCTGAAACAGGAATCTTCTCTGAGAGAAAGAGCCCATAAATGAATTCTTTTTCGGTCTCGCTGATTTTTTTCTCCTGATAAGCAAGCTCCAAGGAGTGAAGAATAATTTGTTCTACAGGGGTAAAAGTTTCTTTTTCGGTATCCTTTTCCCACTGAGGAATAAATTGTTCTATTAAGAGATAGATTTTATAAATGAGGCCTCTTACAGGGAGTAAGAGTAGATAAAAAAAATAGGTTAAGGGAATGATTTTAAGGACAAGGGTTGCTCTTAATCTGAAACCCAGAACTTTTGGAAAAAAGTCAGCCAACCAGAAACTAATAAGGGCATATATGAAAAAGGCTGGTGTGCGGATTTCTTCTGAAAAAAGGAGAGTAATAGCTCCAGCAAAGGAGAAACTTGCAAAATAATCAGCCAGTTCGTTTCCTGAAAGGAGGGCAAAGAGAAGCTGATCTGGATTCTGAAGCATTTTTAAATACCTTTCCTTCAACCCTAAGCTTTGAAGACTTGCAAGATCCATTCTTGAAAGAGAAAATATACTTGCCTCACTTGCAGAAAGGAGCATAGAAAAAAGTAAACCCAAAAGGGCTAAGAAAAGATAAATTTCTGCCATTTCAGGCAACAAAAAGAATTTGTTGAAAAAGAGGAAAGTCCCCTGATTTAGGAAGGCCTATTTTTTTATTAAGGTTTCCTTTAATTTTTAGAAGATTTAAACCTGAAGTAAGGTCAATATCCTCTATAAGTTCCTCTCCATCTTTTAATTCTTCAAGAATACTGGCCTCAGTTATAAGGAGGGTTTTTAAATCTTTAGCCTCTTGCCAGTTTAGGAAGGGTAAAAGAGTTTGGAGCGCTCTTATGCGTTTTTCTATTTCCCATAGCTCCTCTACTTCTATTTCTTGTAAGGCCCCTTCAGAAGACAAATCCTCCATGGTCTCATCTTTAAAGAGAATCTTTTCTTCAAAAAATTCCTGCCATTTGGTGATAAAGTTCTTTAAAGAGAAGGCGACCTCTAAAAGGTTTTCATCTAACTCTTCCGCTATGCTTAAAAGTAAATAGGCCTTTTCAATTGGGGAGTTAAAGGCCTTCTTCTTGGGGAAAAGGGGATAGGCCTCTTCAAAGAGGTCTTGATGAAGATGATAAAGTCTTAAGGCATCAGGAGTTCTGAGATAAAGAGCAAGATTTTGCATCTCCTCAAGCACTCTTGATAAAAGCTCTTCAGATAACTGGATCTTCTCCGAAAAATTCAGGAATTTTATTTTTGATAAGAGCTGAGGGAATCTTTTCTGAATGCGCTCCCTGGTTTTTATAAGTTTTATCAGAAAGAATTCTTCTACATGGTCAAGGCTTTTCAGAATCTTGGGTGGATAAAAAAGGCTTTGAGGGTAGAGAAAGACTTTAAGTTTCATAGAGAAAACTATGCAAAGATTTTAAGTAAAAGGGCCTTAATGTATTCAAGTTGCCTTTCGTATTCTTGATCAAGGCGATCTTTAATTTTTCTCCATTCCTCTTGAAATTGAGGATGTGCTTCTGGCGAGAGCTTTACCTCTGTCCCCATTTGTTGAGAAACTGCCTTTTCTAAGGCATTCAGGCTTGCAGAGAATCTTCTTACCATCTCCTGATAGAGAGCCTCCTTTTGAAAGAAATATTCTTGAAGCATTTTCTGCGTCTCCTCTAATAATTTATCCACTTGAGGAATCTGATTTAAAAAGTCCTTGAGAGTTTTCAGAAGTTCCTGGCTATCCTTTAAGTGGTATTCTTCCTTAGGTAGAGTGAGATTTTTTAAAAGAGCCTCCAGCACAACCTTCAAAACTTTTTTCTTATGCCTTTCAGGAACCTTAGCTAAGAAGGTTTTAACTTCGCCCTTAAAATCCTGAGTCTCCCTTTTTAGATATTTTCCAACCAAAGACAATGCCCTTTCCTTTAATCTCTCCCATTCCAGCTCTTCAGGGGAGGCCTTACCTATCTTTTCAGCCTTTTCCAAAGCGATCTCTAAAGCACTCTTTATAATATCACCCATCTAAGCCTCCTAACACCACTATTTGCCCTTTTTAGACATATTAAAAGATACTCATTTTAAAAGATTTGTCAATTCTATGTATGCGTCCTTATCTTTCCTGCTTACGCAGGCAGGTGAGAATTAATATAGTAGGGATAAACCTATGTGTTTGCCCATTATGTGTTCCTCGTAATGCCTCATTTAATTTTCTAAAGGAAATTATTTTACTTTCCCCTCCTTTTTATGATCAATTTTTTCCCGATAATAATTCCCTTTTTTCTATAAATATGCTCTCTCAAGCATTTTCTGATAACTCCTTATCTTTCTGCAAAGCTCCTTTACCTTTCCACCTATTCTTTCCTTGAAATAAGCTTTGTGAAAGAACTAAGCTCTTAAATTCAAGATGGGCGAAATAGATAGTTTTTTCGTGAAGGTTCAAGAGAGGAGCTGAGATTTTTTATATGAGGCAACGATAAATTTCGAATAGATTTTTAATGAGGCAATTCGTCCTTTGCATTATTGGGGCAGATATTTTATTTTTTTAGTTTTTCCAAAAGTAAAAAGATGGCAACTCCAAAGGCTATGGAGACATTTAGGGATTCCTTTTTGCCAAAAAGGGGTATCTCTAAGATTAAATCCGAGGCTGAAAGAGCTGCTTCTGAGACACCGGAGACCTCGTTTCCTATAATGAGGGCTAAAGGGAAATGCTCTTTTTTTATTTCCTGCACCGGGATGCTTTGATTTGTAATTTCTAAGGAGGCTATTGTGTAGCCCTTATTTTTAAAAGCCTCTATTGTGCTTAGCACGGAAAGGGCATACTCCCAGGGCACGGATTTAGTTGTGCCAAGGGCAGTCTTTTCTATTCCACCGTGAGGAGGAGTCGGAGTAATTCCGCAGAGAATAAGCTTTTCAATATGGGCACACTCTGCCGTGCGAAAGATGGAGCCTACATTATAGGCGCTTCTTAAATTATCAAGAATTGCTACTACTGGAAAAGGTTGCGCTCTCCTGTTTTTACTCCAGCGAGCCAGAATTTCATCTGATTCTAATTTCTTTAGCATGCACCATAGGGAATTGAGGAGTGATGGGCAATAATTTTTATTAAACCCCCTTCAAATTTTTTATAGACAAAGGTAAACTCAACATCCCTTGCTTTCTCGGAATTTTTCAAATAAAAGAGATATTTTCCCTGAGATAGAGCTATGTCCTGAAAATATAGCTCTCCTGCTATTTCAAATTCAATCTCCCTAAAATTTTGCAGAGCAAACCCAATGTCTTCAGGATATTTTCCACCTATAAAATAGGAAAGAGCTGATTCAAAATTTAATCTAAAGGGCACTTCTCTGGCTAAGGTAGGTTTAAAAAGCACTATTCCATAATCGTATGCATAAAGCCTTTTTAAAAAATTTTCTGCAAGTTCCCTGTAATTCTGCCCCATCTGATAGGCCTTACTTATCTCAAGAATCCCTTTTTTCCATTCTTCTTGAATCTTGCGAATCTCTTCAGGGGTAATACTCATAGTAGCCTCCTCTCTTTAAGGTTTTATATGAAAAATTTTAAACCAGGCTTACCGGTAATAAGGGGATTTTAAGAGCCCTTCCTTTGACAAGGGGTTTTTCCTTGGTTACAGGTAGGCTCGTTCCATGTATAAGAGTTGTTCTTCCATATTTCAGGTTAATCTCATCAACAGTTTTATAAAGGCCTTTTAAGTCCTTTGTGCCTTTGTTTTTCTCAAAAAGACCCAGTTGAAGTCTTTGCTTGGAGGTAAGATCCTTTAAAATAACCCCCACTTGCCTGAAAAGAAGCCCTTCTCTATAGAGTTCCTCAAAGGCCTTTCGCAAAAGGGGAAGCAAGTCTCTGGGATAGGCAGAAGGGTAGGGAAGTTTTAATTCCATAGCATGCACCTTAAATTCCTGGTCCTTTAAAAAGTAAAGGAGCCTCTGAGCTGAAAGCCCATAAGCCCTGGCTTTAAAACAGGCCATTTCAAGGTTAAAGGCGCTTTGGGCTAAGAGAAATTCCTGATTATCCGTTGGTGTAAAGGAAAGGGCCTTGCTAATGCTTTTGTAATTTGCCTTTATATCAGGTATAACGGGATAGACCTGAACCCCTCTTAATTCAAGCCAAATCTCGTAATGGGGTTTAGTAAAGTGTTTTTTTATAAAATTCTCGCTGGCTTTTGCAAAGTCAAGGGCTGAATAAATTCCAAGTTTTTCACAGAGGGCTGAGGTCTGAGGACCAATTCCCCAGATCTCTGAAATTGGTAAATTTTTGAGATAATGATGAATTTCTCTTCCAGCTATCAAAGTTAGACCATCGGGCTTGCGAAATCCTGAGGCAACCTTAGCCAGCACTTTGGTAAGGCTTATGCCTACCGAAACAGTTATCCCCAGCTCTCTCTTAATGGTTTCCTTTATTTTTAAGCCCAGCTCTTCATAGCTTGACCGATAATATCTCCTCAGACCCTTTAAATCAGCAAAAGCCTCATCAATGGAATATTCCTCAACCATAGGGCTAAATCTCTTTAAAATTTCAAAAAGCCTTAAGGAAAAGAGGGAATACCTTTCGTAATCCGATTCAAGGATTACACATTCAGGGAATTTACGAGAGACCTCAAGGATAGTCATTCCCCGTTTGATTCCTAAGGCCTTGCCTTCATAACTTACCGCAGTAACAATCCCTCTTTCTTTACCTACTACAACGGGCTTCCCTTTAAGTTCAGGATTGACTGCCTGTTCTACCGAGGCGAAAAAGGCATTGGCATCAAGGTGAAGAATAGCTTGAGGAAACCCATAAATATTCAGGGGATAATCCATACCCTTATTTTAACGATACTTTCTAATAACTGCAATAACTACCCCGAAGACCTCTCCATCTCTTTCCTGAGAGAGAATAAGGGGTTGATATTGAGGATGGGCAGGTTTAAGAAGAATTTTTCCCTTTTCGCGAAAAAAATACTTCATGGTCCATTCATCTTCAATCCTTACAACAACAATGTCATTATTCTTAGGGGTTAGAGATCTATCCACTAAAACATAATCTCCGGGGAGGATACCAGCTTCTAACATAGATTCTCCAACTACCCGAATAAGAAAAGTGGAGGAGGGATTGGAAATGAGCCACTCCTCCATACTAATGCTCTCTAAAAGGGTATCTTCAGATTGAGAGGGAAAGCCTGCTGAGATGTATCCGAGAAAGAGTATCTCCAAGGTAGACTAAGTCCCCTCTTCCCAGCTTGAAAGGTATCTTTCCTGTTCAGGGGTTAAGGTATCAATCTCAATTCCCATGGAAATAAGTTTGAGTCGGGCAATCTCCTTGTCTATTTCTGCAGGGACAGAATAGACATCCCTGGAGAGGTTACCTTGATTTTTTATAAGGTATTCTACACAAAGGGCCTGATTAGCAAAGCTCATATCCATAACTGCGGAAGGGTGCCCTTCAGCTGAGGCAAGATTAACCAATCTTCCCTGAGAGAGCACATAGATTCTTTTTCCATTGACCAGGGTATATTCCTCTACCTCTCTACGAATATTTCTTACAGAAGTTGTAATTTCAGAAAGACCCTTTAAATCTATTTCCACATCAAAGTGTCCAGAATTGGCAACAATTGCTCCATCCTTCATTTTAAGAAAATGTTCTTTTCTTATCACTCCTTTACACCCCGTTACAGTTACAAAGAAATCACCAATTTCAACTGCCTTTTCCATGGGCATAACAAGATAGCCTTCCATGACTGCCTCAAGAGCCTTGAGGGGATCAACCTCAGTTACAACTACTCTTGCACCCATTCCTCTGGCTCGCATAGCCAGACCCTTTCCGCACCAGCCAAAGCCAGAAACTACAAAAACAGATCCAGCCAGGAGCCGGTTGGTAGCCCTGAGGATTCCATCAACAGTAGATTGGCCTGTGCCATAGCGATTATCAAAAAGGTGCTTGGTAAGGGCATCGTTTACTGCAATGATGGGATACTTGAGAAGCCCGTCTTTGGCTAAGGCCCTGAGTCTTATAACCCCGGTCGTTGTCTCCTCTGTCCCTCCAAGAATTCTATCTGCCTGACCGGGCCTCTCTCTATGAAGGGTGCTTACAAGATCTGCTCCATCGTCTATGGTAAGATGGGGCTCTTTGTCAAGGACTGCTTTGATATGGGCATAATAGGTATCTCTGTCTTCTCCTCGTATAGCAAAGACAGGAATCTCAAAGTGCTTCACTAGAGCCGAGGCAACCTCATCTTTAGTAGAAAGGGGGTTTGATGCACAAAGAAAAACCTCAGCTCCCCCTTCCTTTAAGGTTCTGGCAAGATTAGCTGTTTCTGTAGTAATATGAAGGCAGGCCCCAATCTTGATACCCTTTAAAGGTTTTTCTCTGGAGAATCTTTCTTTTATAAGTTTCAAAACAGGCATATCCCTTTCAGCCCATTCAACAAGCCTCAATCCCTCATCTGCAAGCGCAAGATCCTTTACATGATAATCCATAAAAGTCCTCCTTTATCTGTCAAAACCAGCAAGTTCCTTAATTTTTTCCACCATATCTACCTTTTCCCAATTAAATTCAGGCTCAGGTCTTCCAAAGTGTCCGTAGCAGGCAGTTTTTCTAAAAATGGGGCGCCTTAAGTTAAGATAATCAATCATGTGTTTGGGCCTGAAGCAAAAGAGTTTGTTTATGATCTCAAGGATTTTATCAACGGGTATAGCCTCTGTCCCATAGGTATTAACATTTATAGCTAAGGGTTCCGGAACTCCAATGGCATAAGCAACCTGAACTTCAAGCTCCCGGGCTACTCCTGCTGAAACAAGATTCTTGGCTACATAACGGGCATAATAAGAAGGAGTTCTATCAACCTTAGTGGCATCCTTTCCAGAAAAGGCTCCTCCTCCATGGTGGCCCCTTCCTCCGTAGGTATCAACAATTATTTTTCTTCCTGTCATTCCACAGTCTGCTAAGGGACCTCCGATAACAAATCTTCCAGTTCCATTGATTATAATTTTGGTATCTGATCTTAAGTGTTCAGAGGCAATGACCTTTTTGATCACCTCTTCATAAATAGCCTCTCTGAGTTCTTTTAAGGTAACGGTTGGATCATGTTGAGCAGCAATGACAACCGTGTGAACATCAACAGGGCGTCTATCCTCATATCTTACAGTTACTTGCGTTTTCCCATCTGGCCTGAGGAAGGGGAGTATTCCCTTTTTTCTAACCTCTGCAAGCCTCATGGCCAGTTTATGGGCATACCATATAGGCATGGGCATAAGATCAGGGGTCTCATCACAGGCATAACCAAACATCAACCCCTGGTCTCCAGCTCCAATCTCTCCATCCCTCTCAATTCCCATGGCAATATCAGGGCTCTGGCGGTCAATACTAATTAAAACAGCACAGGTTTGATAGTCAAAACCAAGATCTGAGTGGTTATAACCTATTTCTTTGACTACACCTCTGGCAATAGTCGGATAATCCACACGGGCCTCTGTGGTAATCTCACCAGCAATGAGAATCATCCCTGTGTTCACCAGCGTCTCACATGCCACTCGGGCATAAGGATCCTTTTCCAAAATGGCATCAAGCACAGCATCAGAGATCTGATCTGCAACCTTATCCGGATGCCCCTCGGTTACAGATTCTGAGGTAAAAAGAAAGTTTTTTACAAGCATTTTTTAGCCCTCCTTCCACAAAATTCTTGAAAAACAAATTTACTATAAATTTTTTTATTATCAACTCAACTGTATGCGTCCATATCTTTTAGGACTCTATAGGATTTTTTCTACCACTTAGTTGTTGGAAAAGGAACCTGTATTTTGTAAAGTCAAACCTCTGTATTTGCCCTCTTTTGGCAAATCTATGTGTTTGCCTGTTAATTAAAATATCCTTCTAAATCTAATTTAGCACATCTCTTAAACATCCAATGTTTAAGAGAGCTTTTTTAGTGCATTATGCCAAAAAATCTAAGATTTGTTCAATCAGGAGACCTGGTTTAAATTTTAAAAAGAATTAAGTAAGAGTCACAAATTGAAAGATATGCAATTTATAATGAGAGGGATTTCCCCCTCATTAAGAGGGGGCAGTATGTTTATCAAAGAAACTTGAAAAGTTAAAATTTTTTAAATTTTTCACCCGGGACCCCACAAATTGGACATCTTTCTGGTGCTTTACCTACCGCTGTATGTCCACAGGTGGGGCAGATGTAGATATCTCCGATATCAAGGTCTCTTCCCATTTTAACGGATTCCTTGGCCTCAGCAAAAAGAGCAGCATGGATCTTTTCAGCCTCAATAGCATAATGAAAGGCTCTTAAGGCTTGCTTTTCTCCTTGTAATTCAGCTACAGCTTTATAAGCAGGATACATCTCCTCAACCTCAAAGTTTTCCCCTTTAATAGCGGTCTCAAGATTATCCAGCGTTCCATTTCCATTTAGGGCTTTCAAGTGGTTTTCAGCATGCACCCTTTCGGCATAAGCAACTGCTCTAAAAAGTCTTGCAATCTGAGGAAAGCCCTCTGCCTCAGCCTTATCCGCAAAAATCAAGTACTTTACACAGGCCTGAGATTCACCAGCTAAAGCTCCCTTTAAACACTCCTTTGTCATCTCCTTCATAATTACACCTCCGAATTTAATTTAAAACTATTATAAAAAGAAAATTATTTTTGTCAATAGTTTGTATGCAGCCATATCTTTTGAGACTTAAAATTTACCTCTTTTGGTAGACAAATTGGATTTTTTTAGTAGGGGCAAAACTATGTGTTTGCCCCTTTGTGGCGTTTGCCTGTTATATGTTCCTTTAAGTTATTGGGCAGACAGACAAAGATTTGGCAGACACGCAAGGGCCTCCCTCTACTCTCCCCTTTCACCTCTCCCCTTTCACCTCTTATCACCCTTTATTTTTCTTGAAATAATCAGAACCTATGCGAAAAGACCACTTTTTCCAAAATAATCTGATAAATCTGACAAAGGAATTCTATACTTTTCAACTAAAACTTGTAAATTTTTTGCTTCTCTTATAATCCTTCTTCTCTATCAGGGACATCAGTGTAAAAGGTTATCTCAAGACTTTTGCAAAAGTTCTTTGCCTCACGATCAAGTATAGGAGAAATAATTATCTTTCTTGTGACTTTTTTCCCTTCTTTTTTCTCAAAAAACTTTACCTTTCTCTCAAAAAGCAAAACATCTCCAGGACTAACGGAAGATTTAATCTCAGCTACAATAAGCTCACCATCTCTAATAATAAGGTCAATTTCAACCCTTTTTCCAGGAAAACCTTCAAAGACCTCACCTTCTAAATCAGTTGTTTCATAATGTTCTACCTTAACCCCAAAGGTTTCCTCAAGAAGCCCTTTTACTGCATTGCGAAAGGTTTTTTCTGATTTAATTCCCCATCTTGCCCCGAGGGCACCAATCTGCACATCCTGTCTCTTTCTTAAGGCAAGGATTTCTTCCATCAGGATTTTATTGCCTTGAGAGAGTTCTTCAAGCTTCTTTGAATGCTCTTTCAGTATCTGAGAATGTTCCTCAAGCCTCTTTGAATGTTCTTCCCATCTTTTTTCACTCTCAATTCTTAGGTTCTTAATCTCCTCTAAAAGGGCTTTAATCTCTTCTTCAGTAGTTTTTTTGTCTGCAAAATTTTCTTTGAAAAGACTTGCTACATAATCCTTAAGAAGGGGATCTTCCTTTAAAAGCTCGGGGAGATCCCGAATTAACATTTCCTTTAAAGCTACTTTGGATATGATACTTTTTTTAGCCCTTTGCATAAAAAATTCCCCCCATTAATTCCTAAACTTAAAAGAAAAAGGAAAAAAAACAAGAGGGTTGTATAAGTCCATATCTTTCAAGATTTAAAATTTACCTCTTTTGGTAGATAAATTGGATTTTTTTTATCTTAAACTATAAAACCTTCCCTGTATAAATATTCTAAAACCTTTGGTAGGGATGAATGATTGTTTATCTCCCTGTCTATCCCAGGCAGATACATTCGACTCCAGTCGAATAATTTTAATGGGGCAGACTCGTAAGGACTTCCCATACTCTCCCATCTCACCTTTTACCACCATTTTTCTTGTAAGGATATGAACTTATGCAGTTAGTCAAAACTTTTAAGAACTCAAAAATTGGGAGAGAAGTTCTGTTAGTTTGATAATTAGCTGTTCAGTAATTATCTTTCCCTTTTCTGGGGTGGCTTTAAGCGGATTTCCCCAGATGCCAGAGGCCCAAAAGAGCTTTTTTTCAGGGACAACCTGATATTTAGGAAAGGCTGGATAATCCTCAAAGGCCTTATCAAGGGGCTTTACTAATTCATTTTTCAGATAAAGTATAAGAGAGGTTTCCCACTCTCCTGCATGGGAATCATTCTCAGGGATCCCCAGTTCTTTTAAAGTATCCTTAAGTAAATTGATAATATCTGCTACAAAAAAGCGTGTTTGCGGATATTTTTCTATGAATTGTTCTGCGGTATCAATAATAAAGGCATTGTGCGTCCCTCCAGCATGTCCAGAAAGAATGATGAATTTTCTCAATCCCTGACGATAGAAGCTTTCTAAAAGATCAAAGAGCAAGCTTTTAAGGGTTTCACCGCGAAGAGAAAGAGTGCCTGGTATATCCCGGGTGCTTCTGCAGAGGCCAAAATAGAGAGGAGGAGCAAGAAAGACCTCTATTCTCTTTATTACTCTTTTGCAGATTTCGTAAATAGTGAAAAGGTCTGTTCCTAAGGGGAGATGGGGCCCGTGGGCCTCAATTGACCCCACTGGAAGAATAACCCCCTTGATCCTTTTAGAGAGCTCTTCAAACTCATAAGAGGTTAATTCTTCAATTTGCATATTTTTAATATACTGGGAAAACTTGAAAATTGGAAGATAATTTTTAAATTTGAGGATAAAAAGATGAGATTCAAAAGGCTCTCAGGGGTTAATCCCTCTTTTTTAGGGTATTATTTAGGGGCAGAGAAAGTGCCTGATCTTGATGGATATACTTTGATTGCCCTTTTTCCCAATCAAGAAAGTGCCAAGGACTTTTTATCTGTTTACAAGGCCTTTTCGCAGAATAGGGCATCTTTTTATCCTGCCTTAGGGATCCCTCCCTTTGCAGAAGTCTTTACCCTCAATGAAGAAGAAAGGGAACGCCTTAAGGTCCTGTGGGAGCTTCCTACTTTAAAGGTAATTGCCCTTGAGATCAAAAGTTTTCTCAGAAGAACCATTTCCAGAGAACAGCTTAAGCTAAATTATCTGTATCTTTTGCCAGGTGAAAAGATTGATCGTGAGACCTTGATTGAAGACATAGTAAGACTTGGTTATGAACGGGTAGGGGTGGTTAGAAGTAAAGGAGAGTTTACCTCTAAGGGAGCAGTTCTTGATCTCTTTTCTCCTCAGAATGATTATCCCACAAGAATTGAATTTTTTGGAGATGAGGTTATAAGCCTTAAAGCCTTTGATCCTGAAACTCAGAGGAGGCTTGGATATCTTGAGGAATTAAGTATCCTTCCCGCAAGGGAACTTTTTTTTCCAAAGGATTCCCAGCCTCTTTATGAAAAAATCTTAAGCTATAAGGATAAACTTTCTGAAAAAAGAATATCCGAACTTTTGCAAATGGTAGAAAATAAAATAATCCTTGAAAATCCTGACTTTCTTCTTCCCCTCCTTTGGGAAGATTTGAAACTTTTGCCTGAAAATCTCGGAGAAAAGATCTGTTTTGTCCTCTTTGAAAGAGAAAAACTCTTAAAAGAGATGGAAGTTTTTTGGGATAGAATCTATAATTCTGCCAAGAAGGCTAAGGAGAAAGAAAGGCTATTAGTGGCTGAGGAAAAACTTTATGCAACTATTGAAGAAGTAACGGCCTTTTTTGATAGATATCCAACTCTTGAGGCCTTTGAGCTTCCTCTGGCTGACAGAGATACCCTTTTATTTCCTTTGCAGAAATATGAAATTTCCCGGGAAGCTTCCCGGCTTGAACAGGCCTTTAATTTTCTTAAAGAACACCTTTCTGCAGGAAGAGAAATTTTTTTATTTGTGCAAGATGAAAAAAATTCCAGGGCTATTCTTGATGGTTTAAGATACAGGGGTATTGAGGATTTTGATCATTTGAGCATTCTTACAGGAGACCTCCAAGATGGTTTCTTTTTTCCAGATAAAGGACTTGTCCTTACCTCAGATTTTGAACTCTTTGGAAAGAGAATTTTTAAAAAAGAGGAAAAACAAGCCTTGAAACGGGTCAGGGGCTACTTTAGAAAGTTTGAGGACCTCAAACCCGGTGATTATGTGGTGCATAAGCTTCATGGTATAGGAAGGTTTCAGGGATTGATCTCACTTAAAGTGGATGGTTTTGAGGGGGAGTTTCTTCAGATTGAATATGAAGGGGGAGACAAACTTTATGTGCCTGTGACCAAACTTGAAGAACTCTATCCCTATGTGGGAGTGGAAGAAAAGATTCCCCAATTAGATAAACTGGGGAAAAAGACCTTTCTTAAAAAGAGAAAGGAAGTAGAAAAGAAATTAACTGAGGTGGTTGAAGAAATCCTGAGGCTCTATGCTGAAAGAAGAACCCTTAAGGGATTTTCTATTCCTGTGGATAATCTCTCCTATGCAGAATTTTCCCAGACCTTCCCCTATGAAGAGACCCCGGATCAGCTCTCAGCTATTGAAGAAGTCCTGGAGGATCTTCAAAGTTCAAAGCCAATGGAAAGGCTTGTGGTAGGAGATGTAGGCTTTGGAAAAACGGAGGTAGCTCTGAGGGCCATTTTTGTTACTGCAAGGGCAGGAAAACAAGTAGCTTGCCTTACTCCCACAACTCTTCTTGCTGAACAACATTACCGCAATTTTAAAGAAAGACTGGATTCCTTTGGTATAAAAGTGGGGATTCTCTCACGGTTAAGAAGTGAAGGAGAACAAAGGGCTGTTCTCAAAGCCTTGCAAGAAGGTGAGATTCAGGTAGTAGTTGGGACCCATAGACTTCTTTCTAAGGATGTCCAGTTCAAAGACCTTGGACTTCTTGTAATTGATGAAGAGCACCGCTTTGGAGTAAGGCAAAAGGAGCGTTTAAAACAACTTAAAAAGGCTGTAAAGGTTCTATCTCTTTCAGCTACTCCTATTCCCAGGAGCCTTCAATTAAGCCTTCTTGGAATTTTTGATCTTTCTTTGATTGAAACACCTCCTTTGGGAAGAAAAAGTATTAAGACCTTTCTTACCCCCTTTGATCCTGAAGTCATAAAAGCAGGCCTTGAGGAGGAGCTTTCAAGAGGAGGTCAGGTTTATTTCGTTCATCCACGCATTCAGGGTCTTACAAGCCTTGCAAAATTTCTTGAGAAACTTATGCCCTCAGCCCATATTGAGATTGTGCACGGTCAGATGGATTCATCTCAACTTGAAAGGGCTATCTTTAATTTTTTAGAGAGGAAGGTAGATATCCTTGTCTGCACCCCTATCATTGGGAGTGGAATTGATATTCCTTCAGCTAATACTATTTTTATCAATCGGGCAGACATGTTTGGACTTGCGGATATTTATCAACTTAGAGGAAGGGTAGGGCGGGGACAGGAAACAGCCTATTGTTATCTTCTTGTGCCAGATCTAAAAGGTTTAACAGAAAATGCTCAGAAGAGATTAAAGGCCCTTATGAAGTTTGTTGAACTTGGCTCAGGTTTTAAACTCTCTTTAAGTGATCTAAAGATAAGAGGTGCAGGGGAGCTTCTCGGAATAAATCAATCAGGACACATCAATAAAGTGGGCTATGAACTCTATCTGGAACTCCTTGAGAACACCATTCGTAGTTTAAAGGGGGAGGAGATTGAGGATTGGGAACCTGAGGTTAATATCAAGGTGCCAGCCTTTATTCCTTCTAAATATGTGCCAGAGACTGAAGAAAGATTGAGTCTCTATAGAGAACTTGTGCTCATTAAGTCCTTTTCAGCACTTGAGGATTTTATGGATTTTTTAAAGGATAAGTATGGAGCCCTACCAAAGGAGGCTGAAAATCTTATTAAGATTTATCAATTAAAACTTTATATGAAGAGCCTAAAAATTTTATCAATTGAGGAAAAGGGAAGAAATCTTCTTTTTTATATTAAAGATCTCTATCTTCTTCCGAAATTTAGAAAGGCTTCTCAGAATGAAAGTTATCAGCTTTTAAAAGTTAAGGATGAAAAGGAAAGGGCAATTTTAATCTATAAAGTGGACGGACCTTTTCTCGATTCTGCCTTAAAGATTTGTCAGACTATTAAGCAGTAGTTAGAAGATTTCTTAAGGCCTTCCAGAAATCCTCTCTCAATTCTGTTAGATAAGCCATGTGAAAAAAGGTAAATCCATCTTTATAATCAAGGTCTCTTAAGTGAACAAAAAGGGCAAATTTGAAAATTTTATCTGAAAATTGGAGATTGTATTTTACATAAAATACTCCAAAATCATCAGAAAGGTGGATCTGGGTTGGGATTTTAGCAGAAAAACCTCCTTTAGAAAAATCGATAAGTTCTCCTGTGATGAAAGTCTTCTGGATTAATTTTTTGAAATTTTCATCTATATTGTGATTAGCATTTAAGACAAGGTCATAGAGATGAATTTCCTCTAAGGTAGGAAAAGCTTCAAGGGTAAAATTGCTTTCTCTTAAAAGTTGATATTCAGGATTTTGAATAAATGACTGAACATATTGAGGAGGAATGTAAGAGAAAAAGACATGCACCTTGTTTTTTACAAAAATTCTTTCATATTTTCTGGGATCAAGAATTTCTATGTTATAGCCTGTTTCATTTACCTCTCCTACCTTTACTTGAAAGACATATCTTATTTGAGAAAAAGGTAAAATTAAGAGAAGAATCTCACCTTTTTTTAAATTCGGAAGATCTGGAGTTTTGTGAATAAAAAGAGTTCTATCTGAAAGAACATCAAGTTTAGTTTTGAAAAGATTGCCTCCATAAAGGAGGAGAAAATTCTTAATTAAATTTGGTAGGTTTTTATAAATATCAGATGGGAGTTTATCTAAGGACATTAATGAAAGATTTTTGACTAAAACCCTTTCTTTAAGTTTAGCTGAAAGATTGATTTTTTCTTTCATAGAAGCCTCTCAAGTTGAGTATATTTAAGATGCAAAATAGTTGGCCCTTTACTGATAAAATTGACCTTAATTTTTTCTCCCATTACTTCAAGAACCTCTCCTTCTCCAAAATGAGGGTGTTTAACAAAGTCTCCGATTTTAAAAGAGCTTGTTGAGGAAAGCTCAGTTGAATAATGAGTATTCATATAGTTTTCTGTAACAGGTTTGATATGGGAGCTTTTTTCCTCAGGGGTAGTATAATTGACCTCCTCATATAGGGTCTTTGGAAGCTCGGTTAAAAATCTGGAGGGTTTAGCAAAGGTTTTCCCTTCTCCGGGCAAATAAACCATAAGGGGGGAGAGAAGAAAGAGTTTTTCTCTGGCTCTGGTTACCGCAACATAGAAGAGCCTTCTTTCCTCTTCAAGGTCATCGGTATTTTTTAGACTATATAGCGAGGGAAATCTACCTTCAATTAAAGAGAGGATAAAGACTGTATGCCATTCCAAGCCTTTGGCAGAATGAATGGTAGATAAAATAAGGGGATCCTCATCTAAGGTCTCACCCTCTAATTCAGTAATTTCAAGGGGTTCAAGAAGGAGATCAGATACAAACTCATCAAGGCTTTTGTATTTAAGGACTAAGGAAAAGAGCCCCTCTAAATCTTTTACTCTTCTATGATAGTCCTCAGAATAGATGCGTTGAAATAGGGGTTCATAAAAATACCAGATTTTTTGCAAAATCTCGGAGGGGCTTTCTTCTTCATAGGGCTTTATGGTAGTATATAATTCAAGCCATCTTTTGAGCTCGTGAGAAGGGCTAAGTCCCAGAATTCGATTTAATGAGGTGGGTAAAGCTTCTCTTTTCAGGGTCTGAATAATTTTTTCTGCAGTGCGAGGGCCAATTCCCTCCATAAGAAGAAGCACCCGGTTCCAGGAAAGAAAATCCCGAGGATTTAATATAATTTTTAAAAAGGCAAGGAGATCCTTTATATGAGCAGACTCAAGAAGTTTTAAGCCTCCATATTTAACAAAGGGTATGCCCCGTTTAGCAAGTTCCACCTCAAGTTCGTAAGAGTGATAGGCTGAGCGAAATAAAACCGCTATTTGAGAGAGTTTAATTCCCTTTTCTCTCAGTTCTAAAATCTTATCAACCACAAATTTGCTTGTTTCTGCTTCATCCTTGGCTCTGAAAAGCACAGGTTTTGCTCCCTCTTTTTTAAGGGTAAAGAGGGTTTTGGTATATTTTATTTTAGAATTAGCAATAATGACATTTGCAAGATCAAGAATAGGTTGGGTGCTTCTATAATTTTGTTCAAGCTTGATAATTTTGGTTTGGGGGAAAATTTTAGGGAAATCAAAAATATTCCGATAATTAGCTCCTCTGAACCGATAGATACTTTGTGAATCATCCCCTACAACCATAACATTTTGATGGGTAGAGGCCATATATTTTATAATCTCGCCTTGTAGGGTATTAGTGTCCTGATACTCATCCACCATAATGAAATGAAATCTTTTTCCCATCTCATCTCTGATTTGAGGATAATTTTTTAATATCTCAAGCCAATTAAGCAGTAAATCGTCGTAATCCATAAGTTGGTGTTCTTTTTTGTAAATCTTGTATTCTACAAAAAGCCTTTGAATCTCAGGTAAGAACTCTAAGAATTGTGGATATTCCGAGTCAAGAAGTTCTTCCAGGGATTTTTCCTGATTAAGGGTCTTGCT
This sequence comes from Caldimicrobium thiodismutans, assembly GCF_001548275.1. Classification (GTDB taxonomy): domain Bacteria; phylum Desulfobacterota; class Thermodesulfobacteria; order Thermodesulfobacteriales; family Thermodesulfobacteriaceae; genus Caldimicrobium; species Caldimicrobium thiodismutans. Next base: position 409,639 of record NZ_AP014945.1, read on the forward strand.
GTATAAGTTTGCTAAGGTATCCTTTTTAGGAAACCTTTTTTTATTATCACTTAAGCCAAGGCTTGTTTTAAGAAGATTAAAGAGGTCTTCGGCATCGGTTCTATCTAAGAGAGTAAAGTTTGGGCTGTAACCTATCAGAGTTCCATATTGTCTGAGCATGGTATGGCAGAGGGAGTGAAAGGTCCCACCTGTAACTTTATGAAAGTCCCTTTTTAAAAGGAGGCTTGCCCTTTCAATCATTTCTTTGGCTGCTCTTCGGGTAAAGGTAAGAAGAAGAATTTTTTCCGGAGGGATTCCTTTTTCAACTAAATGAGCCATTCGGCAAACCAGGGTTTTCGTCTTCCCTGAGCCAGCTCCTGCAATGACAAGGAGGGGTCCATAAAGGGTCTCTACAGCTTCTCTCTGGGCTGGATTTAAATCTTGAAGATAATTCTTGGATTCCCTCATAGTTTAAAATTATAATCTTAAACTTTTACTTTCCAAGAGCAAATGTATGTGTCCATATCTTTATTTATGATGAAATGTATATGGTTTCACATTATTTCTTCCTTTCACCTCTTACCTCTTCCAACCTTTCTTTTTCTTGTAAGGATCTGAACTTATGCAAAAAAAGCAACCTGATCCTCCTTTAAAGAGCCAATTAAATCTTCTTTTCTTTTTATATTTTTTGATTTAAATCAAGGATTAATTTAGATTTAGTTTTTATCATATTAGTAGGCAGGAGGAGAAAAAGATGAAGTGTCCAGGGCAGGATTGGAGATACTGGAGAGAGGATGCCATTTTTGAAGTTAAATGTCCCTATTGTGGAGCCTCAATTGAATTCTTTAAGGATGATACTGTTAGAAAGTGTTCACAATGTAAAAAGGCTGTTCCCAATCCACGGATGGATTTTGGGTGTGCCGCTTATTGTAAATATGCTGAGGTATGTTTAGGAGAGCTTCCTCCAGAGCTTATTCGTGAAAAGGCTAATCTTTTGAAGACGCGCCTTTTGACCCTTCTTCAGGAACTTTTGGACAAAGAGAGTTTTTCCCGCATAGAAAAAGGGGCTGAACTTCTGGAAGAAGAACTTAGGTCCAAAGAGCAATCTCCAGGCACAAAGCTTTTACTCTTTTATTTTTATTTTTTAACACCTGATCAGAGGGAAGAGCTTTATAAAAAAGCTAATCTTCCCGAGACCCTCTGGGAGGAGATACGCCACATGTTAAAAGGTTTACCAGCTGATTTAACTCAAGATGCCTTGATAGAAACATTAATAAAGGACTAAATCAGAGGGAGGTATAAATATGGCCAAAATTAGAAGAAAAATTATTGAAATTGATGAAACCCTTTGTAATGGCTGTGGTAAATGTGTGACTGCTTGTGCTGAAGGAGCTCTTGCTATAATTGATGGCAAGGCAAGGCTTGTAAGTGAGATTTACTGTGATGGCCTGGGAGCATGTCTTGGAGAATGCCCAACAGGGGCTTTAAAAATTGTGGAAAGAGAGGCTGAGGAATTTGATGAGCAGGCTGTGGAAGAATACTTAAAAAGAATGAAGGCTGAGCTTTCTTCACCATTTACTTCTCAACTGGCTTGTGGTTGTCCTTCCCACCAGTTAAGAGAGCTTGAACCAGAAAGCAGGTCCTCTATTGAAGCTAATATACCCTCTGCTCTTTCTCACTGGCCAGTCCAAATTAGACTTATTCCACCCAGTGCTCCTTTTTTGAGAGAGGCTAAACTCCTTATTTGTGCAGACTGCGTCTCAGTTGCCTATCCTAAGCTTCATCTTGAGCTTCTTCCTGAGAGAAAAATTATGATAGGGTGTCCCAAATTTGATCCCGCCGAACTATATGTAGAGAAGTTTGCCGAGATCTTTGAAAAGGTACCCCTTCAGAGTGTTGAAGTAGCTATTATGGAAGTTCCATGTTGTAAAGGGTTAGTTTACATTCTCAATGAAGCAAGAAAGCTTGCTAAAAAGGAAATTCCCTTTAAGATTTATACCATCGGGGTTAAAGGAGAAATCCTTAGAGAGGAGGTCTTTTGAGCTATATGGAGTGGGAAAGGGAGGCTGAAGAGTATCTTAAAAAAGTTCCCTTTTTCGTAAGGGGAAGAGTGAAAAGAGAGATTGAGAAATACCTTGCTGAGAGAGGCTTGAAAAGGGTTACCTTAGATGGGGTGCTTTCTGCTAAAAGTGCCCTTATAGATAAGATGTCTCAGGCAGAAAGAGCCTTTGAGGTAAGTGGGTGTTTTGGTCTTAATTCCTGCCCTAATGCCCTTACTACTTCTGAGGAGTTACTCAAAAAGCTTGAGCAGGTTCTTGAGGAGGAGAAAATATCCGATTTATTGAGAGAGAAGGTGAAGGGCCCTCTTAAAGCACATCACAAGTTTAAGGTTCTTCTTTCGGAATGTCCCAATGCCTGCTCCCAGATTTACATCGCGGACTTTGCTCTTCATGGTGTGGTAAAAGTAGATGTGGATCCCAAGGCCTGTTCCTTTTGTGGGTCCTGTGTAGAGGTCTGTGAGGAGTCTGCTATTAACCTTACTGATTTCGGGCCTTTAGTGAATGAAGAAAGGTGTGTGGGCTGTGGGCATTGTATAAAGATCTGCCCTGAATCCGCTCTAACTGAGGCTTTCAGAGGATATAAAATCTATCTGGGAGGTAAGCTTGGCAGACATCCAAGACTTGCAACCTTTCTAACTTATGCAAAAGAGGATGAAGTAATAGCTCTTTTTAAAAAAGTTGTGCAATTTTATAAAGAGAATAATATAAAAGGGGAACGCTTAGGAACTATCCTTGAGAGAGTTGGCTGGGACAGGGCTAAAGAATTGCTTCTGAGGTAGTATTTTCAGAGGAGGGATTGGTTAAAGATTTTTTTGAGGAATTATCTTTTTGAGCCTTATTCAGATAATCCTGAAAATATTCCAGCACCTCACCATTTAACACTCTTTTGGCTCCTGCATATCTCTTTTGAAAGTATGGATCATCCAGAACATCAATGGAGACCCTTTTGCGAGAAGATGAGATGTGAATAAAACGATTGTCCCCAATGTAGATACCCACATGGGAGATTCTTTTGCCATTGGTCTTGAAGAAAACAAGATCTCCTGGAATTAGCTCCGATCTTTCTACAGGAACTCCAACTTGATATTGCTGTAAGGAACTCCGAGGAAGATTTATCCCTAACTCTTCGTAAACAAGTTTTACAAAGGCAGAACAGTCCAAATATCCATTGCCTGTCCCTCCTAATTTATAACGGGCATCGGCAAGATTGGCGGAGAGTTCAATAAACTTTTGTTGTAAGGCCTTTTCCCCTTCCTTGGAAAGCATGGCTGGGGTAAGAATTTTATTTTTCTTGTCAAGTATATTTTTTTCAAATTTCTGGGATAGGCTCTCTTCTTTTGATTCTAAGGACTCCTTTGGACTCTGCAAGACAAAGGGTTTTTCAGCAATCTCTAATTTGGGTGGGATGCGCAGTTTTTGACCAACAACTATAATATTATTTTCAAGGTGATTGGCCTCCATCAGTTTCTCAAGGGGAACCTGGTAAAGCAAAGCAATGCTATAAAGAGTTTCCCCGGGTTTAACAATGTGATATTTGTCTTCACCGGCAGCAGGAAGCTCTCTTTCTTCTGGTCTTACAGGAGGAAGGATCTTAACCAGAAGTTTTTGACCAGGTTTAACCCTTTTGGCGCTAAGGTGATTAAGTCTCTTTAATTCCTCAAGGGTGATACCATTCTTTTTAGCGATTTTTTGAAGGGTATCCCCCTTTTTGACGATATAATAAATTTTTTGGGGTTCTTGAGGTAAAGCTTGCTTGGTCTTTTCTGGTTTTAAATTTTGGACCTCATAGGAGGGTTTACTTTTTGGAATTTTCAAGGTCATACCAGGTTTTAATTGCTGTGGAGAAACCTGGTTAATCCGCAGGATTTCATCAAGAGGAACAGCATATTTCTTGGATATTCTATAAAGATTCTCACCCTTAGCTATCTGATGGGTAATATAAGATTCCTCCTTAGGAGGTTCTGAAGGGATAGCAGTTTTTTCATGGACTAAAGGATGCCCTTCTTCTACTGGAGAAGGAGATAGATTTTTCCCAGGAATAATAAGTTTTTGTTTCAAAGACAATTTTTCAGAGGTGAGATGGTTTGCTTTTTTGATTTCTTCAGGGCTAATACCATAGAGTTTTGAGATTTTATAAAGGGTCTCTCCTTTTTTGACTATATGAATTTTACCTTTTTCTTTACGCTCTAAGGAATGAGATGAATTGATTGCCTTAGAAGGTTTTTTTTTCTTGGATTTTGAGGAGACCTTATGAGTAGGTACTTTTGTCTTTTGGGCTTGAGATGAATTCTTATGCTTTTTGGTTGAAGCATATAAAGAAGATGAGCTACAAAGAAAAAGAAGGAAAAAAATAATCCAAAATATATTTTTAGAAGACAAAGATTTCATTTTTGCTTAAAAACCGACTTTTTTATTCTTTTATACCTTAAAAAAATAAAAAGTCAAGGCTGTTGTGTAGGCCCATATCTTTTGAGACTTATGAGGATTTTTACTACTACTTTTATTGCTTGCCTTTGCAGATTTATGTAGGGGCAAACCTATGTGTTTGCCCTCTTACAACCCTTCCTTTTTCTTGTAAGGATCTGAACTTATGCAAAAAAAGGAAATTTTTATGTTCTTAGACCTATTTTGAATGAAAAAAGCATTTGTTTTGTCATATAAAAAGCCTCCATTTTGGTTTACACCTACTGGGTGATATTATATCATCCAGAAATCTAAATACAAAAGCCTTCTTTTGTATTTTTGATTGTTTCTATTGGCAATTAAGTGATTTTCTCATTTCAATTTCTACCAATATCTCATCAGCCAAAATTTTATAGTCTATAGCCCCACGACTATGAGGGGAATAAAACCTAACAGGTGCATGATTTTCAAAGGCTTCAACTAATTTTATATCTGTCCTGATACCGTGAAATACCCTGTTTTTTCCAAACTGAGTGGCTATTAAATCAAATATTTTTTTGTGCTGCTTAATTCTCTCATTCATCATTATAGGAACAAATCCAAGTATTTTTAGTAACGGATTGTAGGAAACTGCGATTTTAAAAAACACCCTTACTAAACTTTTTATCCCCTCTGTGGATAAAAAATGTGGCAAAAAGGGAATCAATACATAATCAGAGGCTGAAAGTGCATTAATCAGTAAACTGTCAAAGGATGGAGGTGTATCTATCAGGATAAAGTCAAAGTCATTGCGAAATCCTGCTGTTTCAATTAGCTCTTTTAACGCTCCGTGATTTAAAACCTTTCCATGTTCAAATAAAGGATCAGCAGGGATAACAAATAAATTTTCCCACTCTGTCTTTAATAAAGCTTTTAAATCAAAATTTTTATGGTCACATAAAAGAGAATGAATGGTATATTGACTTCTATTCAGAGGACAATTTAACCCAATAGTGGCATGCCCTTGTGTATCAAGGTCAATGACTAAAGTTTTTTTTCCTCTAAAGGCAAATTCTGCAGAAAGATTAACAACAGTGGTGCTCTTACCTGTTCCACCTTTTCTGTTGGTTATTGTAATTACAGTGCCCATTATTAAAATAATTCAATCTTTGGAGATTCCTCCTTTTTATATGACGCATTACCTATAAATTTTGCATGAATGTCTCTCTGTGCTTGCATTACATATTTCTGATAAAATGAATCAAAAAACTTCTCTATTTCAATCGGTTGTTTTTCAACTTCAAGACTTAAGAGCCAATTTATAAAAGATTTATTATATTCAGAAAGGTCCTTTAAACCAGTTATTATAGTTTCAATCCTCTGCCTTATTACATCCTGAAATTGAATATTTCCTAATAAATCGGTAACAACTTTAAAAATTTGTTCATTCTTCTCCTGAATTTTTTTAGTAATATCATGTAGTAAATTCACAATATTCTTGAATGATTCTTGTGTTTGTATTTTACTTTCTATTTGTAATTCTTGTAACATTTTATCAAGTTTAGATGATTCCATATTTAAGCTTTCAAATTCTTTATTTATTCTATCTGATAGTTTTATAATATTACTTATGATTTGATTTGAAATCTTTTCTGTTTCCATTGCAAGCTTTCTTATTTCGTCAGCAACTACAGCAAATCCTCTTCCATGTTCACCAGCTCTTGCTGCTTCAATTGCTGCATTTAATGCTAAAAGATTAGTGTTCTCTGCAATATCTTTTATATTAGATATAAAATTAGACACTTTATTTACTTCATTAACCAAGGATCTTAAGCGATTAATATTATTTTCGGTGTCTTTCCTATATGAAAGATATAGGTTCTGCAAAATTTTTATTAGTTCATCACTCTGCCTTTCTTGTTTTTCAAATTCTGAAATAAGATTTAATCCAGATGAAGCAGAACTGTTAATGAGTTCCGTTTGTATTGTGCTATTTTCATGTAAATAGGAAAGTTTGTTTATAAGTTCCATACTCATTTCTTCTGTAAATTTAACTATTGATAAAAGATGTTCTGATAAAAGATTATATATCTCACTTAAATTTGAAAGTTGTGTATGTAGAGTGTTGGTAACTGACTTTTCTGTCATAAAATCTATGAACTTATTTTTTATTGTTTTGCAATGTTTTTTAAAAGGACATCCTCTTCTTATTATAAGATATCCAAAAATGGAGAGGAATATAAAATTTAGTATAAGAAATGTAAAAAATACCTTCCATTGTATATCAAAAAATGGAAAATATTTATATGCTATACTACCAAATAAGCTAACTGTAAATGTAAATGGAGGAATATAAATCCAACTATGTTTAATTGCTTCTCTCATTTTGCTCTATCCTCTTTAATAAATATTTTATTTATCACTTAAAAAAATTGTTAATAAAAGAGTTTTCATTCAAACTTATGGCAGAAATTTTTTTACTACATTTATCAAATCTGTTCCAGATACAGGTTTTACGAGCCATCCTGCTGCACCAAGTTTTCTCGCTTCTTCTCTTTTTTTCTGCTCACTTTCAGTAGTGAGAATGAGTATAGGAGTAAATCGTAATAGGGGTTTAACATTTTTTATAAACTCAAGACCGTCCATAACAGGCATGTTTAAATCTGTAATTATAAGATTAGGTTTTAGGCCTGCTTTTATTTTATCAAGTGCCATTAATCCGTTTGAAGCTGTCTCAACTTTATATCCATGCAGTTCCAAAACTGATTTAAGGCTTGTTAACATTGTTGATGAATCGTCTACTATAAGAATTATTTTATTCATTTGAGATCCCTCCTCTCTCTATCCATTTTTTTAAATCATTATCTTCGGGAAGCTTTTCAATTTTTGGTTTAAAAATCATTAAAAGCTGTAAAATAGCTGTGTGAATATGTCTGCACTTGCTCATGTCAATTTTACCTTGCTTCTTCTCTAAGAACCAGTTAAACAAAGTTTCTGTATCTTCAATTGTTACTATATCAATAAATTTAACTATTCTGTTTTTAATCTGCAGTGGCATATATTAACTCCTCTGGATTTATTATTAATAAAACTGAACCATCACCCATTATTGCTGTTCCTGAAAATATCTTGAGATTTGCCAAGTATCCTGCAAAGGGTTTAAGAATTATATCCATAGTGCCAAGAAATTTATCCACTATTATGCCGATTAACTCTCCTGTAGTATTGACAACAACACCAGCATATTCTCCACTTTCATTTAAAATTTGGGGTTTTTCTATATCCAGCAGTTTATTAAGATAAAACAGAGGCACCACTTTGTCCCTTAAAACAGTTGTCATCTTTCCTTTAATGGTGTGAATTCTTTCCCTTGGTATTCTTACTGTTTCAACTACAAAATCCATAGGAATCCCAAATTTTTTCTCTCCAGACTCTATTATTATTATATGAGAAACAGCCATTGAAAGAGGCAAGGATAGCGATACTGTTGTTCCCTGGTTTTTAACAGATTTTACTTTAACTGAACCTTTAAGATTTTCCACAGTTGATTTTACTACATCCATTCCAACACCTCTGCCTGAGAGGTCTGAAGCGGATTCTTTTGTTGAAAAACCTGGATGAAAAATGAGATTTAAAGCCTGTTCATCGGTAATTTTCTCAAGTTCTTCCTCTGTTATAACTCCCTTTTTATAGGCCTTTATCTTAATTTCATTTGGATCTATGCCCTTTCCATCATCAATAACCTCTATTAACAGATGATCTCCTTCATGTTTGGCTCTGAGAATAACTGTTCCAGTTTCTGGTTTACCTTTTTTAATTCTTTCTTCAGGTGATTCAATACCGTGATCAATGCTGTTTCTTATTAAATGAATAAGCGGATCAGAAAGCGCCTCTATGACATTTTTATCTGCCTCTGTTTCTTCTCCTTCCATAATAAGATTTACTTTTTTGTTAAGTTTCTTTGATATATCCCTTACAAGTCTTGGATATCTCTGAAAAACAAAAGAAACAGGAATCATTCTTACCTGCATTATTGCACCATGCATCTCCTCAGATAACCGGTTGATGACGCTATACTGTGCTTTAATATCTTTAACAATTTCTGGTATTTGGTAAACATTTTCAACCTTACTTGCAAGATAAAGAAGAGCATTTTTGGCAACCACAAGCTCTCCAATTAAATTCATAAGCCTGTCAATCTTTTCCTCATCAACCTTTAAAACTTTTGTCGAAACAGCAGGACTGGCTTTCTTTTGATCAATCTCTTCTGATACTTTGGAAGTAATTTCTTTAGCTAAAGATTGATCTTTCGGCAATTCAGGTTTAACTGAGACTGTTTCTTCCTTATAAAGATTACTCAAGAGTATATTATCAATCCATTTTATGATTAAATCAATATCCTTTGATTCTTTTATTGTTTTAAAATCATTTAAAAGTTCAGAATTTTTTATTGATAAAATTGCATTTTCTATAACAGAAATAACAGCTATAATAATATTGTTTTTAAACATACTGTTTTCCGAAAGCTTTGCTCTCTCCAAAACTTCTTTTTGAGTTTTTAGAACTTTTATGAAATCATCTGGAAATTTTGCTGTTCTTGCTGTCTCATAAACTACTTCTTTTTTTTCTACTGTGAACACAGGCATTGACATTGTTATTATAGATTCAAGAAGTGGTTCTATATAGACTTTTGCTATAGGCAAATGTTCAATGAGGACTAAAATCCATCTTAATGATGAGGCAATATACAACGTAGGAGAGGTGAATTCCAAAAGTGCGTTTATAGCAGTCTTTAATGAATCTATATTTCCTTTGTTTAAGTATCTTTTTGCTTCTATTATGAAATCTTCATACACAGGACCACCGTTTTTATCTCCATGTGGAAATATAAGAGAACTTACTTCAATCTCAGCAAGTTTAACCTGATCCAATACATACTTAAAATGTTCAACAAGGTCTTCTTTTTTTGCTGTTGATAAAATTTCAAAGTTAGTAATGCATTTATAAATATCTATCAATGATGGATCAAGAACTTCTTCTCTTAAATAATATCTTGCCCAGATTATATCAGGAACATTTCTCACATAATAAAAGGGATCTTCGCCTTTATAAAAACATTCAGCTTCAAGAGAGTATTGAATTAAAATAATTTTTTTTCCATTAAAAAACTCTTTTACTGCTTTCATGCGATATTCTTCAGGAATAATGGAAAAATCAAAATCAAGTTTTGATTGTATCGGTTCCTTTTTTTGGTGTTTTTCTTCCATTTCTGCTTCTTTTTTTTGAGTTGACTTTAAAAAATTCTCTCTTATTTCTTTAGACTTTTGTTCAGCTAATTGTTCTATGGAAGAAGATAATGAACCATGCTTCTCAATCTCTTCAATCATAAATGAGACTAAATCCATTCCATCAAGTAGGATGTCCGCTATCTGTGAACTGTAACTTAATTCATTTTCCCTTATAAGACCCATTAAATCTTCTAATGCATGTAAAAGCTTTGTCATAGAGTAAAAATTAAATAAGCCAGAATTACCCTTCAGTGTATGAACAAGACGGAAAAGTTCATTTATGAGAGTTTTGTCTTCTTTTTCTTCAAGTTCAATAATTATCTTACTTGCACTTTCTAAAAGTTCTCTACTTTCTATAATAAACTGTTTAAGTAAAGGATTACTCATATGGTTCTCCCGAAAAGAGTTTACATATTTTTATAAATTCATTAGGTTTAACAGGTTTTACGATGTAAAAGTTTGCTCCATTTTTATATGCTTTTTCTATGTCATTTTCTTCTGCTTCGGTTGAAACCATTATTACAGGTGACTGTTTAAGACTTTCGCTACTTCTAATCTCTTTAACAAAATTATAACCATCAAGTTGTGGCATATTAATATCAACAATGTATAGGTCATAATAATTTACGTATGCTTTTTCAAGGGCTTCATAACCATTTATAGCTTCATCAACCTCAAAACCAGCATCCTCAAGAAGTTTTCTATGATACATTCTTACTGTTGCTGCGTCATCAACTATCAGAACTTTCTTCATTCCTCCTCCTCAAGAGGTTTTTGATAAACAATGGCTTCAGGGAACTTTCTGATTTTAAAAAGTGGAGATATTCTGCTCATGGATTCGGAATGACCAAGACAAATAAATCCCCCTGGATTTAAAGCATCATAAAGGTTTTCTACAGCCAATTTTCTTGATAAATCATCAAAATATATAAGAAGATTTCTACAGAATATTATATCAAACCCTCGGTATTTTTTCATCTCTGTTTCATCAACTATATTTACTATCGTAAACCTAATAGATTCTCTTAATTCATCAGAAATTTGAAAAGTTCCATCACTAATGTGATTAAAATATTTTTGAAATATATCCTTAGGTAATGTATCCAGAGAACGCTTAGAGTAAATACCTTTTCTGGCTTTCTCAATAACAGAGGTATCAATGTCTGATCCTATTACTTCCACATCCCATTTATCAATATCCTTCCAGTATTCAAGCAAATATATGCATATTGAATATGGCTCTTCACCAGAAGAAGATGGTATAGACCATATTTTTATGGTGCTTCCAGGTTTCTTCCTTGATATTATTTCAGGTAACATGCTATTTACCATACATTTAAACTGATACTCTTCTCTGAAAAAATAAGTTTCATTAATTGTTAGAGTATTTATCAGTTCCTGTAGTTCCCTACCTGAGTCTTGATATCTTAAAAATAGAAAATAGTTTTTAAAGCTGCTGAATTCTCCTGATTTAATTCTCTCTATAAGTCTTCTTTCAACAAAATATCTTTTACTTTTATCAAAATAAATCCCACTTTTTCTGTAAAAAAACTCTACGAATCTTTCAAAGTCAGTATCAGATATTATTACTTCAAATTCAGTTTTTAACATACAATCAGCTTTCATTGATCCTTTTCAAAGCTAAATCTGCTACAAATTGAATATATTGTTCATCTTTGAATTTTTCTTTAACTTTTTTTATAGCTGGTATAGCATCCTTTGTTTCTACCTCAGCAAGTAAATTAAGAGCTACTCCGCAAACATTTACATTATTATCTGTTTCAATAACATAAGTAAGCCATTTAACTACATCAGGATGTTTGAAATTCTCAAGAATATTTATGGCGAAAATTCTCATGTCAGGTTCTGGGGAATTAAGTAGCTTTTCTATATATGGAGATACTTTTTCAGGTAATTGACTTAGGGCAAATATTGCAGAGTTCCTCAAATGGGCATCATCACTTTTTAAGCAATTAATTAGTCCTTCAATAGCTAATTCATCGCCTATTGTAATTAAAGAGCTTATTATTATTTCACGAACTGAGATGTCTTTTTCTTTCATAAGTTGGGCTATTAAATAACCTGATGCTTTTTCTTTGTATTGTATTAAGTCTCTTACAGCCCATCTTCTTTCTTTTGGATTTTCGCTTGAAAGCTGAACTATTAAATTCTCAAAATTTCTCTCAATACTTCGTCTTTCTTCTTTTATATCAAATACTTCACTCTCTTCCTTCCTTTTTATTGGCATACTCTCTCTCCTTATACCTTGTTATTTGCCCATAAAATAAGCTGTTCTGCTATTTTTTCTGAGGGAAGCACAACTTCTGCTCCACCTTTTTCAATAAGTTCTCTTGGCATTCCGAAAACAACTGCTGATTCTTCTGATTCAGCAATTGTTTTTCCACCTCTCTTTTTAATCTCAGTAAAGGCATCAGCTCCGTCATACCCCATTCCTGTAAGCATAACTGCAATAACTTTTTTAGGATCACAGTGTTCAAGCACAGAACGCCCAAGTATTTCCACCGAGGGATGCCATAGAAAAGAGGGATTTTCTGGTTTTGGGTGAACAATAAGTTTGCCAGACCTTCTTGAAACAACAACATCAGTTCCACCTTTGCCGATGTATATTTTGCCTTTTTCAACTGGTAAAGGTCTGTCAACCTCAAGAACCTCAAGCTCACAAATAGAATTCAATCTCATAGCAAAAGATTTAGTAAATGTTGAAGGCATGTGTTGAGCTACTATTATAGGAATTGGAAAATCAGCAGGCAGTTCTGGAAGAATTTCCTCAAGAGTTCTTGGTCCACCAGTTGAAACACCTATTATTATGAGCCTTTCATCTGCTGTTCTTTCTTTCGTAGAAAAGGGTTTAATAATTTTTTCCCTCTCCTCCCTGATTTTTCTCACAAGTGCTTTTGTTTTTAATTTAGCTTTTACAGCAGATCTTACCTTTGATACAAGCTCCTCCTTTATAAGGTCAATATTTAAAGAGATTGTTCCTCCTGGTTTTGTTACATAGTCAACAGCACCGAGGTTTAGAGCTTCAAAGGTTGCCAGTGCACCCTTTTCTGTTAACGAAGAAACCATCACAACAGGAACTGGTCTTTGATTCATTATATGAGCAAGAGCGGTAAGACCATCCATCTCAGGCATATTGATATCAAGGGTGATAACATCGGGCTGAAAACTGAGATTTTTCTCTATCGCTTCTATGCCATTTCTTGCAACTTCAATCTGAAAGTCTTTTTCTTTCTCAAAAATTTCCCTCAAAAGTTTTCTCATTAAAGCAGAATCATCAACAATTAAAAGCTTTATCAATGTTCTACCTCCAATTCTTCTTCTGATTTTTCTAATTTTTCTATCTCTTCCTTTTTAAGTAGATTTTTGGTTTCAATTATTTGAATTACTCTTCCCTGCTTCTCAAGATTGGCAACTCTGCTAAAAAGTTGAGCTTGCTCATGAGAGAGTTCAATAGCTTTCTGGATATAAGATTTTGGAATATTAAGGACTTCACTTACAGTGTCAACAATAAATCCAACTGATAGATTATCAATAATTAAAACCATAATACGCTGAAGCTCATCTCTCGGTTTTTCTGTAAGATCAAACCTCTTACGAAGGTTAATAACTGGAAGAATCGTCCCTCTTAAATTAATAACTCCTTCAACAAAATCAGGAGTTTTAGGAACACGGGTTAAATCTTCAGGAACTCTCACTATTTCCTGAACACTGGTAATTGGCACTGCATACTCTTGCTCATCAATTTTAAAAACAACAAATTGTTCTTCGTCATCTACTTGTTCTCTAACCTCTTTTTTTTGTTCCATTTCTGTTTTTTCCTCCTCTACAGAGCTCAATACCTCTTTTATTTTTTTTCCTTTTAACAAATTTGAAACGGATATTATTGAGACAAGTCTTTTTCCTCTATCTAATCGGCAAATTTCTTCAATCTCTGAACTTCCCTCGTCTTTGAGGAGTATTGAAGGAATTGGTTCAATAAGTGATTTCGAAACTCTTAATACTTCTCTTACACTGTCAACAACTAATCCAACAGAAAGCTTTCCAAGGGAAAGCACAACAATTCTACATTCTTCATCAAGTTCTTTCTCAGGCAAAGAAAATAAAGCTCTCAAACTTACAAGAGGCAAAATTTTATCTCTCAGATTCATCATACCGATTATTGATTTTTCCGAATTGGGCACTTTTGAGATATGCTCTGGAATCTGAACAATTTCCTGAATGTTTTCAATAGGAATAGCGTATTCCTCATTTGCTACTAAAAAGCTTATAAGCTGTCTTTCTTCAATAAAGACTTCTTCTTTTTCTTCTTCTATCTTTCTGCCCTTAAAGTGTGCTTCTGTAATTTTTTTTGAATAAAGTTCAGAAAACTCTCTTTCAAAAATCTTATCAATATTAAGTATCATCACCATATTGAAGCCTGCAATATCCTTTATAACCCCTTTAAGGAACTCAGATTTGACTATACTTTGCACATCAGAAGTTTCCTCTATTTTTGATTTATCCACCTCTATTACACTTGCAACTCTGTCAACGAGAAAACCAAGAGTCTCACCAAAATCAACAACAATAACTCTGCTTGAATCATCAATTTCCTTTTCATTAATTTCAAAAACAGTTCTGAGATTAATAATAGGAAGAACCTTTCCTCTAAGATTTGCAAGTCCTATGAGGGAGGGAGGAGATTTTGGAACTTTAACCATTTGTGGAACACGGATTATCTCCTGCATAGGAGCCATATTTATTGCAAATATCTCACCCTCAATCTGGAAAGTAACAAATTCATTAACACTGACTTCAGTTTCCATCATAGCTTCCTCCTCAGATTAAGAAATGGACTGAAGTTCATCGGCAAGAGATGCTATTTCCTCAATTGCAGATGCAAGTTCTTCTGCTCCCTGAGCCTGCTGTTTTGCAGCAACTGCTGCCTGTTCAGCTGCCTTCTCTGCCTCCTGTGCAGCCGAAGCAATCTGCTCTATAGCCTTTTTAATCTGTCCGATGGCAGTAACTATTTCAGTAGCAGAGTTCAATATTTCTTCTGAACCAACTTTTACTTCCTGTATATTCTTTTCTATTGCAACTAAACCCTCTATAGCTATTTTTGCTTTTTCTGTTTCTTCAACTGCAGATTTCAATATTTCCTCTATATCTTTCATTACAATATTTATCTGATCCTGTATTGCCTTAACCATATCTTTAATTTTTTCTGCATTAATTGCTGAATCTTGCGCAAGATTTCTTATGTCTGAAGCAACCACTGCAAATCCCTTACCGAATTCACCTGCCCTTGCTGCCTCAATTGCACCGCTTACAGCAAGCATATTTGTCTGAACAGAAACCATTGTTATTGCATCAACGATTTTGTCTATTTTTCTTGAGAGAAGTTCCAGTTCTTTTATTTGTTGAAGATTTATCTTTGCTTCTTCAGCGGACTGAATAATTCCTTTAATCAGTGCCTCAGTAGCAATTTTGTTATCACCAAGCAATTTCTGTATGGCATTTATTTTTTCAAGAGAAACTTTTGAACGATTTTCAGCAACTATAAGACCTTTTTCAATCTGAGTTGTTGCTGCACTTAGTTCCTCTGTAGCACTTGCTTGTTGTTGCGTTCCTTTCCTTACCTGCTCAAGAGCAGTAAAAATCTGTGCTGCTGAACGATTTATCTCCTGAAGTGCACTGGAAAGCTCTTCAGCAGATGATGCGACTTCTTCTGCGCTCTTTGTAATATCTGTTGAACTTTTTAAATCGTCAGCCAGCTCTGAAAGATTCTTGGCTGCCTGTTCTGCTTCCTGAAGTGCCTGAGCCTGCTCTGCTATTGTCTTTGCCACTTCTTCTGTAGCTGCTGACTGTTCTTCTGCAGCTGTAGCTATATCCTCTGCTCCTTTCAGTGCCTGCTGTGTGGCAACATCTGATTGATGCGCACCTGTTGCTATCTCCTGAGCTCCTTTTACTATTTCAACCATATCATTTCTTATCTGTGCAAGCTGAGAGCTTATTATTTTGCCTTTTTCTGCCTCTTCTTTCACTTTGTTGGCAGAGGAGTTTATACCATCTGCAATCGTTTTTACATCTCTCTGAATCTCTGAGACAAGTTCCTGAATCTGTTTGGCACTCTTTTCAGAGGTCTCAGCAAGTGTTCTCACCTCATCGGCAACAACTGCAAAGCCTTTTCCGTGTGTGCCTGCCCTTGCTGCCTCTATCGCAGCATTAAGAGCAAGAAGATTTGTTTGATCTGCTATCTTTGCTACAGTCTTTACAATCTCACCTATATTTATTGACTGCTGTTCAAGTTCAGCAACCTTTTTTACAGACTCAATCTGTCTTTCAGAAGCTAAAACAATATTTTTAACAAGCGATTCAATATCATTGGCCACCCTTAAAATAAGGGCCTGAGCATTTTCAATTTTACCTTGAGAAATCTCTGCATTTTTCATCTGCTTTGTAATAGCTCCCGAAATCTGCTTGAATGTTGAAAGTAATTCCTGGGTTGCACCTGATGCCTGTTCTGCACCTGAAGCAATCTGCTGTGATGATTTTTTAAGTTCTTCAACTGCCGAGGATGCTTCTGTAATGCTGGAAAAAAGCTCACTTGCTGCAGATGCGATTCTTTCTGCTATTTGTTGCTGTTTTGCTAAAGTTCTTGCTCTTTTTCTCTGCGCCTCGGCTTCTTTTACTGCTGAAGTGACTGTTTTTGCTTCTTCTTTTGTTGGGGATTGCTTCACTAATGGCATCTTTTACCTCCTCCTTTTTATTTTTTTTAAATTATTTTTTACTTCAGCAAAGACCTTTTTCTCATCTCCTACAAGGATTTTTTACCTGCACCGAAGTGGTCTATGGTCAGACCAGAAGGGAAAAAGCTTACGCAAACGATGCCTTTACTCGCCTGCTTTAAAAACCGCCTGACAAGAAAGCTTTTATTCTTTGTGATTTTCTTATTTATAAGAAGCTGTATAGATGGAAAACAAAAATTGTCCATTTTAATGGTTTTGGATCTTAAAGATTTTGTATTCGTTAAGGTAATGATGAATTGGGTTAAAAGGAATAAACTGGAGAAGTTTGTGATATATATATGTGTGTGTGATGCAATTCTAAATTGCGAGCCTTCTTGTAATTGGTTGTTTATCGCTCGCGGACTGGGGTGAGCCGTTATTCCGCCAAAGCCACTAACATTCGGAATAGCATTAGGAATTATCTGGCTTCTCTTCACTATCTCCCTAACCATTCTGCATGTTTGTATATCTTATAAAGATATACTTGCAAAAAATTTTTTGTCAAGAAGGTGGATAAGCCCATATCTTTTGAAACTCATGAAGATTTTTTCTACAACTTCTGTTACCTGCCTGTGCAGATGTAAGTAGGGGTTCAAAATCTTGAATCCCAACAGGGGGCAGACACACTGGTCTGCCCCTACTCTAACCTCTTACCTTTTTACCTTCCTTCCTTTTTTCTTTTAAAGATATGGACTTATACATTATTCTTGATAATTCAAGAAAAGAGATTAAATTAGCTTCAAAGCGGGGCGTAGCTCAGTCTGGCAGAGCGCCGGCTTCGGGAGCCGGATGCCGGAGGTTCAAATCCTCTCGCCCCGATTCTCAGAGGCTTGGGTCTCATGAATCTCTATCGGAGAATCAAAAAGTTAATAGGGAAGGCAGTTTTTGGGTATGATCTTCTCAGGGAAGGGGATCGGGTTCTCATTACCCTCTCAGGTGGTGAAGATAGCCTTGTTATGACCCACTATCTATCAGAATGGAGACATCTTTATAATCAAAACCTTGAAATCTATGCAGTCCATTTAGATATGGGATTCCCAAAGGATGAAAAAGACTACAAGAAAAAAACTGAGTATTTAAGGGAGTTTTGTGAAAAGAGGGCTCTTCACTTTATCTTTGATAAAATACCTGCAGGAATTCTTGCTATGGAAGCCTTTGATAAAGGCACTGCCTCTCCCTGCTTTGTATGTTCCTGGAACAGGAGAAAATATTTCTTTAATCTTGCAGATAAACTTAAAATACAAAAGATAGCCTTTGGACATCATCAGGACGATGTTATCACAACCTTTTTTATGAATATGTTTTATTGCGGAGAGCTTTCAACCCTTTTACCAAAGCAGGAGATGTTTAAAGGGACTCTCTACCTGATAAGACCTCTCTATTTTGTGGAAAAAGATATGATTTCTCGATTTGTGGCTAAAATGGGCTGGGATGTGCTTGAGAATCCTTGCCCCTTTTCAGGAGAAACTAAAAGAGCCTATTGGGAAAAGTTTCTAAAGGAAAATATCTTTTCCCTTGATCCAGTTATCAAAAAGAATCTCTTTTCTGCCATTTTTAATCCTCGCCCAGAATATCTTCCAGAGCCTCCTAAGCGTGGAAAATAGGGTCTGTTTTTAATTACTTATAAGTTCTTCAATAAGCTTAAGGGTCTTAGATAAAGCTCCCCTTTTTTCCTGTAAAATTTTATATGCGCTTTCACCAAGATAATGTCTTTTTTCAGGGAGCTCAATGAGTTCTCTAATTTGCTGGGCTAAATCTTTAGCTTCTACTTGCAAGAGACTCTTCTTTTCTACGAATTCTTTCACAAAAGGAAAGTTTTCAGTATAAGGGCCAATGATAACAGCCTTTTTCCAAAAGATGGCTTCAAGTGGATTTTGTCCTCCATGGGGTATAAAGCTACCCCCAATGATAGCAAGATCACAGATTCTGTAAAGACTTGCCAGAGCTCCCATCTCATCAAAAAGAATTACACCTCTTGAAGCGGTAAGTTCCTGATTTTTCCCTTTTATGGAGCTATATTTAGCATAAAAATCTTCCTTAGGAAGGTAACTCTTTATTATCTCCTCAACCTCAGAGAATCGTTCAGGATGTCTTGGGACAAGGATGAGAGTTCCTTCTGAGGAGTTTTCAAGAAAGGCCTTAAGAATCAATTCCTCTTCAGGGGGGTGAGTGCTTCCAGCCAAAAGGATCGGCCTTGGCAAAGATTCTAATTCAGGAAAATCTTTTTTTTCAGGGTTTAGTTCAAATTTTAGATTACCGACAACCTTTATTTTTTCAGGATTTACTCCCAAAGCCTTAAGTCTTTCTGCATAAATATCTTCCTGAACCGCAAGAAAGGCCATTTTTTCAAGGAGAGGACTGAAGAAAAATCTAAATCGGAAATAATTTTTAAATGATTTTTCACTAATTCTTCCATTAATAAGAGCAAGAGGTATTTTTTGAGCAATAACCTTTATTAGATTTGGCCAGAGCTCAGTTTCAGTTATAAAAAGGGCCTTGGGTTTAATTTTTTCGTAAAATCTTTTCAAAGGACAGGGTAAATCAAAGGGAAGGTAATAGACCTTAACAGGTAGCCCTGAAAATCTCTTTTCAGCCACATTTTTACCTGTATCAGTAATTGTAGTAATAACTATATTATAATTTTTGGAAAGCTCTTTAATTAGGGGGGTAAGAGAGCTCACCTCTCCTACGGAGACCGCATGTATCCAGAGGATTTGAGTGTTGCTTGGAAAATGATGAGGGGGGGTTATTAATCCCAGTTTTTCTCTGAGCCATTGAATTCTTAACCCACGGGGTCTTTTGAAAAACTCCCTTGGAAAAAGGAGAATTATAGCAAGCCCATAGAGTATGGAATAGAGCAAAAACATCACAGATGAATAAGAGCTACCTGTGTAAATTGATGATTTTTTTCTCTACGAAAGCTATGATAAATATTCCCCAGACAATGGGTGCAATGCGATGAGGCCCAGAGGTTTTCTTCCGGGATCCCTGAGGTTCTGGCTTGATATAGGTTTATTTCCCGCAAATTCAAAAAATATTTTCCCTCTCTCTGCGAAAGAAAAGGGGGCTTTTTTAGATAGGTATACAGAGCGTCAATAACCTCATTTTTTACCTCATAACAGCTTCCCTGAATATGAGGGCCCAGGGCTACAAGTAAATCTTCAGGCTTATATCCAAGTTTTATAAGCCCTTCAAGGGTCTTACTCAGGATTCCTGCCAGGGTTCCTCTCCAGCCTGCATGGACCGAGGCAATGCATGCTTGTTTTTTATGAGCAATAAGTATAGGAACACAATCAGCGGTCTGCACTCCTATGGAAAGTCCTTTCAGCTGAGTTATAACTGCGTCCCCTTCTTTACTTAGGGGATTAGTAGGAGCTTTAAGTTCTATAATTTTGTCAGAATGAATCTGAAGAGGAAAAAAAGTTTCAGGAAAGAGATTAAAAATCTCGTTTTTGGGAAGTTTGAAGCTAAAAAAGCCAGGGATTTTGAAGCTTTGAAAAAGAGGTGGTGAGATCATCTCAAAGTCTTTGCAAAAATTCCGGTAATTTCTTCTTGAGTTCTTTAAGAGCCTTAGCGCGGTGACTTAATTGATTTTTAATCTCCAAGGGTAGTTCAGCAGCTGTTTTTTCAAAATTAAATTCCCTGACTAAAAAGATGGGATCATAGCCGAATCCATATTCTCCCCTTGGGGAGAAGGCAATTTTACCCTCCCAGACTCCCTCAGTTGAGATATATGCACCTGAAGGATGATAACATACCATAACACAGACAAAACGAGCACTCCTTTTTTCATCCGGGAGATCTTTCATTAATTCAAGAAGTTTTAAATAATTTTTTTCATCGGTGGCATTTTCTCCTGCAAAGCGGGCGGAATGGATGCCAGGTGCACCTCCGAGGGCAGATACTTCAAGGCCAGAGTCATCGGCTAAGGCAAGAAGGCCTGTTTTTTCCGCATAATATCTGGCTTTCAAGAGGGCATTTTCAAAAAAGGTTTTTCCAGTCTCAGCAGGGGGCTTAAGCTCTTGAAAATCTTTAAGCGATTTGATTTCAAGCTCTAAATCTTTCAGAATCTCAGTAATTTCTTTTATTTTCCCCAGGTTTGTAGTTGCAATTAAGAGACTTTTAACCTTCACGAAGGGCCTCCTTTTGTTTTTGAATCAACTGATAAATCCCCTTTTCAGCTAAATTTTTCATCTCCAAAAAATCTTCCCAGGCAAAAAGGCCTTTTTCTGCTCCTGCCTGTATTTCTGCAATTTTGCCAGATTCAGTGAGAAAAAAGTTAGCATCCACCTCTGCCAGAAGGTCTTCTTCATAATTTAGGTCAAGGTAAAAGGTGGGGCCTATTTTTCCTACGCTAACACCTGCTACATATTCCAGCACAGGGTCTTCCTGAAGTATGCCCCTTTCTATAAGTTTTTGGACAGCCCTTTTCATGGCTACAAAGGCCCCAGTAACAGAGGCGCATCTTGTTCCTCCATCGGCATTGAGGACATCACAGTCTACCCAGAGGGTCCTTTCTCCAAGTTTGGTAAGGTCAGTGACAGATCTCAGGACCCTTCCAATGAGTCTCTGGATCTCCTGAGAGCGCCCCTTTCTCCCCATGGTCTCTCTGGGGGTTCTTTCAGGGGTTGCTCCTGGCAAAAAGGCATATTCAGAGGTAATCCAGCCAGTTCCCGTGCCTTTCAGAAAGGAGGGGACCTTTTCCTCAAGGCTAACTGTGCAAAGGACCGCTGTATCTCCCATTTCAATGAGTACCGAGCTTAAAGGATTTTTTAAAAAATCTGTAACCATTTTTATTTGTCTGATTTCATCAAAGGCTCTTCCTTCTTTTCGCATCTCTTACCCCTTCAACTGCAAAATCAATTTGATGTCTTTCAGGTAAAAATTGTAGGCTCTTCTCAAGATGAATAGCTTTGGTTGGACAAACCTCTAAACAATTGAGGCATCTTATGCATTCAACAGAGTTTAATTCCTTAGGGATGGTTAACTGCATCGGACAAACCTTTTCACAAATCGTGCAACCCGTGCATTGATTTTTAATCCAGCTCAAGCGAAAAAGGCTAAATTTATTAAATATTCCATAGATTAATCCAAGGGGACAGAGATTTTTGCAAAAAAAACGCATTTCCATAAGGCAAAACATGAGAATTAATATAAGAAGAAGGCTTTTCCATGCAAAGACCAACCCGATCTTCTGCACAAGAGCAGGCTGAATCAAGAGGTTGAGGTAGCCAGCCTCAAGGGTTCCTGCAGGACAAACATATTTACAAAACCAGAGAATTCCATAGCCAATTTCTTTAATAAAAAGAGCAGGAAATAGCAAAACAAAAAAGATAAGCAAAAGATGTTTGAGATATCTTTGAGCCCGGTAAGGTAGATTAAAATTTCTTTTATAAAAGGGAATCTTATAGAGAAGTTCCTGAAGGAGGCCAAAAGGACAGAGCCAGCCACAGATAAACCTTCCCAAAAAAAGGCTCATAAGTAGAAGGTATCCCAGTAAATATAAAAAAACCTTACCTAAATATGACCAGGGGAGTAATTTTACCGAGATCATAATTTGCTGAATAGAGCCAAGGGGACAGGAGAAAAGGGCTGCTGGACAGGAATAACAGTTGAGACCCGGGGCACAAAATCTCTTAAGGGCACCAGTGTATAAGTTTCCGGTACTTAAAAAACCTGTATAGCCATTTTGAAAAAGGGTCGCCAGAACCTGAATAAATCTTCTAATTCTAAAAATCTTCATTTTCTTCAAGACCCATGCAGGAAAGACAGAGTATACTCCCTCTGGATTGAATGAAATTAAAACCTTGAGAGGCTCCTAAAAAAAGGGTTAAGAGAGCTATGATCCAGAGGATAAGGGGAATTGAGCGTTTAATTTTTTTCATGTAAGCCTCTTTTTTAAGAAATCTGCAAGCTCCTCAGCAAGCTCCTGAGCCAGTTCAAAAGAGCAGGCCTCAACCATAACTCTGTATTTTGGCTCTGTCCCTGAGGGCCTTACAAGAATCCTTCCTTTATTTCCCAATTTTCTTTCAATCTCTTTAATTTTCTCAGGGAGGCCCACTATCTCATTTAAGTTCTTTTTTTGTGAGACCTTTATATTTATTAAAACCTGAGGATATTTTTCAAAGGGTGGATAATATTCAGAAAGCCTCTTTTCTTTCTCTCTGAGGATAGCAAGGAGCCTTAAGGCACAGAGAAGGCCATCTCCGGTTGTAGATTTATCAAGAAAAATTAAGTGTCCTGAGGTTTCCCCACCTAAGAGAGCTCCTTTTTCTTTCATGGCCTGCACCACATAGCGGTCTCCCACTGGGGTGCGAATAAGTTCCAAACCTGCTTTCTTTAAAAACTCTTCAAGCCCTTTATTGGTCATAACAGTCCCTACAATGTAAGGAGTATTCAAAAGATTCTTTTCTTGAAGATAGAGGCTGAAGAAGGCAAGCAAATCATCACCGTCCCAGAAATTTCCTTTCTCATCAATTATCGCGATGCGATCTCCATCTCCATCCAAAGCAACTGCAAGATCAAGTTGGTGTGTGGTAAGGAGATTTTTAACCTTTTCTGGATAGAGGGCTCCACATTTTTCATTGATATTAAGACCATTGGGTTCACAGCCTACTGGGAAGACTTCTGCTCCAAGCTCTTCAAGAACAAGAGGCCCGATTTGATAGCAGGCTCCATTTGCACAATCTATCCCAATTTTATATCCTTCAAAATTCAGATGGCCCGGAACAACTGATTTCAAATGCACTGCATAACGGCCTAAGGCATCTTTAATTCTAAAAGCCCTTCCAAGCTCTGACTTAAAGGCCCTTTTTTCCTGAAATTTTTCATCAAAAATAAAGGTTTCGATCCTTTCTTCATCTTCATCTGGAAGTTTAAAACCATCTTTAGCAAAGATTTTTATCCCATTATCATAATAAGGATTGTGGGAGGCTGAGATCATGACCCCGGCATCCGCTCGCATATCTTTGGTAAGAAAGGCAATCCCTGGAGTGGGGATAGGACCTACTAAATAAACTGTGACCCCCATGGAACAAAGCCCTGAAGTCAAGGCTGTTTCAAAAAGATAACCGGAAAGGCGGGTGTCCTTCCCAATAATTACTTTGCTGGTGTGATGATTTTGATTTCTGAAAAGGAAACCTACAGCCCTCCCTACTTGAAGGGCAATTTCTGGGGTCATGGGAAAAAGATTAGCTTCTCCGCGTATACCGTCTGTGCCAAAAAGCTTTCTCATATAGAAAATATCCTTAACGAGAGAGATAGATAATTTTAACCTGCTCTGGCTGAACTTCAAGCACCTTGTCAGGGCGAAGAACTTTTACATTTAAAACCCTTAATTTTTTCAATTCAAAAAAGTCAACTTCCTCAGTTTGAACAAATTCAATGGCTTGTAGGTCATCCCAGAAGCCTTTAATATTTACTGATCCAGGGTTGATAATAATCTTAAAATTTGAACTGGGAGGACCTTCTTTAAAAATCACTTTCACAGGAATTTTTTTAATGGAAACTTTTCTTATGACTAAGCTTACATAATAAGGGGTAACCTCTTTTATTTTAACATTCTCTGGGAGATTTAATTTTTCAATAGGTATACGCACCTGATGAATACCAGGGGGGTAATTAGAAAGGTTTAAGTCAATCTGGATGGATTGTTTGTTCAGTTTTCGAAGATCATTCCGATTAGCAGTAAGTTTTAGGGTTACTGTGCTTGGGTTTATTTCCCAGATATATTGTTGATTAAGGGCCCCTTTAACCTGAATGGGGACCTCAAAGGTGCGTTCAACAGGTTTGCCCCAGACCACAAAATACCAGAGGGTTACTGATAAAAGAAAAGCCATAATTTTTAATTTATGCTCTCTTTTCACTTTGGGCATCCTTTTTTATCCTCTGCCACCAGGGAGCTTTTGTTTCAAATCCAAGAAGTTGAGAAAGCATTTTTCTTAGGGTTGCCGGGGTCAAATCCCTGGTTATTTTCCCGCTAACTGCTAAGGAGATCTGTCCCTTTTCCTCGGATACAATGACAGCCACTGCATCAGTAAGCTCCGTTATTCCAAGGCCAGCTCTGTGTCTTGTGCCTAAGTCTTTGGCAATCTCTGGATTGGTAGACAGGGGGAGAACCACTCCTGCTGCAAGAATTTTATCTTCACTTATAATCACTGCTCCATCGTGAAGAGGAGATTTAGGATAAAATATGCTCACCAAGAGCTCCTGAGAGATCCTGGCATTCATAGGAATGGCGCCCTCCAGATAGTCTTTCAGACTGATCTCGCGTTCAAAGACAATGAGGGCTCCAATCTTTTTTCCTGCCAAGATTTCAGCTGCCTTGACCACCTCTTCTATACCATAAGAATATTGAGCTTGAAGTTTCATAAAAGGTGCTGTCCCAATTTGAGCTAAAGCTCTGCGAATATCATCTTGAAAAATAATGATGATTAAAATAAGGATGGAAGATAAAAAGGTGTGGAGTAACCAATTTAAGGTTAAAAGCTGAAAGATTTCTGAAAAGAAATAAAGAAAAACCAGAAAGGCAAGACCAGCAACCATCTGAAGAGCACGAGTTCCTTGAATTAAAAGCAAAATTCTGTAAATAATAAATCCTACAATCAAAATATCTATAAGATCAGTTAAGCGGAAGGCCTTTATAAATTCTAAAAAGTAATTGAGATCAAATTTCAACCTTCAAGTTCCTTAAAAAGGTATTTAAAGGTTTTTAAAGTATCTTGCACCATAGCCACATTGTGAACTCTTAAGAAATGAACCCCCTGTAAATAAGCGAAGATAGCAACCCCAGCTGTGCCTGCATCCCTTTCAGAGACAGGTTTTTTAAGAATTTCTCCAATAAAACTCTTTCTGGAAGGTCCAAGAAGAATTGGTCTGTCAAATTCTTGAAATTCCTTTAGACCTTTGAGAATGCTAAGATTATGTGTGAAATTTTTCCCAAAACCAAGACCAGGATCAAGGATAACTTTATCCAGAGAAATACCCTTCTGAGAAAGGATATTCAGGCGCTCACTAAAATAGGTCTTAATTTCTTTAATTACATCTTGATATTGGGGATTTATTTGCATGGTCTGAGGAGTCCCTTGGATGTGCATAATAACGATAGGACAATTAAAGTCTTTAGCTACATCAAGTATTTTTGGGTCAAATTGGCCTCCTGAGATATCATTAATTATGTCTGCTCCGGCCTTTAAGGTCTCTTCTGCTACTTTTGATTTATAGGTATCAATGGAAAGAATTGCCTTGGGAAAGGCCTCTCTTAAGGCCTTGACAACTGGTAAAACCTTTTTTAACTCTATCTCTTCTGGAACTGGTTCAGCAAAAGGGCGGGTGGATTCCCCTCCTATATCCAGAA
This sequence comes from Caldimicrobium thiodismutans, assembly GCF_001548275.1. Classification (GTDB taxonomy): domain Bacteria; phylum Desulfobacterota; class Thermodesulfobacteria; order Thermodesulfobacteriales; family Thermodesulfobacteriaceae; genus Caldimicrobium; species Caldimicrobium thiodismutans. The sequence goes on from NZ_AP014945.1 coordinate 435,491, forward strand.
TTTTTGCTCCAGCTTGTAATAGCTTATCAGCCTTAGCAAGGGCTTTATCAATGGTTTCTGCCTCTCCACCATCTGAAAAGGAATCTGGAGTTACATTAAGTATCCCCATAAGATAAGGAGTATCTTCCCAATCAAAGTATTGGTCTCTAATTTTGATGGGTAAAGGCATGGTTTACTTTAGTTACCCTGAAGGAGCAACTTAAATCTCTCACTATCTATAGTTTCTTCTTCAAGGAGAGTCTTAGCAACTAAGTGAAGCTTTTCTATATAATCTGTTATTATTTTTTTAGCCTCTTCATAGCATTTGTGAATAATTTCCTTAGCTTCATGGTCAATAAGCCTTGCAGTTTCTTCAGAATAATCTTTGATCTGAAATAGCTCTTTTCCGAGAAAGATGGGTTCTTCAGATTTTCCATAAGTCAGGGGCCCAAGATATTTGCTCATACCGAATTCACAGATCATTTTTTTAGCAATATGCGTAGCCTTTTTAAGGTCATCCCTTGCCCCTGTGCTTAACCTTTGAAAGACTACTTCTTCACTTACTCTCCCTCCCAGGAGAACTGTTATTTTTTTCAAGAGATATTCTTCAGTATAGATATGTCTATCGTCAAGTGGTAGCTGTTGCGTTACTCCGAGGGCTTGTCCTCTTGGAATGATACTTATTTTATGCACTGGGTCAGGGTCAGGTAGATAGTGAGCAACCAGGGCATGCCCTGCCTCATGATAGGCAATAATTTTTTTCTCCTCCTCACTTAAGGCCATACCCCTTCTTTCCTTACCCATAAGGATCTTATCTTTGGCCTCTTCCAGATCCTCCATTTCAATGAATTCTTTGCCTTTTTTAGCAGCAATAAGAGCTGCTTCATTCATAAGGTTTTCAAGATTAGCTCCTGTAAAGCCTGGAGTGCTTTTAGCAATAGCCTTTAAATTTATTTCTGGAGCAAGTTTTACCTTAGAGGCATATAATTTCAGGATAGCCTCTCTTCCATTCACATCAGGGGGAGGAACCACAATCTGTCGATCAAATCTTCCCGGGCGAAGTAGAGCCATATCTAAGATGTCCGGACGATTTGTTGCTGCAATAACCACAATACCTTCTGCAGTGTCAAAACCATCCATTTCAACTAAGAGTTGATTAAGGGTTTGTTCCCTTTCATCATGCCCTCCTCCAAGACCTGCTCCTCTCATTCTTCCAACGGCATCTATCTCATCTATAAAGATAATACAGGGAGCATGTGTTTTAGCCTGTTGGAAAAGATCTCTAACTCTTGCTGCTCCAACTCCTACAAACATCTCTACAAAGTCAGAACCACTGATACTAAAAAAGGGGACGCCTGCTTCACCTGCTATAGCCTTAGCAAGCAAAGTTTTTCCTGTGCCAGGAGGTCCAACTAATAGGATACCCTTAGGGATTCTTGCCCCCAGTTTGGTAAACTTTTGAGGGTTCTTTAAAAACTCAACTACTTCTTGAAGTTCCTCTTTGGCCTCTTCTACTCCAGCCACATCTTTAAAGGTAATTTTGCTTTCACCCTCTTTAAATAATTTGGCCCTGGATTTGGCAAAGGAAAAGGGTTTGTTCCCTGGTTGCATCTGGCGAATAAAAATTACCCATAAAAAGATAAGAATGATAAAGGGTAGCCAGGACACTAAAAAGGTAGTTATCCAGCTATTTTGATTTTCAGGCCTGACATTGATCTTAATACCCTGTCTCTTGAGTAGAGCTAAAAGATCTCTATCTTCTGGAAGAATGTAAGTTGAAAAGTCCTTATTATTTAAAAATTTTCCGTAGGCTCGTTTTCCTTCAATGGTGACCTCTTTGATTTCTCCTTTTTCCACCTTTTCAAGGAAATCAGAATAGGAAAGAGAAAGAGTAGAGTAAAAATTTGTCTCTGTAAAAAAGAAATTGTAGATTAATAAGATTAAAGCTCCAAGTAGGATCCAAACAATCAATCCTTTGGCTATATTTTTCATTTAAGTGGCCCCCTTTTTAGTTCTACTAAAGTAAATTTATAACAGGTTTCTTTAAAATCAACTTTAAAATTGAATCTGGAAGAGCCAGACCTGCTGCGTATTTTTTTGAATAATATATTCCGGATGAACATAAACATTCCAGACCCCTATGATTTGACCATTCCTTTCAATTATCAATAACTGATCTCTTAAATAAGAAGGAATTCTTTTTTCTTGTAAGAATTTTTTTAATTTTTTATGGCCTATTCCCGGGATATAGATTTTATCTCCTGGTTTTCGTTTACGGATAATAAAAGGGGGATTGAGGTTATCTGCTGAGATCTGAAAGTTTCTTGAATTCTGAGATGGTCTTTCCTTACTCGGAATAAGAGAAAGAGTGAGTTTTCCCACAGGAAGATCAAAATGACCAGGGCTTTCTACCTTAATTTCAAAATATGGAACAGTAAAAACTTTTTTCGTGAGTCTGAGATACCCCGGTCCTCTATAGGCTAAAAAATTTCCAGGTAAATAAACTGGCCCTTTAGCCTGTTTTAAAATCAAGGCATCAAGCATGAGAAGATGTCTTGAAGTTATTCTAAAGAGAGGAATACCAGCCTCTTTAAAGGCAAGGAAATAAATTCTTCTGCGAAGAACAGGGGGGAGTAATTTTAATTCTCCAATTTTTAAAAGGAGATCTTCTTCCCAGAAACTTTTTATTTTATCATAGTTTTCAAGGGCAAGCTCTTCAATTAATTCCTCTTCCTCTCCGATTATGGAGACGGTTTTCTTTAAAGTTTCTTTAATTTTTGGATTAAAATTCTTTTCTAAAAAGGGAATCAGGATATGTCGGATTTTATTTCTCGGGATGCGCAGATCCTGATTGGTTGGGTCTTCTCTCCAGTTAAGTCCTCTCTCTATAGCAAAATTTTTTATTTCTTCCTTGGATACAAAGAGAAAGGGTCTCACGATAAATTCCTCTCGTTTAACCGGGATACCAGCAAGCCCCCTTTTCCCTGTGCCTTTTATAAGCTTTAAAAAGACCTCTTCTACAAGGTCATCTAAGTGATGAGCCAGAGCTATGCGATGAAAATCGTATTTTTTGGAGAGATGATACCAAAGATTGTATCTCAATTCCCTTCCTGCCATCTCTAAACTTAGCCCTTCTCTTTTGGCATAGCTTGGAACTGGTGAAGAGGTATAGAAAAGGGGAAGTCCCCTTTCTTTGCAATATTTATACACAAAAAGGGCATCCCTGTGAGATCCTTTCCGTATTTTATGGTCATAATGGGAGACAAAGATCTCTATTTCAAGATCTTTTTTTAAAAGAAAAAGGGTTTCAAGAAGGGTTAGGGAGTCAAGTCCGGAAGAAACCCCTACTAAAACTCTATCACCTTTGCGGAGAAGTTTATACTCTTCTATAAATTTTCTAATCTTTTTTAGAAACAAGACTTAACACTTCCTTGGCAGAGGCTTGATGTAATTCAAAGGCTTTTTTTGCCAATTTTATTAAATCTGAAGTAATTTCTCCTGGGTTTCTTGGTTCAGGATAGAGTTCATATTTTTTAGAAGGGGCTTCTGGAATAGAGATTTTTAAGGATTTAACAAGCTCTTCATAGGTCTTTTCCCTTTCTTGAGGAGTTGCAATTTCAGAGGTGCCTTCGGTGAGGCGAGAAAAGAAGTTCAAAATAGAGGGGAGGTCGAAACGTTTATAAAAGGCCTGAGTCTCTTCTTTTAGAGTTAAGTATTCTTCATCAAGATCTTTGAGATTTTTAATATACTCCTTATAAGTTTTAAAGAGATCTTCATATAATTTCAAAAAAAGTTTTGTGAAGCGAGATTTGGAGGTAAGGCCAAAGGGTAGGGTTCCCAATCTTTGAAAAAGTCTTCTGCGTATATTTGAGGATTTTAAAACCTCTGGATAGTAACAGCTTTTTAAGGGAAATTGAGTAAGTTTTTCAAATTCCTGAATTAATTCATCTTTTTCAAGCATAATTACAAGTCTGCAGACATTGAGAATTAAGGCCTCTTCTTTTTTAGAAAAGGCCTTTACCTCTTCTTCAAAGTCTGTCCAAGCTTTTTCAAGGGCCAACTTTTCAGTGAAGTAATTTTCAGCAATTTCCCTTTTAACCTCTCCGGTTAAGGCTTCAGCTATATCCTCCCAGGGCATTAGACGCCTTCCTTTGTTTTAATATTAGATTCCTCTAAGTAAAAGGTTATGGGACCTGATAATTCTGATTCGTTAGTATAAGTATGATCTGCAATTCCTAAAATAACATTAGGATAAATTTTCTGCATTACTTTAATTGTTTTTAATCTCAACTCTTTTAGATTATCTTTTATTTTATTGATTTTTTCTTTTGTTTCTTTAAGCTTTATTTCAATTTTTTCTTTTTCAGCTAAAAGTTTTTGAAGTATACCTTCCTGTTTTGGAGAAAACCTCCCATCTCTCTTTAATTTTTCAGAAAGCTCAATTCCATATTTTATTTTTTTCAGACTTTCTATATAAATTTCTTCTTTTTCTAAAAGATATAGATAACTTTCTACTGTATCGCGAGTGTATCCAGCAAAGACCTCTGTTTTTGTCTGAGCTGGATGACCCAAAATTTTTGCGGTAATATCACCAGAGGCAGTTACTTTTCCTCCATATATAAGACCTTTACCATCAGTAACAATAATATTCCCTATAACTGAGGTATTAGTAAAAACAAGATAATCCTTGATCCATAGATCTCCATCTACCGCAAGATTAGCAAATTCAGCTCCTCTGATTTTGGCTGAACCTTTAACTTTTACCTTTGTTTCTTCTCCACGGAGCACTCCTTCACAAATAAAAAGACCTTCAACAAAAATATACACTTTGTTTTCCGTGCAACCCTTTAATTCAAGATCACCTTTACAATTCACGGAAAAGCCAAATTTGATATCTCCCTGAATAATAAGTTTCCTACCCACAAATTTAATATTGCCTGTAGAAAAATCAACATCTCCTTTAAGTATGTATTCAGGCAAGACATCAAGTTTATTTTTTTCAAATATAACAACCCCCGAGGTCTTTGCTTTAATATAATGATCACCTTCATCTAAATAAACATTTTCTCCAAGTTCAAAGGTTCGTTCTTCTTTTAAAGGAGGTGGTTCAATGGGATCTCCCCAGATATTAATTCCTGGAGTAGGAGGAATAGCTGGATACCATTTGGCTATAGGTTCTTGAGATTCAGCACAGATAATTTTTTGAAAAGTCTCTCTAAGGTTTATTTTTTCCTGGTAAGATTTTTCAGAAGATTCTTCAGCTGAAATATGAGTAAATTTGGGTAACAACTCTATTTTTTCAGAAATTCCCTCTTTGGGTAAATGCCCTTTAGCTACTATAATCTTTCCATCTATAATTTCAGGTTCTTCAAGTAAGGCTGAAATACCTTCTTTTTGTAAAAAATTTTTGATTTCTTTCCAGTGTTCATTAAATTTTTGTTTGACTGAAGCTTCAATAAGAGGATCTTCTAAAAAGACATAAAGGTCATCTTGAGAGACCTTGAAAATAAAGTCATTCCAGACAATTCCAGATTCTTTGGCCTCTTTTCTATCCGTCATTTATCTCCTTTTTTTCCAGGTCTTCTCCTGACCCTGTAAAAGCCTTTTAATATTTTCTCTATGTTTTATCCAAATCAATACAGTTAAAAAAATACTGCTAAATATGTATTCGGTAGGGTAGTTAAAAAGATAAATAAATATCGGTAAAGAAGCGGAGGCTATTAGAGAACCAAGGGAGACAAATCCAGATAATAAAACAGCTATTAAAAAGCATACTAAGGAAGGAAGCATGGCCTTGGGAGTAAGAATTAAAAAAGTGCCAATGGTTGTAGCAACTCCTTTGCCTCCTTTAAATTTTAAAAAGGGAGAAAATAGATGTCCTAATACGCTAAAAAAGGCAACTCCTGCATATAACTCAGGGGTCTCTTTAAAACTTAGAGAAGTGAAAATTTTAGTCAGTAAAAGAGCAAATATGCCTTTTCCTGCATCTCCAAGAAAGGTAATAAGCCCCCATTTTTTTCCAAGGAGTCTGGCTACATTAGTTGCCCCGGGATTTTTACTACCCTCCTTACGGGGATCAACTCCCTGAGGTAAAGCTACAATTAGGGCAAAGGGGATAGATCCAAGAAGATAGGCTAATAAAAAATAATGAATGTAATTTATAAACACAATTAAGAGTATATATAAATTTGCTGATAATTCAAGACCTTATATGTGTCCATATCAACTTTTCCCATGTGTCCTTTTTAAACAGGTAAGTTTTAATTGAATTTATTGCAGAGATTCAAACTTTTGAACCCTTGAATGTCCTGTTTTTAACAGGCAGGCATAGGCAGGATTATCTGCCACAGGCAGGATGATTAAATCTTGAAAAGATAAATTAAAGAGTAAAACTTTTGAAATTTTTAATAATCAACCCCGGGGATTTCCACCGAAACTATTTTAGGGGTAATAAAAACCATTAATTCAGTTTTATCAGAGGACTTTTCTTTTCTTTTAAAAAGTTCACCTGCCCCGGGTATTTGAGAAAGTCCTGGAACACTATCAAGGCTATCTCCGATATCATTTGTTTTTATTCCACCTATGATTAAGGTTTCTCCACTGTTAATCAAGACCTTGGTTTTTGCTGTTCTTGTTACTAAAGCTGGAACACTATTTACAACTCTACCCCAATCAGGTGTGCTCTTTTCAATTTCTACATCAAGGCTAATCCTATTATCAGGGGTTACATGGGGGGTTACTTTGAGCCTCAAGACGGCATCAATGAATTGAGTAGTAGCAACCCCATATTGTGTAAGTTGGAGATAGGGTATTTTATATCCTTGCTTAATTTCCGCATCCTGATTATCCAGAGTTAATATTTTTGGTCTTGCGAAGATGCGTGCTACTCCCTTAGATTCCATCGCAGAAAGCTCTGCATCAAGAAGAAGGACACTTTTCCCGATATGACCAAAGGCAAAGCCGATATTACTTGTTCCAGCAGTCCCTAAATCCACCAAAGTGCTCATTGGAAAAGTTATACTCATACTAGAATTCCCAGGCCCACCTCCTCCGGGATAAGTATAGGTATTAGCTCCTGGAGTGATCGCGGGAGTTCTTCCAAGTCCAATTATAGTATGTTCAGTGCCTTTATATGCAGAGCCACCCCATCTAATTCCAAGTCTATGAGCATACTGATCCTGCATCTCTACAATCCTTGCTTCAATTAAAACTTGCTTGGTTGGTTTATCAACCTCTCTTATAATCCTTTCAATCTCTGCAATATTTTTCTCTGTATCCTTAACAATAAGAATATTAGAGTTGGGTTCAAAAGTAATTTTTCCATCACCAGTAACAATTTCTTTTATTTTGGATACAATGGTATCTCCTTTAACATATTTAAGCTGAAAGGTCTTAGTTGTGAGAGGTCCCTTTTCTTGAATGTCCTTTAAAGAGGTCAAATAATCTTTATATCTATCGCTTTCGGCTTTAATCTCATCAATGGGTGCAATTCTTACCACATTTCCAAGTCTCATCATGGCAAGGCCATAATTTGCCAGAACCACATCTAAGAGCTGGTCCCAGGGAACTTGCTTCACTTTTAATGTGATACTTCCTTTAACCTTGTCACTTACAATAATATTTATATTTCCAACCTCTGCAAGCAACCTAAAGACAGCGTGAATATCAGCCTCTTGAAAATCAACTGAAATGGGAGTTCCAGTGTATTTTTTTACAAAGGGTAGTTGGATATTTTCTTGAGTTGGCTGAATGGGATATTCGTAACGGGGTAAATCTAAGGTATCTATCTGGGATTTAAAAATCCTATCTCCCCTTATGGTAGCAAGGGCTGGTTTCTTTTCAGTTTCCCAGAGGAAATCAAGAAAAAGCTTGTTTTCAAAGATGGTGCTTTGAAAATTGAAATTTTTCAGAGTTATAAATTCAATTATCAGGTTATTTTTTTCATAGGAAACATTGAATTCTTTAAAGACATCCTTAGGAAGGTTTTTTATCCAGGCAGTTTTTTTTGGAGATACATCTATTAACTTAATAATCAATTTATTTCCATCTTTAAAAACTTCAAAAGAAGGCTTTTTTTCAAATTCAAAAACTAATCTTTCAACAGGATCCTTTAAATAATAAACATTATTTAAAGGGTTTGGCACAGATGAATAAGATATTTTAACCGATAATAAAAATAAACATATTATAAAGATATACATAAATTTTAAATTTTTCATTTATAACCTCTCCTTTTTTAGGGTTATTTTTTTTGTTTTTTTACTTTTTACACCAAATAAGTTTTCTGAGATTTCCTCAATAATTAAATAGTCTGTTCCAATTTCTTTGATAGTAGCCTTACCAATTTTATCTCCTTCTTTCAGGATATATCCTTTTCTTGTTGGATCTTGAAGTAAAGCCATTTTTTTCCCATTTTTCTTGAGGATACCTACAAGCTCTAAGGGTATAGTTTCTTCTTTTTGGGTTAAAATTTTATAAGTTTTTGGGGTCATAAAGGGATTTTGAAGATTATTTATATCTATAGAATATACCTCTTTTTTTATACTCTCTTTCCATTTTTCTAATTCTTGATCCTTTATGACAGGTATTTTAGGTTGGATTGTTTGATCTTTTACTTCTTCAGTCTTTTTACAGCTATGTAGAAAAAAAGTAATTAAAAAGATGTTGAGTAATACAATTAATTTATTCATTTTTTTTCCTGATTTTTGTTGGCTGCTTCTCCAGTAAATTTATATGTTTTAAAAGTGCTTTTTACCATAATTTTTTCTTCCTTAGCCTCTGGTGAAAATTCAATATTATTAAGAGTAACTAATCTGGGAAGCTTTTCTACATCATTTAAAAATTTAATTATTTCAGAAAAGGTTCCTTTAAATTGCATATCAAAATATATTATATTATAGAAATCTTTTTTTTCTTCACTTCCAGGAGTAAATTTTAGGATTTCAAGTCCATTTTTTTTCGCCATTGAATTAACATCTTTAAGTAATTGAGGTACTTCCTTTTCATTTGGGAGTATGGTCTTTATTTCCTCTAAGAAAATCTTTCTATTTTTTAGCTGTGCTTCAAGTTCTTTTTCTCTTTTAACAAAGCTTTCAAGTTTAGCTATTTCGATTTCAAGTTTTTTAATGTCTTCATTAAGAATTTTGATTTTTTCCTGAGCTGGAAGATAATAAAACTTATAAAATAAAAATAGAGGAACCAGAATTGTTCCCACAATCAATAGAATTTTTTCCCGTTTAGTGCTTGTCTCCTCCCAGGATTTAATGCGTTCCTTTAGACCTTGAATATTCATCTAAAAGAGCACCTCTAATTCAAACTCTACTAATTTTAAATCACTTACTATCTTTTGCTGAGCATTTTTTAGATTTACTGATTTTATTATATCTTTTTTTTGTTCCAGATTTTGCATATACATTGCCAGAAAATCCATCTCAAGACCCAATCCTTTGATAGAGGCCTTTGCATTTTCCAGCTTAAGTGAAGAAAAGATAAGTTGATTCTGGATTGTATTAGCCATAATTTCAGCTAAATATCTGAGATTTTTACCCTGCGTATCCTTTAAAGCAATTATAGTCTCAATTCTTTTTTTAACTTCTTCATTTTCCTTTTCCATTGATTTTACTTTTTTTGCAATATTTTTATAATTATTTAATATCAATTCTTTGTTTTTTTTCTCCTTATCCAAAGAGTGAATCTTGGTTTGGATATTATAAATTAGAGAAGCCATAGTAATTATAAAAAATAAAAATATAGCTGAATAAATTTTAAAAAATACAGGAGGTTTTTCCCTAATTTCAATTTCTAATTTTTCCTTAGGAATAAGATTGAATTTTATAATCATGACTTATATTAACGCCTTCATTGCTGTAGCTAAAGCCATAATTCCTTGTGTACTAATAGTATTTAAATAATTTGGATCAATATTTTCTGAAATATTAATTTTTTTATTAATTGTTACTTTTCTTACTTCAACTTTTAATAGATCAGATATTAAAGAATGAATACCAGGAATTCGTGCTCCTCCACCAATGATATAAAAAACCTCTGGCCAAACACCATATTTTGTTTTAACAATTTCTCCACCAAATTTAACTTCTTCAAGCAGTTTTTTAATAAAATCTTTATAAAATTCCTTAATTTTAAGGCCTCTTGTGTCTGCAGGTGGGTTGTGGAGATATCTCTCTGCCATGTCATGAGTAACTTTTAGATCCTTGACTACTTTATTTTTTAACTCTTTAAATCCAAGATTAAATAGTTCTCGTGTATATACAGGAACATCCTTATTAGAAAAATGTATTTTAATTTTTTCATGCCCCCAATCAATAATGGCTCTATTTTCTTGACCATACAGAAATTCAAAAAAATTATGGAGATTTATAAAATCAGCATCTATATTTTCAAGAGTATAATTTAAACTTTTAAATATGTTTTGAACTTTATCAATGTTATCTTTTTTGGCAACTAAGTAATAGACATCATAACTTCCTTTTTCAGGAATGATAAAATAGCTGTAATAAACATCATCTAATTTATAAGGGATTTCGTCATTAATTTGTTTTTTTATTTCTTGAAGGGCTTCTGGACTATTAACTGAGAACTTTCCAAAAATAGTTAATTCATAAGGAATTGAAAGAAAAATTCTATGGGTTTTAGGTTGGAAGTTTGTAAAAATATTTTTGAGATTGGTTCTTAGTAGCTGTTCATCATTAACTATTTGATTAATAATAGTAGTTTCAAAGGTCCTTGCCTGACAGAATCCATTGAGAGTTGGTTTATCACCTGATAAGGATATTTCTACCATTTTTATTGAATAGGAACCAATGTCAAGGCCTATAAAATTATTCTTCCCGTTTCTACTAATTTTTTGAAACAAGTTTTTTAAAATTTTCATTGAGAATTAATTATATTAAATTTAAAAATTTGTCAAGAGGATTTATGCGTCCATATCTTTTGAGACTCTATAGGATTTTTTCTTTGGGCGTAACACAAATTGAGTCTCTCTAAATACTCATTCCCCTTCGGAAAGAAAGGATAAAAAATCTGCAAAATCTTTCCTTAATTAGGGGTTTAAATTTATAAACTCCTACATGGAGCTTTTTACCATCCCTCCTTTTTCTTGTAAGAATCTGAACTTATGCAAAAAAAAGAGGACTTCCAGGAGAGGAATCCTTTAATAAGAAGATTTAGAGCAAAATTGGGTGTTTAATGGAGAAGATATACTAAACTCTTAAAAATAGGGTAAAATAAGCCAAAAAAATTTCTGAGGTGGGTTATGCTTGATTATAACATAACCGATGAGCAAAGGTTACTTGTTGACTTAGTAAAACGAATTGGAGAGGAATATATCTTACCCCATGCCTTAAGTTGGGACGAAAAAGAGCTCTATGACCCCACTCCCATTCGTGCACTGGCAGATGCAGATCTCTTTGGGATTATTGTTCCTCAAGAGTTTGGAGGGCTTGGAATGGGGGTCTTGGAGATGTGTTTAGCTGTGGAGTGGCTTTCCTATTTTTGTGCTGGTGTTTCCACAACTTATGCGGCATCCTTTCTCGGAGCCTATCCTTTAATTCTTTTCGGAAATAAGGAGCAAAAAGAAAAGTATTTACCTGAGGTTGCACAGGGTAAAAAACTTTGTGCCTTTGCCTTAACAGAGCCCCAAGCTGGAAGTGATGCCTTTGCTATAAAGACTACTGCTAAGAGGGAAGGGGATTTTTATGTGCTTAACGGGGTTAAACAGTGGATAACTAATGGAGGTATAGCTGATCTCTATATAGTTATAGCTTTGACTGATCCTAACAAAGGCCCCCGTGGAGCCAGTGCTTTTATTATAGAAAAGAGTGATCAGGGTTTTTCCTTCGGCAGAAAAGAGAAAAAACTTGGGCTTAAGGCCTCTATAACTACGGATTTATTTTTTAATGACTGCAAAATTCCAGCAGACAGGCTTATCAGTAGAGAGGGAATGGGCTTTATGGTAGCTTTAAGAACCCTTGATTATGCAAGATGTGGAGCTGGAGCTCAGGCGTTGGGTATTGCTCAGGCAGCCCTTGAGGTAAGCTTAAGACATGCCAAAAAAAGGATACAATTTGGTCAGCCTGTATATAATTTTCAGGCAGTAAGTCATACCTTTGCTGAAATGGCCATGCGCCTTGAGTCCGCAAGAGCCCTTGTTTATAATGTTGCAAGATATATTGATAGAGGAGCCAAAGATTTTTCCGGAGCATCCGCTATGGCTAAATGTTTTGCAACGGATCAGACCATGTGGATCTGTGAAAGAGCCCTTCAAATGATGGGAGGCTATGGCTATATGAGGGACTATCCTGTGCAAAAATATCTTAGGGATGCCAAATGTCTTCAGATTTATGAGGGCACAAATGAGATTCAGAAAAATGTTATTGCCAGAGAACTGGCAAAGTTTTATAAATAGGGGGCTTTATGGATAAAATTATAGTTTGTATAAAAGGAGTGCCAAGGCCTGAGACCGTTAAGGTAGATCCGGAAACTCATACCCTCAAAAGGGAATCAGCAGAACTTATTCTTAATCCCAATGATAGAAGTGCTTTGGAAATGGCTATGCGCTTAAAAGCGACCTATGGGGCAGAGGTTATAGTTATCACCATGGGGCCTCCTAATGTCTTGCCACTCTTGAGAGAAGCCTATGCCCTTGGGGCAGATAGAATTATTTTACTTTCTGATAGAGCCTTTGCTGGAGCCGATACCTTAGCGACAAGCCGAGTGCTTGCAAAAGCCATAGAAAGATTATCCCCCTTCAGTCTTGTGCTCATGGGCCTTAAGTCTTTAGATGGAGAAACTGCCCAGGTTCCTCCAGAGACTGCAGCTATCCTTGGAATACCTTCAGTTATAAATGTTCAAAAAATAACCTTTGAAGAAGGGATAGGTATGGTTTTAAGGGAATCGGAATATGGTTTTGAAGAGCTTGAGATTGAGCCTCCTTTTCTGGTTAGTCTCCATCCTAAGCTGGATTACTACAGACCCCCTTCCTATAAAAGACTCTTAAAGGCAAGAACCCTTGAGGCTGAGGTGCTTACTGCCAGGGATTTGGATCTTCCAGAGGAATGGTTAGGATTAAAGGGGTCACCTACCCAGGTTGCAGATGTTTTTGAGAAAAAGTTTGTGGAAAGAGGTGAGATCTGGGAAGGTGAGCCAGATGAACTTGCAGAAAAGTTATTAAGTTTTCTTAAAGAAAAGGGATTTCTTAAAAATTAATAGGGAGGATTTTAAGACTATGGCAGATATTATTATAGCCTATGGCGAATATTTTCAGGGTAGGCTTCATCCTGCAAGCCTTGAGATTTTGACCCCCCTTTATGAGATAGCTGAGAAAATGAAAAAAAGGCTTGTCCTTCTTATACTTAGCAAGGATAAAGAAGAAATCAAGAATTCTCCGGATTTAAAAAAGGCTTTATGTCATGAGGTATGGATTGTGGAGTCTTCAGAATTTACAGGATTTAAAGACGACCTTTATTCCAGGGTAGTGACTGAGGTTGTAAGAGAAAAAAATTCCTATGGAGTTTTTTTCCCATCTACCTTTCAAGGGCTTTCTCTTGCCCCGAGAATAGCTGGTCTCCTTGGGGTTGGGCTTTGTGCGCATGTGAATGCCTTTGAGCTTGGGGAGGATAAACTTTTAATGCTAAGACCTACATATGGGGAAAATATTATGGCCAAGCTTTATTCTACGACTTTACCCATTATGGCAACTATCGCCTTGGGAGCCTTCCCCATAAGAGAGGCTCTCCAAGAGCCAGAATTTAAAGAGATTAGACTTTCCGCTGATTTTAACTGGAAAAGTAAAATCAGACTTAGAAAGTTTATTTCCTCAAAAAAAGAACCCAATAGATTAAGCGTAGCCAAGGTGGTTTTGGCAGGAGGACTTGGATTAAAAAAGAGGGAAAATTTTGAGAAATTGCAGGATCTGGCCAAGCATCTTGAGGCTGAAGTGGGAGTTACAAGACCACTTTGTTATGCAGGTTGGATGGATGAAGAACATATGATCGGAGTAAGTGGCGTTACCGTGAGACCTAAACTTTACATTGGGTTTGGTATTTCAGGTGCTATCCAGCATACCTCTGGAATGGAAAATTCTGAGTTTATCATTGCTGTAAACACAGATAAAGAGGCTCCTCTGGTTAAGATGGCACATCTTTCTTTGATTTGTGATGCAGGTGCCCTTTTGGATGCCCTTCTTAAGCGTTTGAGAGTTTAAGAAAGGCCTTAAATCTTTTTCTAAGTCTTTTTATATGATCCCCTTCCCAGTAAAGTTTGTCGCACTTGGGACAATAGTTGAATTCTTTATATCTTTCCCAGACTTTGGGTGGAATTCTATTCCTAAAGTCTTCTTTTTTAACAGGCAGGAGTTTTTCTCCACAAAGGGTGCATATATCAAGGGAGAGAGAGGCCTTAAGATTTAATTTATGAATTAAAAAGAAGAGTTGTTGTTTGAGGGAACCCCTGGGGAGTAAAAGATATTTAAGATTATATTTTTCAAGGAGAGAGGCAGTCTCAGAACTGGTAATGAGAAAAAATTTATCCTGATTTTCAGCAATTACTTCAGGGGTTATCTTTTTCACCGCAAGTTCAGCTTTATATCCCATGAAACGGAGCCATTTAGCAAGTCCCGTGAGAGAGGCCTCTAAGAAAAAGTTCTTTTCCATTTTAAAATTGAAGAGATTTATTTAATATTTTACTCCTTAATCTCAGGCTGTAAATTTTTTAAAAATGTTAAGAAAAAAAATAAAAATTAGAACTTATTTTTAGTTATTTTACTAAAACGGGTCTTGACAAAACTGAATTTTTTTAATAATATGTAAGCGACAAAAAAATGTAGGGAGGTTATTATGGGAGAGGTAAAAAAACATGACACACCATTGATGGATGAGTTGAAGTCAGGTCCGTGGCCCAGTTTTGTAGATGATATTTATAGTTATGCTGAAAAGCATAAAAAGCAGGCTGGGTTTGACATTATGGGCCAGATGGAACTCTCTTACAAAAACAAAGAGACCCATTGGAAGCATGGCGGAATCGTAGGTGTTTTTGGTTACGGTGGAGGGGTTATTGGTCGTTATTCAGACCAGCAAGAAAAGTTTCCTGCTATCTGGGCCTTTCACACCGTTCGTGTAAATCAACCAGCGGCTAAATGGTATCACTCTTCAGCTTTAAGAAAACTTTGTGACCTCTGGGATCATCGTGGTTCAGGAATTATGAATTTGCATGGTTCCACAGGAGATATTATTCTTCTTGGAACAGTAACTGAACAACTTGAATATATCTTTTATGATTTGACTCATCAGCTCAATATGGATCTTGGAGGTTCGGGTTCAAATCTTAGAACTCCTGAGTGTTGTATGGGTATGTCAAGATGTGAATGGTCCTGCATCGATACTCAGGACATGATTCATGAATTCACCAATCAATTTCAGGATGAGCTTCATAGACCTGCCTTTCCTTATAAGTTTAAGATAAAGATTTCCGGGTGCCCCAATGATTGTGTGGCAGCCATTGCCCGTTCAGATTTTTCTATTATTGGAACCTGGAGAGATGATATCAGGATTGATCAAGAGGCTGTGAGGGCTTATGTAGGTGGTGAGCTAAAGCCAAATGCAGGAGCCCATTCAGATAGAGATTGGGGTCCCTTTGATATCAAGAAAGAGGTCATTGATCTTTGTCCCACTAAGTGTATGCACTGGGATGAAGGTCAGAAGAAGCTTTACATTAACAATGCCGAATGTAATAGATGTATGCACTGTATCAATGTAATGCCTGAAGCCCTTAGGCCAGGCCTTGATACCGGAGCAACCATTCTTATGGGTGCCAAGGCCCCTATCTTAGAGGGTGCTCAACTTTCAACTGTCATTATTCCTTTTATAAAGACTGAACCACCCTATGATAATATTAAGAATCTCATTTACAAAGTCTGGGATTACTGGATGGAAAATGGTAAGAATCGTGAAAGGCTGGGTGAGACCATTCAGAGAATCGGATTGAATAGATTTATCGTAGATGTTCTTGGGCTTAAACCTTTACCACAGCATGTTAGAGAGCCTCGTTCTAATCCATATATTTTCTGGAAGGAAGAAGAGGTGGAAGGTGGCTGGACAAGAGATGTGGCTGAATTCAGAAAACGCCATCCAGCCTAAGCAAAAAATGAATTAAAACAAATTTTAATAGGAGGGGAACATGAGCGAAAGACCAGAAAGACCAGATCCAATTTATACTCAACCTTATGATCCAACCTTAGCTGAAAAACTTTATAATCCTCAGAAACCTATGGAAAATAGAATTACTGATATTGGTCCTCCACATTATTGGCAGTTTTTACCGCCTGTCATTCAGAGAAATTACGGTAAATGGAAATCTCACGAAATTATTCAGCCAGGTGTTATAAAGTATAAGGCTGAGTCTGGAGAGGTAGTTTATGCTGTCCGTTGTGGAACGCCAAGGCTTGAAACAACTGATTATGTAAGGGAGATTTGTGAAATTGCTGATAAATACTGTGATGGATATGTCCGCTGGACAACTCGTAATAATGTAGAATTTCATGTAACTGATGAGGAAAAATTGAGAGCTCTTCTTGAAGATTTAAAGAGTAGAAAGCATCCTGGTGGATCTTACAAGTATCCCGTTGGTGGAACCGGAGCCTCTGTTACTAACATTGTTCACACTCAGGGTTGGATTCATTGTCACACCCCTGCAATTGATGCTTCAGGTGTTGTTAAAGCAATTATGGATGAGATCTTTGATTACTTTGGATCACATAAACTACCTGCTCAGGTAAGAATGGCTCTGGCTTGCTGTTTAAATATGTGTGGTGCGGTGCACTGCTCAGATATCGCTGTAGTTGGTATTCACAGGAAACCACCTCTTGTTGAAGATGAAAGATTGGAAAAAGTTTGTGAAATTCCTCTTGTTATTGCTTCCTGCCCCCTTGGTGCAATTAAACCTGCAACTGCTGAAGTGGGTGGTGAAAAAAAGAAGACAGTTAGAGTTAATGTTGACAGATGTATGTTCTGTGGCAACTGCTATACCATGTGTCCAGCCATGCCCATTTCTGATGGTCAAGGTGACGGTATAGCTATTGTGGTAGGTGGAAAAGTTTCTAACAGAATTAGCCCACCCAAATTCTCAAAGGTTGTAATCCCCTATATCCCCAATGAACCACCCCGTTGGCCAACTACTGTAAAATGGATTAAAAAGATACTTGAAACCTATTCAAAACATGCAAATAAATATGAAAGAGTTGGCGACTGGATTGAAAGAATAGGCTGGGAAAGATTCTTTGAGCTTACAGAAATTCCCTTTACCTGGCACCTTATTGATGATTACAGGTTAGCATACGACACTTATAGAACCTCAGTTCACTTTAAGTTTACCAGCCATGTAGAAACAGTTACAGAAATTGAATACTAATAAAAAGGGGTGAGAGTTATGGACAAAGAAGAATTGAAACAAAAGATTATGGAGGTCATGACCAAAAAAGCTTCTGGAGGTGGAAAAAGTAAAATCTATCTTAAAGATTTACAAAGGGAAATACCAGGAGCTAATCCCAGAGATATCAAAAATGCTGCTAATGAACTTGTCAGGGAAGGTAAACTTGAGTATTTTTCCACTGGAAGCACTGTTATGTATGGTGTTCCAGGTGTGGGAATGGGATTAGAGGCAGGAACAGAAAAACCAGAGTAAAATCTTTGAGGGGGGATACTCTCCCCCTTCTTATTTTATAAAGAATTTTCTAAAAATTTTAAAGTCTTAAAATTATTTGAATCAGAATTGGATTGTATTGACCTCTTCTTTAAATAGACTTAATCATATATAAGAATTTATACTTTTTTAGCTTCGGTAGGGGCTGATTCAGATGTGGAGTCAGTTTTTTTGGGTTCCTCCAATTTTTGAACCTCTTCACTAACATCAGCTTCCTTTAAAGACTGTTTAAAGGATTTAATCCCTTTTCCAAGGCCAGCACCAACTTCTGGTAATCTTTTAGCTCCAAAGATTAGTAAAGCAAGAAAGAGGATAATAAAAAGCTCCTGTCCACCAAGGCCTAAAGGCATGCTAAGCCCTCCTAAATTTAGTTATTTTTATTAAAATTATACCTATCTCATAAAGAATTGTCAAGGGTAAGGCTAGTAAGATTTGATAAATGGGATCCGCTCCAGCGGTGAGGATACTGGCAAGAACAAAGGATAGAATAATCGCGTAGGGACGAAAGTTTTTTAATTGATCAAGGCTTGCAATCCCAAGTTTATGGATGAAAAATATTATAGAGGGAGTTTGGAAGAAGAGTCCAAAAATAAGAAGTAATTTAAGTAAAAAATTAATGTATTCCTTAAGGTAGGGTTTAAAAATAAGAAATTGTGATCCAAAGGAATAAAAAAATTTTAGAATAAAGGGTAAGAAAAAATAAAAGGCGATTAAATCGCCAATGAGAAAGGAAAAGGAGCTCATAAAAAGGGCTCCTTTAAGCCATTTTTTCTCATGGGGATATAGTCCAGGGGCTATAAAAATCCAGAGTTGATAAATGATATATGGACTTCCAATGATTAATCCAAGAATTACCGCAATTTTTACCTGGTTAGAAAATACCTCAGGTAATGTTTTAAAAAAGAGTTTCTTATCTGCTAAATAGGGGCGAAGAGGATTGATAAGAAACTCCAGAATATTATCTGAATAAAGATAAACCAAAATTGAGGCTATTATCCAACCAAGAAAGGCTTTAATAAGACAGGACCTAAGTTCAAGGAGGTGTTCAACAAAAGACTGTTTCTTTTCTAAAGCTGCTTCAGACATTTATTAGATCTTGAAAGGCTTGCGCTATTGATTCAGGATCAAGGCCAGCCCTCCTAAAAAGGTCAGCAGGACTTCCAGATGAAGCAGGCTCTTTATGACCAAGAAGCTTCAAATTCACCTGAATACCCTTTATTCCAAAAAAGGATGCAATCCTTGCCCCAAGCCCTGTTTCCACATAGTGGTCTTCCACAATTAAAAGATTTTTTAGATGGGCAACCTCAAGGAGATCCCTTTCTGGGAAAGGTTTAATAGAGGCTATGTTTAAAAGTGAGACCTCTAAACCACTTTCTTTTAGAAGTTCCCAGGCTTTAAAGGCATAGGGCATAAGATTGCCGTATGAAAGTATAGCACCTCTGTTGCCCTTTCTAATCCAATCTGCATACCCGGGTCTGAATTGATAATTTTCATCAAAATAGGGAGTGCCGTCCTCCTTGAGCAAGATGGGGACCTTTGATCTTCCCATTCCTACAAAGATATTCCCGGGTCTAAGGGAAATATACCGGAGGATATGATCGGTTTGATTGGGATCAGCTGGAAAATAAATTTCAAAGTCCTGAAGGCTGAATAAAAGCCCGAGATAATCAATGCACTGATGAGTGGGGCCATCTTCTCCTACATCAGCTCCTAAATGGGTGCAAACCACCTTAAGGGCAGTTTTATTTAAGGTATTGAGTCTTAATTGATTATAGACCTCATCAATGCCAAAGACCCCGAAGGTTGAAAAAAATACCAGAAACCCTTCCTTGGATAAGGCCCCGGCAACTGAGGCGGTGTGGTGTTCCTGGATACCTGATTCAAAAAAGGCAGAAGGTGAATGCTTTTTGAAGTCGGTCATTTTCACAGAACCTTCAAGATCACAAGTGAGTCCAAGAATTTTAGGGCTTTCTCCGGACAGATTATTTTTTACCGCAAGATTTAATAGGGCTTTACCATAAGCTGATCTACAATCTGTTTTTTTCTCGGCAGAATAAATTACTGGAGAAGCTGGTTCAATCTTAACAGGAAGAGGATCATGGGGCTGATGAGGAAAGGAAACTATATAGTTTTTGCGTTTTTCTTTTAAGCTATCCAGTTCCTCAGGAGCAAAACCAAGTTCCTGAAGAGCCTTTTTAGCAAGATCTTCTGATAGGGCTGATCCATGCCACTTGGGATCATTTTCCATAAAAGAAATACCCCTTCCCATAACAGTATGGGCTAAAATAGCAGTAGGTTTAGTGGGATCGGTAACTTCACCTTTAAGGGCCTTGCTTAGGGCTTGATAGATTTCCTGAAAATTATTTCCATCAACCTCAAATAAATTCCAGGAGGTAGCTATGATCTCTTCTTTTATCTTCTGTGGCATTACCTCAGTAATATTACCACCAATCTGAAGCTTGTTAAAATCAATAAGGGCAATGAGATTGTTTAGACCAAATTTTACTGCCCAGCGTCTGGCCTCAATTACCTGCCCTTTTTGTTGTTCTCCATCTCCCATAAGACAGAAAACCTTATTGGGAAGGCCTTTTAGTTTTAAGGCCATAGCCATACCACAGGCAGCTGATAAACCCTGACCAAGATTGCCTGTATTCCACTCAACTCCCGGGACTGCCTGTTCAATATGACCAGCAAAAGCAGATCCCGCTCTTCTAAATTCCATTAAAAAAGGTTCTTCTGGAAAGAACCCGTATTCACAGAGAACACTGTAAACCCCTGGACTGATATGTCCATGGCTAACCACTACCCTATCTCTATCCAAGGCTCTTGGATTTTTTGGATCAACCTTGGCTAAGGCATAGACCATTAAAAGAAGGCTAAGAGAGGAAAGAGATCCTCCTGGATGTCCACTTCCAGCCAGAGTTGTAGCAAGTATTATTCTTCTTGCGCACCTTTTAAAGGCAGCATTAAAAAAAGAGATCTCTTCAGGCGTAAGAGCATCTTTACTCGGAGATAGTTTAAGCATCCTTGACTCCTCATGTTTTTTGGTTGAAAGATTTTAATCCGTGGAGGAAGAATTTCAAGGAGTCTTTTTTTCTCTTTTCATGGCAATTAAGCCAGTTCTTACAATCTCTTTAATTCCAATAGGTCTAAGAAGATCAATTACAGCATTAAGTTTATTTTTATCTCCCGTGACCTCAATCACATAGGTTCTGGGGCTCACATCCACTATTTTTAATCTGAAGATTTCGCAGATTCTATAAATCTCATCGCGATATTCCTTTTCTGCTCTGACTTTAATCAGGGCCATTTCTCTTTCTACAAAATCACCCTCTTCAGTGACATCAACTACTTTATATACATCAATAAGTCTTCTGAGCTGTTTGATTATCTGTTCTATAATAAAATCATCTCCATGGGTAACTAAGGTAAGATGCGATAGGGTTGGATCAAGGGTTTCAGCAACGCATAGACTGTCAATGTTAAAGCCTCTTCCGCTGAAGAGCCCAGCAATGCGAGCTAAAGCACCTGGGGTATTTTCAACCAAAACTGAGAGAGTGCACTTTCTTTCAGCCATTTCTTCCTCCCTTAGACTAAAATCATTTCTGTAGTGGCTTTACCAGCTGGAACCATTGGGAAGACGCCTTCTTCAGGGGATATAATCACATCTAAGATAACCAGTTTATCCATAGAAATAATTTTTTTAAGGGTTGGCTCAACCTCCTGGGGTTTAGTAATCCTGAGACCAACTGCTCCATAGGCTTCTGCAATTTTGACAAAGTCAGGAATGGTAGCAAATTTAACAGCTGAGTATCTTCTTTCATAGAAGAGCTCTTGCCACTGCCTAACCATACCGAGAAAACCGTTATTGAGAATAATAATTTTTATAGGTAGCCTTTGATCCATGGCTGTAGCAAGCTCCTGAATATTCATCTGAATAGATCCATCTCCAGCAATATCTATAACTAATTTACCTGGATTCCCCATCTGGGCACCTATTGAAGCGGGAAATCCAAATCCCATTGTTCCAAGGCCTCCTGAGGAGATAAGTGTCCTTGGATACTTAAATTTGTAATATTGAGCAGTCCACATTTGGTTTTGTCCAACCTCTGTGCAAATTATGGCCTCGCCCTTAGTTAACTCATAAAGTTTTTCCAATACAAATTGGGGCTTAATATAGTTAGGATCTTCCTTGTAGGTTAGGGGGTATCTTTTTCTCCAGATATCAATCTGTTCCCACCACTCTTTATAACGCTCCTTCCAGTATTTCTTGGGTTTCCCAACCTCTTTAATTACCTCAAGTAATCTCTCTAAGGATCTTTTGCAGTCCCCTACAATGGGTACATCAACTTTAACATTTTTCTGAATAGAGGTAGGATCAATATCTATATGTATAATTTTGGCATTGGGGGCAAAGGCATCCACTTTTCCAGTTACTCTATCGTCAAAACGAGCACCAACTGCTAAAAGAACATCACAATTAGCTACAGCCATATTGGCAAAATATGTGCCATGCATGCCAAGCATACCGAGAGATTGGTCATGTTCTCCCGGGAATCCCCCTAATCCCATAAGGGTCATAGTTACAGGAAGATTAAGCCTTTCAGCAATAGCTCTGACTTCTTCTGAGGCTCCAGAGGAAATGACTCCACCACCAATTAAAAAAACAGGCCTTTCTGCCTTTTCTAAAAGTTGATAGGCCTTTTCAATCTGTTTAAAATGGGGTTCATAAGTGGGATTATAACTTCTTAGATGAATTTCATCTGGATAATTAAAATCTCCCTTGGCTTGCTGGATATCCTTTGGAATATCCACAAGAACAGGCCCTGGCCTACCTGTTCTTGCAATGTAAAATGCTTCTTTTATAATGCGCGGAAGATCTTCAACCCTTTTTACTAAAAAGTTATGCTTAGTAATAGGTCTTGTTATACCAGTGATATCAACTTCCTGAAAGGCGTCATTACCAATAAGTTTTGTGGGCACCTGACCTGTTAGTACCACTATAGGGATAGAGTCCATATAGGCAGTGGCAATCCCTGTAACAGTATTTGTAGCCCCTGGGCCAGAGGTTGCGAGGGCTACTCCAACCCTGCCTGTTGACCTTGCAAAGCCATCAGCTGCATGAGCTGCACCTTGCTCATGTCTAACAAGCACATGATGCACCTCAGGACTTTTGTAAAGGGCATCATAGATATCAATAATAGCTCCTCCTGGATAACCAAAGATAACCTCAACACCCTCCCGTTTGAGGGCCTCAACTACCATTTGAGCCCCTGTCATCGTTTCACCCAATTCAGCTTCCCTCCTTTTGATATTTTTTTATCAGTTCAAAGATCCTTTCCTTTAAATGGAGTTTTTCAAGTTTAATCTGTTTTTCCCTTATTTCTTCTTCTGTTGTTAGATAGGGCTTTTTCGTTAATTCTTCAAGTTCTCTCTCAAGTTTCTGGTGCTTCTCAAAGAGTTCCCTAACATCTTGATACTTTTCAGCATAGCTTTTTACTATTTCTTTATCCATAAGATACCTCCTTTATATTATTTTTTTGAGACTTTGCGAGAATTTGTGAAAAATTTCTTGAATTATGCGTTAGAAGCATCTCCTTTATGTATAAGGGCCTTTAAGAGTTCTATAGGTAAAGGGAAGAGAATGGTAGAATTTTTCTCTGTAGCAATTTCAGTAAGGGTTTGAAGATATCTAAGCTGGAGTGTAATAGGGCTTTCCGCCATAATTTTAGCAGCCTCAAGAAGGGTTTTTGAGGCCTGATATTCTCCATCGGCGCTGATGATTTTGGCTCTTCTTTCTCTTTCAGCTTCAGCTTGTTTGGCCATAGCTCTTTTCATCTCCTCAGGTAGATCAATCTCTTTAATCTCAACTTTGGAGACTTTAACCCCCCAGGGCTCTGTGTCTGCATCAAGAATTTCCTGAAGTCTAAGATTAAGTTTTTCTCTTTCTGAGAGAATTTCGTCAAGCTCTGCCTGACCACAAACACTTCTTAAAGTAGTTTGGGAGAGCTGACTTGTAGCATAATAGTAATCCTCTACCTGTAAAAAGGCCTTGTCTGGATCCATAACTCTGAAATAAACTACAGCACTGACTCTAATAGAGACATTGTCCCGGGTAATTACCTCCTGTGGGGGGACATCTAAGGTTATTGTTCTCAGATCAATTTTGCGCATTTTGTCAATAATGGGGATAAGAATAATAAGACCAGGTCCTTTGACCTTGTGAAATTTTCCCAATCTTAAAACTACAGCCCTTTCATACTCATTGATAATTTTAATAGAAGCCTGTAAAAAAAGTAAAACAACTATTACAATAAATAGCAAGGAAAAACCCATATTTATTCACCTCCATCTTTTTCTTATGAGTTTAATTAAGATCAACTTAAAAGTCAAGAAAGATTTTTTGAATTTAAAGTAGAAATAGGGCAGGGTGTTTCCTGCCCTATTTTGGGAAGAGTAATATTACCCTAAGATAGCTTTTAAGTCTTCTTCAGGGGTGCTTACGGGTTTCAGATTGTAATTTTCAACGATGAAGTTAGCCACATTTTTGCTTAAAAAGGCTGGCATACTTGGTCCAAGGCGCATATTTTTGATACCGAGATAGAGAAGAGTGAGAAATATAGCCACTGCCTTTTGCTCATACCAGGAAATAATTAAAGAAAGGGGAAGTTCATTAACACCCACATTGAAGACCTTGGAAAGGGCAAGGGCAATTTGAATGGCAGAGTAGGCATCATTGCACTGACCTATGTCAAGAAGTCTCGGGATTCCATTTATGGTTCCGAGATCTTTATCAAAGAATCTAAACTTTCCGCAGGCAAGGGTTAAAACCACACAATCCTGAGGCACCTTTTCTACAAACTCAGTGTAATAATTCCTTACTGGTTTTGCCCCATCACAGCCTCCAACAAGGAAAAAGTGTCTGATTTTTCCTGACTTAACAAGCTCAACTACTTTATCTGCTACAGATAATACGGCATTTCTTGCAAAGCCAGTCATGATCTCCTTTCCGGGAATATCTTCCTTAAATCCCTCCATGGATAGGGCCATCTCAATTACAGGAGTAAAGTCTTCATTGGGGATATGCTTTACTCCAGGGTAACCCACAGGACCAAGGGTAAAAACTCTGTCCTTATAGGAGTCCTTAGGGGGCATAAGACAATTTGTGGTCATAACAATTGGGCCAGGGAAGGCTTCAAATTCCTTCTGTTGATTTTGCCATGCGGTTCCGTAATGTCCATAAAGATGGGGAAATTTCTTCAGTTCAGGATAGCCATGAGCTGGAAGCATCTCCCCATGGGTATAAATATAAATACCCTTTCCCTCAGTCTGTTTGAGTAGCTCGTAAAGGTCTTTTAAGTCATGTCCTGAGACAAGAATGGCCTTACCAGCCTTAGCACCAAGAGGCACTCTGGTAGGAACAGGATTTCCGTAAGAAGAAGTGTTAGCCTTATCAAGGGCCTCCATAGTTAAGAGATTTAATCTGCCTGTTTCAAGGGCTCTTTCAACCCAGGTTCTTAAATCTGAGCTCTTATCTTTAAAAATGTTTACCAAAAGTTCCTTAAAGCCTTTGTAGACCTCTTCATTCCTCACACCGAGCCTCTCGGCATGATAGGCGTAAGCAGCAATGCCTTTAAGGGCATAAAGTATTGTAAGTTTAAGGCTTGCAATGTCTTCTCCTTCTTCTTTCATAACGGTAGGTTCAATTTCCCTTTCTTCAGCCTGTTTAATGAGTTCTTCCATGGATTTAGCAGGTTTAAAGTGAGCCCAGGGGGTATCTACCTCAACCTTGGCCTCGTGCTTTAAGGTCTCCCTTAATTCCACAGCCTTTTCAATGTAAGCCTTAATCCTTTCAGGATCAAAGTTCACATTGGTAAGAGTGGAAAACATACCTTCCATGAGGAAGAAGTCAACTTCAGGCTTTTTAACTCCTCTCTTTTCTGCTTCTAAGGCTACTTCCGAAAGTCCTGCAAGTGTGTAAATCAAGAGATCCTGAAGCACATCGGTTTCATGGGTTTTCCCGCAAACCCCCCTCACCGTGCAGGCAAAACCTTTGGCAGTCTGTTCACACTGATTACAAAACATAACAGGCACCTCCTTTTTTATTTTTTGAATTCTGAATAAAATTTAAGACCACCTTTTAAAAGTTTCCTTGATCTATATCAAATTTTTAAAATTAAATTAAAAAAGTTTACATAAGCAATTTTTAAATTAAAAAAATCCAGCTGGAAGTATAGCCCTTATACTTTTAGGGCTTAAACCCGCTTTTTACCTTAAATTGGAAAAGGTGAAGTAGGTGCCCAGCCATACCAGTGCATATAATCGGGATTCATGTGAAAGGCTCCCTGAAAAGTCCTCATCCTGTATTCAAGGAACATTACATAGAGATCTTGTTCTATAGAGCTTTTGGCTTTATAAAACTTCAATAGATCTGGTGCAAAGACCCAGTTTTTGGGCCCACTATTCCTGGCGTTACCTTTTGATGGCACTCGATACACTGTGATTTAGGATCTGCATAAAGGGACGAAACCAGAAGTAATGAAAGAATAAAACTTGCCACACCTATCCACTGATCTTTACATCCCGATCCTAACCATAGCATACCCTTCACCTCCTTTTAAATTTTTTTTTGACATTATTTTAAAAAGATTATATTTAAAAGTCCTTGATCTAAATCAAGTTTTTCAGGAATTAGATCATATCAAGAGTTAAGAAGGTTCCAGAACTTGTTCAAAACCTTAATGGAATTCTTGGAAACTTGGTCTATATTATACAATATGAAATTTCTTGAGGAATTTGATGTTATTGTGATTGGGGCTGGGCATGCAGGAATTGAGGCCTCCCTTGCTTCTGCCCGCATGGGCTGTCGGACCCTTCTTCTTACCATAAGTCTTGATAGAATTGGAGCTATGAGTTGTAATCCCTCTATCGGTGGAATAGGGAAGGGGCATCTTGTAAAGGAAATTGATGCCTTAGGTGGAGAGATGGCCCTTGCCATTGATGAGACAGGAATTCAATTTAGAAAACTCAATACCAAAAAAGGGCCAGCTGTTAGAGCCACTCGTGCCCAGGCAGATCGTTTTCGCTATCAGACCAGAATGAAAGGAGTTCTTGAAAGAATTCCTAATTTACATCTTCGCCAGGCCTCAGTCTCTCAACTTCTTATTAAAGATAAAAGAATAATTGGAATCAGAACCCGAACTGGGGAAGAATACGGTGCTAAAGCGGTGGTTATTGCAGCTGGAACCTTCATGCATGGTCTGATTCATATTGGTCTTGAATCCTTTCCTGCAGGTCGTCTTGGAGATCCACCTTCAAACCGACTTCCTGATCATCTCAAAGAGCTGGGCTTGGCTTTAGGAAGATTTAAAACCGGAACCTGCCCTCGCCTTGACGGAAGAACCATAGATTACTCTAAATGCGAGCTCCAATGGGGAGATTATCCACCCCCTCTTTTTTCCTTTAAAAACCGCAGGAAAAGACCACCCTTACCCCAGGTCCCCTGTTTTATAACTTATACCAATTCAATGACCCACGAGATTATAAGAAAGGCCCTTGATAGATCTCCTCTTTTTACAGGAAGAATCAAGTCAAGAGGGGTGAGATACTGTCCATCCATTGAAGATAAAATTTTCCGATTTGCGGATAAAGAGCGCCACCAGGTCTTTCTTGAACCTGAAGGTCTTGATACAATTGAGGTCTATCCTAATGGTATAAGTAATAGTTTACCCCTTGATGTGCAGATTGAGATGGTAAGATCTATTCCAGGGCTTGAAAAGGCTGTTATTTTAAGACCTGGATATGGTATTGAATATGACTTTGTTTATCCCGATCAGTTAAAACATACCCTTGAAACAAGGCTAATTGAGGGGCTTTTTCTTGCAGGTCAGATAAATGGAACAACGGGATATGAAGAGGCAGCAGCTCAGGGATTGATAGCAGGAATCAATGCCGCCTTAAAGGCTAAAGACGAAGAGCCTTTTATACTTGACAGATCTCAGGCTTACATTGGTGTGCTTATTGATGACCTTGTCACAAAGGGAACGGATGAACCCTATCGCATGTTTACCTCAAGGGCAGAATATAGGCTTCTTCTCAGAGAGGACAATGCAGATTTGAGACTCACTGAACTTGGAAGAAAGCTCGGGCTTGTGGATGATGAACGCTGGGAGATCTACCTTGATAGAAAAGAAAAAAGACTAAGGCTTTTAGAATCTCTAAAGGAGATTAAGGTCTCTCCAGGTCTTATTAATTCATATCTTGAAAACATTGGCTCAACCCCTCTTAAAGACCCTATTAGACTCTTTGATCTTCTAAGGAGGCCTGAAATTGAAATTTCTTTCTTAGTTGAATTAATAGATGAGCTCAAGAGGTATTCTCAAGACATCCTGGAGGAGGTAGAAATTGAGGTCAAATATAGTGGATATCTTGAAAAACAACAAAGAGAGGTTGAAAAATTTAAAAAGTTAGAGAACATGTTGATTCCAGAGAATATTGATTACTTTGAGGTAGCTGGACTGTCAAATGAGGTCAGGGAGAAACTTTCAAGGCATCGACCACTTTCATTGGGTCAGGCTTTAAGAATTCCAGGGATTACGCCTTCGGCTATCTCAGCCATTCAAATTTATCTTAAAAAAAGAGGCTTCAAATCTGAAAAAGAAGATTCCCCAGCCCATTCTAAAGTTAATTAAATATTTAAATAAAAAGGGCTATCTTGCCTATTTAGTTGGTGGTTGTGTCCGGGATCTAATACTTGGTTATGAACCAAAGGATTTTGATATTGTAACAGATGCCCGTCCAGAGGAACTTCTTAGACTTTTCCCAAGAGCGCGTCTTATTGGTAGGCGTTTCCCTATTGTGCATGTCTACTTTAATAAAGGGGATTTTGTTGAAATAACCACTTTTAGAGGCCCAGAGGATCAAGATCATACAAAGGCTGACAATTATGGAACCCCTGAAGAGGATGCTCAGAGAAGGGATTTAACCATTAATGCCCTTTTTTATGATCCCTTTACAGGAGAAATTCTTGATTATGTGGGTGGTCTTGAGGATTTAAAAAGGGGAATCATACGAGTAATCGGTATCCCTGAACTTCGTTATAGGCGGGATCCTATTAGAATGCTGAGAGTAATAAGACATGCTGCAAGAACAGGCTTTGAGATTGACAGGGAGACCTGGGAAGCCCTTTTAAAATCTAAAGAACTGATTAAGATCGTATCAAGAGAAAGATTGAGAGATGAAATCTTAAAAGATCTTTCTGGATTCTGGCTAAAAAGATGGTTTAAAATCTTGAAAGAAAGTGCACTTCTTTATGAGATTTATCCATTTTATAAAAACCTTGAGAATAAGTTAGATTTTTCAGAAAGTTTTTTATTGGATATCCTTAAAATAATTGAGGGATCGGAATTGAATCTTGAACAAAGGATCGTGCTTTTTGTTTATCCCTTTTTACCTTTTATTCAAAGGACTTATAAACCTGATTTATATCAAAACATGCCTACTTTTGAGAGAAAGGAACTTTTAAAACTCTTCTGGGCCCTCTTTTTCACTTTTCGTTATAGCCGAGGCTTATTTGAAAAAACTATGGATATGTTTAGAGACCTTTACAAGATGCTTTATTTGAAATTAAAGGGAAGAGAGATTCCGAAAAGATTTAAAAGAAAAATTTATTATTCCGAAATAGTTCCTCTTCTTGATATTTTATCTAATTTAATCAAAAATAAAGGAAGGAGGAAAAAAGATGAGTCTTGAAAGGACTTTAAGCTACCAGTTCATACAAAAAACCAAATTATCTTTTACAACTCTTGGAGTGAGGGAGATTTATCTTGAATCTGCGCCTCCTTATAAAAGCTATCCTCAGGTAGAAAAAATTGAACTCAAGCTTAGGGATATCCCAGAGAAAGGGAATTTTTTTCAAATTCTTTCTAAAAGAAGGAGTAATAGAAAATACAGGAAAAGGCCTTTATCTCTTGAGGAGATTTCTCTTTTATGCTTTGCAGCCCAGGGAATTACTGCTCAGGCTGGTTTTTATCTCTTAAGAACAGCCCCTTCTGCAGGAGCTCTCTATCCTGTTGAGACTTATCTCGCAGTAAATTACTCGGAGGAGATACCATCAGGTATATATCACCTTGAGGTAAGAAGTTTTGTCCTTGAAAAATTGATGGAAGGGAATTTCGGCAAAATTCTAAGAGATCTTGCCCTTGGTCAGGCCTTTTTTGAAGCAGCAAGTTGTGTCTTCATCTGGAGCGCAGTGCTTAGAAGAACCCTTTCCAAATATGGAGAAAGAGGACTTAGGTATATTTTTATGGATGTAGCCCATATCTGCCAGAATGTTCTTTTGGCAGCAGAGGCTCTGCACCTTAAAGCCTGCCCAGTTGGAGCCTTCCTTGATGAGGAAATCAATGAGTTTTTAGGGCTTGATGGAAAAGAGGAAACAGTAATTTATATGGCAACTATTGGGAAATAACTTAGATTGCCTCTTCCCCTCTCTCCCCTGTTCTTATGCGAATAACCTCTTCTATAGAAGAAATAAATATTTTACCATCACCAACATTACCAGTTTTTGCTGTTTCAAGGATGGTATTTATAATCTTTTCAACTTCATCATCCTTGACAATAAGTTCAATTTTTATTTTAGGCAAAAATCTAACCTCGTATTCCTTTCCGCGATAAACCTCTATATACCCCTTTTGCCGTCCAAATCCTTTAACTTCTGTTATGGTCATTCCATGAATACCTTTTTTTTCAAGGGCCTTCTTAACATCTTCTAATTTTGTAGGTTTTATAATGGCCTCAATTTTTTTCATTTTCCTCCTCCTACTTTTTCATTTTAAATGTGAAGATTATAAGCTCGTTCTCCGTGCTGGGTTTCATCAAGTCCAACAAGTTCATCTTCTGGATTAACCCTAAGGTTTTTAAATATAATCTTAAGAAATAGAAAAATCAAAGCAGTAACCATAGCTGAATAAAAAATTATTATACCAATACCTAAGAGTTGAAGCCAGAGTTGGGCGGCACTTCCGTAAAAGAGACCAGCAATCTGATTTATAGAGGGATCTGCAAAGAATCCTACGCTTAGGCTTCCTATAATTCCACCTACTCCATGGATTCCAAAGGCATCTAAGGTGTCGTCATAATTAAGCTTTCCTTTTACAAAGGCTATGGAGATAAAACAGACAAGGCCTGCAATTACACCAATAATTAAAGCTCCATAAACATTTACATATCCAGCGGCTGGAGTAATGGTTGCAAGGCCTGCAATAGTCCCAGAGGCTAAACCAAGGATAGTAGGTTTTTTAAAGATAAGCCATTCAGCAATACACCAGATTAGTGAAGCGGAGGCAGCTGCTGTATTAGTATTAACAAAGGCTATAGTAGCAAGCTCTTTGGCTGAAAGGGCAGAACCTGCATTAAAACCAAACCATCCAAACCACAGAAGACCGGTTCCGAGGACTACAAGGGTTAAATTATGTGGAATAAGGGTGGTATCATTGCGTGCTTTTAGTATCAAGGCTCCTATTAAAGCAGAAATTCCAGCTGTAGTATGCACTACTATACCCCCTGCAAAGTCAACAACTCCCATTTTTGCAAGAAAGCCACCTCCCCAAATCCAATGAGCAACCGGAAGGTATACCATGGTAAACCAGAGAAGGCTGAAGGTTATCCAAATGGAAAATTTTATTCTTTCAATATAGGCACCACTAACCAGAGCAACTGTAATAGCTGCAAAGGTTAATTGAAACATAGCAAAAATAAATTCAGGGACAGTTTTTGCTCCTTCATTTGAAGAAGTTAAAGTAATAGACTTAAAAAATATCTTTTCAAAGCCTCCAATTAATCCGAAAATATCATGTCCAAAGGCAAGGCTATAGCCATAAACTACCCAAAAAACACTTATCAAGCAGTATGTTACAAAAGACATGGCCATAGTATTTAGAGCATCTTTCCTTTTGCTAAGACCACCATAAAAAAGAGCAAGTCCTGGTAGGGTCATCATCATGACCAAAGCAGTAGAAATAAGTAGCCATGCAGTATCTCCAGTGTCAAACTTTAATAATTCTTGAGGATTGGGCATTCCCTTAACCTCCTTTTGAGAATTTGTAAACATTAATACAAAAACTGTGCCTACTTGAAGAGCTTTATTTTCTTAGCCAGTAAAATGAACAAAATTGTAATAAATTAACAATCTTGATCAAATTGACAAAATTGTAAATTTATCTTTCCCTTTCTTTTTGTCTTTTCTTTTGCCAGGACTTCCAGGGTTTTTCTTTCTTTTTTCCATAAGTTATTTTCCGGAAGGGGAGATCTTCCTGTGGCTGGGTTAGCTCTTGGGAAAGTTCCTGAAGGAGTTTTAAGGGTGATTCTTTTTTATGTTGGGGCTCTTTGTTTTTAAAATATTTCTGGATAAATTTTTGATTTATGTTAGGCCCTCTGCAAGCTTTGAAGGGCAATATTTCAGTAAGAACTACCTTCTGGCCAAAGATCTGATATCTTCCCTCAGGATCCAAAAAATTGGGTAAAACCTCAATTAATAATGCTCCTTTAATTTTAGCCCATTTTTCAGCAAGCTCTTTTTCCGTAAAAAGAGGAAGAGGTTTCTGAAAATAGAGAATCTCCTCTAAGGATAATTTATACCACATCCAGGGCTTGACAAAGGTCCAAAGTTGCTTTAACCTAAAAATAAAATTAAAATCAACTTCTTGGGGAGGTGAATAAAACCGCTCCTTAGCCTTTATTAGGGATAGATTATCAGAAAAATCAAAAAAATCTCTGAAATAATAAGAAAATAGGTTTTTAAGTGTATCTAATTTAAGATTATGTGCCTTTTTGGTAAAAATTAAAACTTGAAAAATTTCTTTAACTTTTAAAAAATCATCCTTATCTGGAATTAAACCAAATTCTTCAGGATGATGAGCGGTTAAATAGAGCAAAAATTTTAGGAAGCTCCGGGAAATGATTGAATCCATTAATAGGGTGTTTTATTTTTTTATTTGCAGTGAAATATTTTAACACATATTAAGGTTTAGAAAAGGGAGGTTTGAAAAGCAGGCGATGAACAAGGAACTACAGGATAAAATCCTTGAGTTAGGAAAATCCGGGCAGCTCACCTATGATCTTTTGAATAGCCTTCTTCCTGAGGAATACAATGATCCCGATAAAATGGAAGAAATCTTTGATCTCCTTGAGACATATAGAATCGAGCTTAAAGAGATGGATCCCTATGAGAGAGAAGAATATATAGAAAAACGCGTTCAGGATAAAATGAAGGAACTTTCAACCCTCAGTGAAGGAGAGCTTGAGGAAGAGGAAGAGGGTATTCTTGAACCTGCCAGTGAAGAGCTTCTTTCTATTTATCTGCGTGAAATGGGAAAATACGAGCTTTTGACTCCAGAAAAAGAGGAAGAGCTATCTAAATTGATTAGAGAAGGCTTTGAAGGTATAATTAATGCCTTCATAAATAGTAACCTCAAATATAAGGAAATTATTGAGACAAAAGAGGTAATTCTTGCTTGGAAGAAAAGAGATCCTAATCTTAAGCCCAAGAAAAGTTATGTAAATTACTTTGAAAATCTCGTAAAGACCTGTTGTGAAAGGTATAAGCAAGATAAAAGGATGCAAAATTTTTGCGAAATTGTTAAGAAACATATCGGTCAGATTGAAAAAGCCAAGGATGAGATGGTTAGAGCTAATTTGAGACTTGTGGTCTCCATTGCCAAGAAATATATGCGCCAGGGACTAAGTCTTGCTGATCTTATTCAAGAAGGAAATTTAGGCCTTATGCGGGCTGTCTATCGTTTTGACTATCGTAAAGGGAATAAATTTAGCACCTATGCCTCCTGGTGGATAAGACAATCCATTACCCGTGCCATTCTTGATAAGACAAGGACTATAAGACTTCCGGTGCACTTTCTTGAACTCAGAAATTATGTTTTTAAAACCTTTTATGAGATGGCTAAAGAGCTTGGTAGAGAGCCAACTCCTGAAGAACTTTCAGAAAAGACCAAGGTGCCCTATGAAAAAATTCTCGTTATTTTTGAGACTGCAAAAGATCCGGTCTCCCTTGAGACCCCAATTGGTGACGAAGAGAGTACCCTTGGAAATTTTATAGAAAACAAAAAGAGCCCTATGCCCTATGAGAAAACCAGAAAAAGGGACATCTCTGAAAAGATAAAAAAATTTCTCTCCACTCTTTCTCCCCGTGAGGAAAAAATTATTCGTATGAGGTTTGGTCTTGGAGAGTATGAGGGTTATACCTTAGAAGAAATTGGTTATATGTTTAAGGTCTCAAGGGAGAGGATTCGCCAGATTGAGAAAAAGGCCCTTGCTAAAATGAGACAACTGGCTCAAAAGGAAGGGTTTGAGTTTAAAGAGTAAGCTTTAAAATAAATCTATCTGTTTTGGTTTTGGGGGTCTCTTTGGAAACTCTTTATAGGGAAGGGTTTTTAGCCAGCCTGACAATCCCTGGGTAAGTTCGTAGTGAAAAATCTTTCTTTTTTGAGTTGCAGTAAAGTAAAAACTTCCTTTGGCACGGGTTAAAGCCACATAGAGAATTCTTTTTTCCTCATCAAGGTCATAATCCCTAAAAAGAGTAAAGGGAATAAGCCCCTCTTCTCCTCCGTAAAGAATAACAACCTCTGCTTCAAGCCCCTTTGAGGCATGGATTGTTAAAAAATTAACCCCTTCAAGCTTAGGAAAAATTAAGTCTTCAGAAGAGAGACCTTTAAGATAGAATAGAAATTTTTCCTGATCCCTTTCTAAAAGCCCTCTCCAGTTTTGGAAGATATTTTTTAAGAAGGGGGAGACATCATTTATAATTTCTGGTAAAGGTTCTTTGAAAACTTTAATCCTTTCTACAATTTGATTAATTTCATCTTTTAATTTTTGAGCCTCCTCTTCAGGTAGGGCTACAGGAATTCCTTCTTTCTGAAAGGCCTCAATTAGAGGTTCGGAAACCCTTTTTATTCTTGAAAGGATAAAGATGTCCGAAGGTGCAAAAGTAGTGTGTCTTGCCCTTTCAAGTTGAGTCCCACCTAAGATATTTTGAACCAGATTTACGAGGAAATCCTTTTCTTCATAGGTATTTGGAAAAATAAAACCCTGTATTATACCTCCTGAATGCTTACTTCTAAATGGAGGAATTTTCCAGGGGGAAGCTTTAAACTGATTTGCTCTTTTGAGAATCTCCTCTTTACATCTAAAACTCTCGGTTAAGGTTAATATTTGCAGATGGGGCTTATGGGTTTGAAGAAAGTTTTGAATTTTAGCTAAGTTAACGCCTCTAAATCCATAAATGGATTGATTGGGATCCCCAAAAAGAATCCAAGTAGCCTCTTTAAAGGATTTTAAAAAGTCAAGGATTTCTGGTGATAGATCCTGAAACTCATCAAGGAAAAGGTAATATTCTCGTAAGTTTTCTGGGTTTATCAAGGAGATAGCCTTGTTCAAAAGCAGGTCAAAATCAATGAGTCCATTTTTTTCAAGATAATCAAAATATTGAATTTTTTGGTCAGAGTTTTTTAGGAGATTTCTTTCTCCGGAAAAGAGTTTCTTCAAAAGAGAGGTTTTCTCCTTTTCATCTATAAGCCTTGGCTCTTTTTGATAGAAGTCCCTATAAAGGTCATAGGCAAGCCCATGAAAGGTATCAACCTTAGCCTCTTTAATTCCAAGCCTTGAGAGTCTTTCCCTCAATTCTTGACATGTCTTTAAGGAAAAGGTAAGGATTAATATTTTTTCTGGTGGAAGGCCATTTTCGAGGAGGGTTTTTATTTTTAGGAGAAGGGTATAAGTTTTTCCCGTTCCTGGGCCAGCAATTACAAGGAGATCCTTATTAGCTTCAATAACAGCCTTTTGTTCCTGGGTAATAAAGGGTTCATAAAGCATCATTAAGTTCCTTTAAAGCCTTTAGAGTAGAGGCCACAAAGTAAATAGAGCCTGTTACAAGAATTTTAGAACAATCCTCTGTGGACAAAGCCCTTTCCAAAGCTTGATGGGGTTCTTTGTAGAATTCAAAGGGGCTCCTATCATTTAAAGCCTTAGCCCAGTCCTCTATGGTTACCACTTTTCTTTCAGCTTTAAATTCTGATATTAAGATCTTATGGGCAAAAGGAGACAATTCCTTTAAAAGGGAGAGAAAAGGCTTTTCCCCGTCCTCGTTCGTTGCTCCAAAGATTAGAATAAAAGGGTAAAAATGTTCTTTCATAAGGGAATCCTTAAGGACCTTTATGCCCTCTGGATTATGGGCACAATCAAATAGAATTTCTTTGGAATTAATAAAAATCTTTTTATATCTACCTTCCCAGGCGACCTCCCTTAAAGCCTTTTTTAATTTTTCCTCTTCAATTTTCACCCAGCCCCTATCTTCAAGAATTTCAAGCCCTTTAATAGCAAGGGCTAAGTTAGAGCCCTGATAATTACCCTGGAGGGAAAGCTTAAGTCCTTGAAAATGATACTTTCCTCTATATGTCCAGAAATTATCTGAATATTCTATTTTAAAATCTTGATCTAACAAAAAAAACTTAGAAGAAAGATCTGTTGCTCTATCTAAGATTACCTTAAGTGGTTTTGACTCAATCCTTCCCAGAACAAGAGGTTTACCTCGTTTAATTATACCTGCCTTTTCAAAGGCGATTTTTTCAAGGGTATTTCCAAGGTATTTAGTATGATCAAATCCAATGCTTGTGATAAAGGATATTTCAGGGTGAATCACATTAGTAGCATCAAGCCTTCCCCCAAGTCCTGTTTCAATAATAGCCATATCCACATTTTTCTCAGCGAAATACAAAAAAGCAAGGGCAGTTGTAAGTTCAAAATAGGTTACGGGTTCTTCAGTCTTGAGTTTAAGGATTTTTAACATTTCAAGAAGTTCTTCATCGGAAATATCTTGCTGATTGATTTTGAAGCGCTCATTTAATCTAAAGAGGTGGGGAGAAGTATAAAGTCCAGATTTAAAACCGTGTTCTGTGAGCAGGGCATTAAGAATGGCACAGGTTGAGCCCTTTCCATTAGTTCCTGCAATATGAAGAGAAGGATACTTTTTATGTGGATTTCCGAGTTTTTTCAATAAGTTTATAATCCGAACAAGGCCTGGCCTTATCCCGTGAAATTGATGTTGATTAAGCCAGTTGAGATAAAATTTTAGCATTTATAAAAGAGATATGATAACAGTTAAGATATAAAAAATATAACACAAACCTGATAGGAGTAAAAGGGCTGGATGTATTTTTTTGAAAATTTTTATTACTAAAAAATAAAAGCTTCCGAGGGATAGGGCTATAAGGGCTGAAATCAGAGCAAACCCTTCAATTTTCCATTCAGTAAAAAGTAATCCCACACTGACAGGAAAGGTGGATTGGAAAACCATTGCTCCAGTCATATTTCCAAGGGCAAGGACATCTTTTCCCCGCAAGGTCCAAAGTAAGCTATTGAATTTCTCAGGAAGCTCTGTAGCAATAGGAGCTACAATAAGGGCAAAAAGGAGAGGCGATATCCCCCATTTGTGTGAGAGAATCTCTATGGCATGAACAAAGAGATGAGCCCCTTTCACCATAATTACTACCGCGCTTATACTCTGTAAAAGGGCTAAAAAAATAATAACTCCTTTAGAGGCCTTGATTTGTAGCCAGAGGAGTGGTTTTTCAAAATAAAGGTCTTTATAAGCCTCAACTTCAAGGCTTTCTGATTTAAAGGTAAGAAAAAGATAAAGGCAATAATTAATCAATAAGACCAAGGCTACTAAATAGTGAAGGGTACGCGTGTTGGGCAGAATAAGGGGGATAAAAATAGCTGTGGAATAACTTAGAAGGAAGAAAAAGAAATCCCTTTTAAAGGTCTTCTCTTCAAGATAGATTTTTAACTCTCTTTTTCTTTGGAGATACCCAATCCATACGCCTATTCCCACTATAAAAAGGCCTGCTGTAATTAGCATGAAGGGTGCTCCAAGGATAGCGCCAATTCCTATATGGGAGCCAGCTTGTCCTTTATAAAGAAGAATGGCAACTAAAGGAATGATAGTTTCTGGAAGAGCGGTTCCAACAGCTGCAAGAATACTTCCCACTACTGCCTGAGATAAAGAAAGTTTCTCTCCAAAGACCTCAACTCCATTGGTAAAAATCTCCGCACAGAGAAGTATTATAAGAAGGGCAACAAGGGCCTCAAGAATTGCCATTGTAAAATTAGTTTACTAAAAGGACCGGGATTTTTGAGGTCTTAATAAGTGCCTTGCTAACTGAGCCTATTCCCGTTTGCAAAATCTTACCTCTTCTTCCAGCTATAATAAGGTCAATTGATTCTTGCTCAACCTTTTGCATTATTTCATCCAGCCTGTTTCCACAAACAGTTTCAAAACGAAAATTGATATCAGGAGGTTTGATAGTATTTAAGAGGTTTTTCCAGTTTTCTTTAATTTCTTTTTCCCTTTCTGTAACATACTGAAGATTACAGGTCTTATCTGGAGATTCTAAGGGATTTATGACATAGAGAACGATGAGTTCAGCTTGGGTTTTCTCAGCATAATAAAAGGCTTTTTTGAGGGCAGATAGGGCCTTTTCAGAAAAGTCAAAGGGACAGAGTATTTTATTTAGTTTTTTCAGGGGATTTTCTTTTACTACAAGAAAACTTATCTCTAAGCGTTCAAGAATTTTTTCTGCTGTGGGTATTTTAATTAAGTGGGGTTCATATCCAAGGATAATAAGCTCAGGATTTAAAAGCTCAACAAAATTTCTAAGAGCTGTCCAGAATTCTCCCAGTAAAACAGCTTTTTCAACTCTGAAGCCTTTTTTAGATATAGGAGCCATGAGTTCATTCAGGGCTTTTTCAAGACGCTCTTTTTCAATATTTAAGTAAGGGAGAAGATAGGCAGGGGGAGTAAAAAATTGTTCAATAACATGGAAAAGGATGGCCTTTGAAGAGGGATAAATATTCTTTAGTAAAAATTCCCCTGTTGTAAGAACAGAGGGGGTAAATTTTTTAAAATCAATGGCTAAGGCAATGGGTTTGCTCATGGATTAATCTCTTTTCCAATAAACTCTAACTAATTTTTCACCCTTTGACCATTTAAATTCTAAATCTCCTTTATAGGCCTTGTAAAGGGCTCTTCCAAGCCTTTCAGCCAGGTGGTCAGTTGTTGTCTCAATAATAGTTTTATCTTCTTCTTCGTAAATGCTGATAATTTGATGTAAGGGATTAAGTCCTCTTGCCTTTTCAACCTCATTATTAATAAGACGCATCATATCCTCTTGATGGGTCTTCCAGAAGTCTCCTGAGATAAAAAGATAGCCCATGGCATATTTTTCTAAGGCCTTTCTGCAGCCTGGACAAAGAAGTTTGGGGACATTTTCAGCCTCAAGAAGCTCTTCTGCAAGCTCCTCATCTATAAACCATCTTTTGTCTTTGAAGACAGATTTACATTGAGGACAGACTGCCTCTCCTGAAGGCGCAGATTGAATAGCATAGGGATCTTCAGTAGATTCGAATTCCCAGGTATGTTTGATCCACTTTTCACCTTTTCTTGACATAAAGACCTCCCTTTGAAGATTTAATTTAAATTATAATTCAAAGGGAGGTCTTCGTCAATGAAAAATTAATCCTGCCAGGATATAGCAGAAACTGGGCAGGAATTAATAGCCTCTTCGCAGTTACACTCTTTACAACCCTCCTGGTTCTTTACATAGGCCTTTTCATCTGACCCAAGTTCAAAGACATTGGGGCAGAGTTCCACACAGGTCCCACAGCCAATACAAAGTTCATCATCAACCACAAGGGTAGCCATAAGCATAACCTCCTTTTTAGTATTTTTTTATAATATAAATTAAGCTTTCACTTTGTAAAATCCTTTGATCTAAATCAAGATCTTATGTTTGTATAGTATACTTGCTAACTCAACTTATTTAAAAATTCTTTACTTAAGATAAAAATTAACAAGAAATTAACTGAAATTTAACTTCTTCTTAACAGAATATTTTTGAT
This sequence comes from Caldimicrobium thiodismutans, assembly GCF_001548275.1. Classification (GTDB taxonomy): domain Bacteria; phylum Desulfobacterota; class Thermodesulfobacteria; order Thermodesulfobacteriales; family Thermodesulfobacteriaceae; genus Caldimicrobium; species Caldimicrobium thiodismutans. Next base: position 475,145 of record NZ_AP014945.1, read on the forward strand.
TTTGGGTTAATCTTTAAGAAGAATTTACCATGAGGAGGGGGATAAGATGCGAGTTAGCAGGAGGACCTTTTTAAAAACCGCCCTTTTAGGAAGTGCTTTTTTAGCTGGTTCAAAGTATTTTAAAAAGGGGTTTACTGAGATTTCAAGGGATGAGGGTATTAAGTATGTAAGATCTACCTGTTCCCCTAATTGCACCGGAGCCTGTGGATTTAAGGCCATGGTTTATAGGGGAAGGCTTGTAGCCCTCATTCAGGCAGCTGATTATCCTGAGGAGGAATACAACCCCAGAGGCTGTCTTAGAGGGCAATCCATGATTAATCTTATTTATGGACCTGATCGGTTGAAACAACCCCTAATCAGAGTTGGTAAAAGAGGAGAGGGAAGATTTAAGGCTGTAAGCTGGGATGAAGCCCTGGATTATACAGCTACAAAACTTGCAGAGATCATGAAAAAATATGGTCCTGAGTCTGTGGCTTCTTTTATTCAAGTCCCTGGCACAGGATATGTTCAGAAAGGAGCCTTGATGAGGCTTTCTTCTATGTTGGGATGGAGTGTGATTCATGCCTATACCATGAATGGAGATCTTCCCATGTTTTGGCCTATAACTTTTGGAGTTCAAACAGAGGAACTTGAAAGTCTTGAATGGGCAAATTCAAAATACACCCTTATTTGCGGTTCGAATATTCTTTGGACGCGTGTCCCGGATGCTAAATTTCTTCATCTTAGTAGGGAAAGGGGAGGAAAAATAGTAGTTGTTGATCCCAATTATTCTCCCACAGCAGCTGCAGCTGATGAATGGATTCAAATTAATCCTTCAACAGATGCTGCCTTTGCTTTAGGTTTAGCCCATGTAATTCTTTCTGAAGGTCTTTATGATGAGAATTTTGTCAAAACTTATACGGATTTACCTCTTCTTGTGAGACTTGACAATCAGAAAAAATTGAAAGCTGAGGAAGTGGCTGGACTTTCGGCTCAGGCTAAGGCTATGAAGAGCCGTCTTCCAGAATACCGAGAGTGTTATGTGGTTTATGATGTAAAGGCCAAAAGATTTGTAATCCCCAATCCTGAAAATCTTAAAAGGGATTTTGAACCCTTTCTTGAGGGTGAGATTGAGGTCACCCTTGTGGATGGAAAAAAGGTGAAAGTTAAACCCGTTTTTCAGCTCTTAAAAGAGGAAATTCTTGCTAATTATAGTCCTGAAAAGGTGGCTCAGATAATTTCTCCATCAGCAGATAGGGTGAAAGAATATGAGGAGATAGTAAAACGTATTGGAAGGGAAATAGCTACTATAAAGCCCCTTCACATTGTTTACGGAGCAAGTAATTATCAGTGGTATCATGGAGATCTTAAAGGTAGGGCCTATTCCCTTTTAGTAGCTCTTACAGGAAATCTTGGAAAGTCAGGGGCTGGAATTTCTACCTATGCAGGCCAATACAGGATTCGCTGGCCTCTCGGGGCCTGGTGGCAATTTAAAGGTAAGCCCTTAAAATGGGTCAGTTTTCTCCTCTGGCTGAATAAAGAATATAGAGAAAGTGAAGAATTTAAAAAGTATAATAAAGAGACTCCATATCCTCCCAATGATGTTAAAGCCCTTGTCTTTGGTTGGGGGAATCCCTTTGATCAGCATAACCTTGCCAATCGTTTAAGAGAGAAAGCCTTAAATGGGGAGCTTGAGTTAATTGTCAATTTTGATTTTCAGATGGCAACCTCTGTTGCCTGGTCAGATGTAATATTACCTGGAGTTGCCTGGTATGAAAAATATGACCTTACAGCCACAGTTCTTCATCCATATGTTCAGCTTCAACAGCCTGCTATTGAACCCCTCTTTCAGTGTATGCCTGAGATCTGGATTTGTAAAGAGCTTGCCAAAAGAGTGGCTGAAAAGTTAGGAGATGATGAGCTAAAAAAGGAGGTAAGAGAATTCTATGTAAATCCTGAACTTTTTGATAAAGAGGAATCTGCAAGAAAGAAAGGAGAATGGAATCTAAGGCTTGCCAGAGAGATAGCTAATCAAGCCAGTCTTGATGCTGCAGACCTTATGTTAAAAACTGGGGGCCCCCTTGTTGAGGGAATTACCCTTGAAGCCCTTAAAAAGGGTCCTGTCCGTCTTAATTTGCCAGCCCCTGGAAAAAGACAGCTTGTCTTTTATGAACAGATCCAGGAATACAAACCCTTTCCACCAGTGTCTTATCCAGCACCACTTCCCAAAACTGCAAGATTTGTCAAAAGTGGAAGAATTGAGTTTTACAAGGAGGAGGATGTCTTTATTGATCTTAAAGAAACTTTACCAGTGCACAAAGACCCTATCAAAGATACTGAACACAAAAACATGAAAGAAAAGTATTCTTTAATCTATATTACCCGTAATAGACTTTACACTGTTCATTCCACTCACAGCAATAACATTACTATGCTTGAGCTTCAGGACTTTAGACCAAGAATCTGGATCCATCCAGATACAGCAAAAAAGAGAGGGATTAAAGAAGGGGATCTTGTTGAGATCTATAACGAGAGAGGAAAGGTTTATGCTTATGCTGTCCTTGATCCAGGAATTCATCCTCAGATTGTAACTTTTGAAGAGGGATGGTGGAGTAGATACTTAAGGGGAACTTCCTATAATACTCTAATCTACCCCTGGATTAAACCTACTCATATTATTTATTTTGTCCCAGGGATCTGGGAGGCAAGTACCTGCTGGAATGAAGCAGCATGTGAAATTAAAAAGGCCTAAGGAGGAGGGAAAGATGCCAAGATGGGGAATGGCTATAGACCTTGGAAGATGTATAGGTTGCAGAAGTTGTGCCGTGATTTGTAAAATTCATAATGCTCTTCCACCAGGAACCTGGTGGCAAAGAGTTGAGACCATAGGGTCCAAGGTTCATCATACTCCTGTGGGAAGATATCCCGATTTTTCTGAGGTTTATCTTCCTGTGCCCTGTCAACACTGTGATAATGCTCCCTGTGTTAAAGTATGTCCTGTTGGAGCAACCTGGCAAAGGGAAGATGGGCTTGTTCTCATTGATTTTGAAAGGTGCATTGGTTGTAGATATTGTATGACTGCCTGTCCCTATGGGGTCAGACAGTTTAACTGGCAGAATCCTGACAAAAACTTTAAGGAAGCTTTTAAAAAACTTGGTTATCCTCAAGACTGGTTTGCTGATTCTTCTTACAGACCTGGTTATCCCCTTGAACACAGAACTAAGGATGGAAGGCTTGTTTTTACTCCTAAGAGACCAAGGGGTGTGGTGGAAAAATGCACCTTTTGTGTCCAATATGTGGATCAGGGATTACCACCTGCCTGTGTCAGGGGATGTCCAGGAAATGCAAGGATCTTTGGAGATCTAAATGATCCCCATAGTTTAATCTCTCAGGTTATTAAAAGAAGAGATGTGATTCGTATGAGAGAAGATTTAAATACCTCTCCCAAAGTTTTTTATCTCCTTCCGGAATATAAGAGTTACAGAGGAAGGATTATCTACGAGAGGGTTCTCAAAGCCTTTGAAGGAAAAGTGGTTAATCTGTAAAAAATAAATGGAGGGGACAACCATGCAGGGAAGATTTTCTAAAGTTTATAAAATCCTTGGTCTAATAATAGTTATTGGACTTTTAGCCTTTATCTATCAGTTATCCAGGGGATTAATTGTCACCCATATGCGAAACTCCTTCTCCTGGGGGCTTTACATTGCTACCTGGGCCTTTTTTGTTGGAACTGCTGCAGGAGGATTGGTAGTTTCCTCTTCCATTTACCTTTTCAAGGTTGAGACCTTAAAACCAGTAGCAAGACTAGCTACCATTACAGCCTTTGTCTTTGCTATTGCAGCTATGACCATACTTTTGCCAGATGTGGGAAGACCGGACAGACTTTACAATGTTTTTATTCATCCCAATTTTAAAAGCCTTCTCCCTTGGGATTTTCTGGTTCTTTCTTCTTATTCACTGGTTTCTATAATTTATGCCTATGTTTTAATGAAGCCCGAGATTTATAAATTTGGAGTGAACTTTCCTTTTCTTGGCTTAAAGGGTAAAAAAGATATAAGTGATGAGGAGTATACGAGGTTAAAAGAGCAATCTTTTGCACAGGCTAAAAAGCTTGCTCCTATTGCGCTTCCCCTTGCTATTTTAATTCATACTGTCACAGCCTGGGTCCTTGCCACACAGGCAGCAAGACCTTGGTGGTATGGAGGCCTTCTTGCTCCTACCTTTATTGCTACAGCTATCTCTACAGGCCCTGCTATTGTTATTCTCTTTTCCCTCTGGATTCTTGGTGTCAATGAAAAACTTCTTTCTGCCTATAGAGTCCTTGCCAAAATCTCAGCACTATCAAGCATAATCTTACTCTTTATGTATTACAATGAATTTTTCATTCGCTTTTGGTGGCACCATGGAGAGGATTATGAAGCCTTAAAACTTCTTTTTACCAAGTATTTACATCTCCATGTGATTGAGGTCTTCTTCATTCTTCTTTCAGCCTATCTATTTTTCAGATACTCAGATGTTCCAAAAAAACTTATTCAGGGAGGTATTGCTTTAATAATTGGAGTTTTTGCACATAGATTTTTACTTCTTCCCTCGGCATACAATATAATTCCTTTTAAAGTGCCTGTAATTGAAAGGTATGGTTCCGAGGAATGGAGCTATCCCATTGCCCACGGGGAAGTGACAGGGGATCTTTTAAATCCGGGAAGGATCTTTGTAGATTTCTGGAATTATTATCCCTCTGTTATTGAGATTTTAATAACAGCTGGTGTTATGGCAGCAGTTGTGTTTGTAATTTTAAAACTTTCAGAAATTTTACCTGTTGAAGAAAAAGCATGAAAAACCTTTGGTTCAAATATTATTCTTTACTTTTAAGTTATCCTTCAAAAGACTGGCTTTATGAACTTGAAAATATTGAGAGGTATTTAGAAAAAGAAAAAAATGATTTTTTTAAATTCAGCCAGTTCTTTAAAAATTTTTCTCTACAGGAGTTGCAGGAAGAATACACCAATCTTTTTATCTCCTCATTCCCCACCCTTCCATGCCCTCCCTATGAGGCCTATTATAGGGAGGGCCTTCTTCTTGGTGAAACCTCTCAAGAGGTTTTAGATTATTATGAAAAAACTGGATTTCAATTTTTCAAAGAAGGCGAGGCCCCTGATCATATTGCTGTGGAACTGGAATTCTGCGCCCTTACCGAGGACCTTACCTTTATTAAAAGGATTAAAAATTGGTTTAACGATCTAAAAGAATGTGTAGAAAAAAGTTCTCAAATTTATAGTAAGATTGTAAAATTTATAAGTGAAGAATTAAAAAAGTGGGAATAAAAATGCCAAAAAAAATTTCCATTTCAGAGGAAGATATTTTATCTGCTATGAAATCTCTGGGAACATACATTGATATTACTCCCGAAGATTTCAAAAAATTATATGAAATTGTCTGGCAGAAAGTTAAGGAAAAATTTCTGTATGAAACTAAAGCCAAAGATATTATGAATCCCGAAGTTTTATATGTTTTTCCTGAAGATAAACTTGAAGAGGTTATAATCCAGATGGCAGAGAGAGGAGTTTCTGGGGTGCCTGTAGTAGAAAAGGAGAAGGTGATGGGTATTCTTTCGGAGAAGGATATCCTAAAGGGTATAGGGATTAGTAAATCCATAGGACTTTTATCAGCATTGGCTGAATGTCTTAAAAGGAGTGAATGTTTATTAGAAGAAGTTTTAACTAAAAAAGTAAAAGATTTCATGACCTCGCCTGCCATTACTGTTAATCTTAACGATCCTGTAGTCAAAGTAATTGAATTATTCAAGAAAAAAAGGATAAACCGTGTGCCAGTGATTGATAATGAGGGAAAACTTAAAGGTATTATTGCCCGAGGAGATATATTTCTTTTGCCCTTTTTTGAAGAGGAACTTTCATGACTCTTGGTGAGTATTTTTCTAAAATGAAAGGAGGAGCCAAGTCTCCTCCCAGGGTAAGTCTTTTAGAGGTCTTCTGGTCCTTTGTGGGAAGTTTTCTTGGGATTGGTCTTGTAGCCTTTATTCACAGTTTTTATGTTGAGCCCCGGGGACTTTTTTTGGTAATAGCCTCATATGGGGCTTCAGCGGTTTTAATTTATGGAGCACCCCATAGTCCTCTTGCTCAGCCAAGAAATCTTTTAGGAGGACATTTATTATCAGGATTTGTGGGCGCATTGATTGCCAAACTTGTCCCGTTTTATTTCCTTGCCTGTGCCTTGAGTGTTTCCCTTGCCATTGTGGTTATGCATCTAACCAAAACCCTTCACCCTCCAGGAGGAGCAACAGCCCTTTTTGCAGTGATTGGAGGAGAAAAGGTGCAAAGACTCGGCTTAATTTATGCCTTATTCCCTGTTCTAACAGGAGCTATTCTTATGCTAATAATTGCCCTTCTTGTGAACAATCTTTCTAAGGTAAGAAGATATCCTGAATACTGGTGGTGATTTTAAGAAGGGCTCCTAAAGAGAAGGTATATACCAAGAGCGATTAAAAAGGTTCCGATGATTTTGCTTAAGGTTAGAGGTTCTTTCAAGATAAGGATGGCAAGAAAGGTGGCTACAAGGGGATAAGTTGCGGTAAGAGGAACAATTTGAGAAGCTTGGTGCATCTTAAGAAGGGAAAAGTAAAAATACATTCCAAGAAAGCCTGCGGTTATCCCTGAAAGGCATAGATAAAATAGATCCCTTTTTTCAAGGATTTTTAAAGCTTGAAAGGAAGAGGTAAAGAGAAGGGCAAGGGTAATTCCAATAAGGGCTGAAAGGGTTCTAATCCAGAGGCCAATAAGGGGCTCAACTTTTTTTAATCCCACCTTTTCAAGGGTTGGGCTTATGCCCCAGAAAAAGAGGGTAAGAAGCCAAAGTATCAAAGTCTTTTGATCCATGGTTGAATTAATTTAGCATCAGACTTGAAGATTACAAGATAGTGTATGCGTCCGTATCTTTTTAAGACTCAAATCTGCCCCTACATCCAATCCAAGTCAATCATTTTTTGAATAATTTTTATCGAATTTTCATTTCATAGTAAGGGCAAACCTATGTGTTTACCATCTTTTAGCAAACCTATGTCTTTGCCAGTTGTGTGTTCGTTTAAACTATTAGGCAGATACGCAAGGATTGGGTAGACACTATAGATTTGCCCCTTCTTTAACCTCTCACATCTTACCACCCTTCCTTTTTCTTGTAAGGATAAGGTGCTGAACTTATGCAGATCTGAACTTATGCAGTCTTGCAAATAAACTAAATAGATCCGGGCCAGAGGCCCGGTCAAATTCCTTATTTTTTCATTTTGGGTGCTTCAGGAATGTTTGATCCGTGACATTCTCCACAATTTTGCTGAGCTGTAATACCAAAGGTTCCAGCTGGGGACCATTTTACCCCTTCATGAAATTTTCCATCCTTCCAGGCATTAAGCATCATAGTCAATTGATAGGCAACGCTTGCTGCAACTCTTGCACATCTATCCTTTCTTTCAGGACTTGCCAGTGCAAACCCCGAGGCCTTCATCCACTTACCAACTGAGATATGACAAAGAGGGGAACCACTCATCGTTTGCACAATGCGTTCTTTGTTTGCTTTAGGATTTTTAGGTTTGTATGTGGGTAAATCGGTATTACTATACCAGTCTAAAAGATTAGTAGAGATAATGTGTCCTACCTCGGAACCACTGATTCTTGGACCGCAGATACAGTTGGCAACAACGGCTGCGCCGTTAATTGAGCCACAAAGAGTTCCCCAGCCAGCAAGCCCTCCTTCCTGAATAATAAAGGCGTCTACTGGAAAGGAAGCATAAGGCTCGCCTATTTTTTCAGCTAATTGAGAAAAAATAGAACTAATTACTGCAGCTCCACAAAAGACCCTATACCATTCATTGTAAGCAATTTCAGCTGTTTTCTCAGGATCCAGTTTTTCATAAGGCCAGGGCCATTTTTGAGTTTTCATCTTAGCTTCTGCAGAAGTAACCAGATCAATTTGAAAGGCTTTAGAAAGCAAAAGCCCGGCACTAAAAAGTCCAGACCCAATTAAAAAATCCCTTCTGCTCACATCTCCCATACTAACACCTCCTTTTAATTTTTAAGGTTATTAAAAGTAAAAATATAAAAATAAAATTGTCAAGAGAAAAAGTATTTAAATTTTTAAATTAATGATTAAATGAATTTTTAAGATTCTCAATAAGAGAATTATGCAATAAGATTTCTCTTGTTTTTTTTTAATTAAGGGCTATATTTATAAAATACATGCGCCCGTAGCTCAACTGGATAGAGCATTGGACTACGAATCCAAAGGTTGCAGGTTCGAGTCCTGCCGGGCGCGTGTTTTTTGGTTTTCAAGGCCTGGTTCAGTAAAAAGTGTCAGTGAGCCCTTTTTGTGCCACTTAAAAATCGGGTGTAATTGTCTTTTTTTGACTTTGATTTCTGGGGGTTGTTTAATTATAAATATGGTATGGGGCTTTTCTGACATTGTGGGGAGTGCAAAAAACATGTCAAATTTGGGTCTGTTTGTGGATGTGGTAGAAGTGAGGGAAAAGCAAATGGATATCTGGTAAGGGTTAAATTTGAGAATGTAGTAATTAGAAAATTTTTTAAAGATTTTGAAGTCGCAAAGGCAGTAGATGTAGAGCTTGAGAGAAGGAAAGAGCTTTCAAAGCTTGCCAGGAAACTGAAAGGTGTAGATGATGGTTTAGCAAGAGTTCTTGGAGTTGAGGAAGAGGAAAAAGGGAAATGGGTAAAAGTAAAAATCTTCTGGGCTAAGTATTATCAATGGCTTGTTCTTCATAAAAAGCAATCTACATTGCGAGAAAGACTTTCACGATGGAAAACGGTGATAAAGCCATATTTTGGAGAAAGATTTCTCAGTGAGATAACTCCTTCTGATGTGGAAAAATTTCAATTCTTGGGATTAAATTTCTTCTAACAAAGAGTGAATTAGCTTTTGAGAGTGAGCTCAATCAGAATTTTTTATAGTTCCTATTTTCAGTTGTCCTTCTCCAAAGCCTGGGTATCTTAAAAAGAACTATGAAGATTCTTATTCTTACAATAATAAATAAAGCCTCTATATTGGCGGAGAAGTTTTGGGTAAGATGTCTAACTGAATTAATAAAAGCTTAACAAATTTTTAACTTTTATTTAATATACAGGATTTATAATCAAATCATAAAAAAATGAGAAGAGGCGCAATATGTTAGGGAGAAGAGATTTTTTAAAACTTTCCTTAGCAAGTTTTATAACCTTAGTTGCTCCTTCAAGGGAAATTTTTGCAAGGGTTAATTTTTCAGAAGGTTCAGCTACGAAAGGGATTATTTTTTTAGTTGGTGATGGATGGCCTCTTGGAGTAATGAAAGTAATGACAGAATTTATGACTATGAAGTTTAAAGAAGAAAGCAATCTTTCTATCTTACTTAGAAACTTAAATACCAGAGTTTTACTTCAGAATACCTCTTCATTATCTTCTGTTGTAACAGATTCTGCTCCTGCTTCAGTTGCTTGGGCTACTGGTTCAAAGACAGTCAATAGATCACTTTCAAGTTTACCTGATGGAAGAAAGCTAACCACAATTTTTGAACTTGCAAGGCAAAAGGGAATTGCATATGGCTTTGTAACAACAACGAGGGTAACACATGCAACCCCTGCAGCATGGTATAGTCACAATCCAAACAGGGATGATGAGGACAATATTGCCCTTGATCTTTTAAATTCAAATGTAATGGTAGCTATGGGTGGAGGAGATAGACATTTTAATGGAACAATTAGAAAAGATAGAAGAGATCTATATGGGATGTTCAGAGAAAAAGGATTTAGAGTTGTTAGAACCAGAGAAGAGCTTGTAGCCAGTCTTAATGATGAAAACCCAATTCTTGGTATTTTTGCTTCCTCACATATGAGTTACTTTGTAGATAGAGTAAATGATAAAAGATTAAGGGAAAGCGAACCATCTCTTCCAGAGATGACTGCAGTTGCACTTCAAAAATTATCTAAAAATAAGAAGGGTTTTATTTTACAGATTGAGGCTGGAAGAATTGATCATGCCTGTCATAGCAATGATATGTATGGAGCAATGATGGATTGTTATGAATTAGATAAAACTTTAGCTGTTATTTTGGAGTTTATGGAAAAAAATCCCAATGTGCTTTTAATTGTAACATCAGATCATGGAAATTCAGGTTATGGAATTAATGGAACAGGGCCTGAATATAATGATTCAACCGAGGCTTTGTTGAGTTATAACAATAAAGCCTCTTTTGAATATATGAAAAGATTAATGAGAGGTCAGGATGCAAAAAACATAAGAGATATTTTTGAAAATTATACTGGACAGAAAATTTCATTAGAAGAGGCAGAGGAAATCTATAGAAAATTAAATGAAAAGAAAACAGTAGTGATTAATGATATTTGGTATGAACCAGATTATACAATGGGAAGAATATTAGCAAAAAGTGTTTATAAATATGAAAATGAGAATCTCTTTAAACCAGCTATAGAAAGGAGAGGAAATGTTGGTTTTACATCTACAAATCATACCGCTGAGGATCAGATTGTAATAATTTATGGAGAACAAATTCCTCAAATGAGAGTAAAAAGTCATATTGATAATACAGAACTTTTCCAAATTATATGTAATTATTTAAGAATTTATCATATAAATCCAAAGATGAAAAAGGAAGAAGCTATAGCTTTCATAAAATCTATTACAAAAGAAGAATGGAAAAAACATTTAGAGTTACATATTGCCTAATATTTATAGGTTCTCTGATTTAATATAAAAAAACTATTATAAAAGCCTTCTTGGTTATTTAAAAAGAAACCAGGGGGGCTTAAAGTTTATTTGAATTTTAATTAAAATATAAACTAACTTTCAGAATTATCTTATTATCTCAACTTCCTTTTCTTTTGGTGATTTTGACAGTATTTGTGTTTTTTTTTGTATATAAGAATATTCCAAAGGTTATATAAAAATTTTTTTGCAGAAAAGGTAATGGCTTTATGAAAAAAGTTTTGAGTTTTGTGGAGAGATTTTCTAAATCCTGGGAGGAAGTCGGGAGTGCTTTTAAATAGTTGAAGAATAAAGAGGATATGAAGGGGAGGGCAATGGAGGGGAAAGGAAGGACTTTTGGGGAGATAAAGGTTGATACTGAGATTGGGATAGGAGCAATTCTTTGGATTATTGGTTTTAGAGAAGTTTTAGGTTTAAGCAGGCTTAAGCTTTTTAATAAGGGATTTTAATAAGGACTAATAAGGATATGCGGGTCTTTACTTTTTTAAAAAATTTGTAAAATTTACATAGTGAGATTATAAGTTAAAGAATTTTACAGAAGGAGGTGAAGAATGTTTGAATTTTTTTCAGGTTTGTTTGGAATTTTATTTTTTATACTTTTTATTGTTCCTTTTGTGCTATGGATTTGGGCACTTGTTGATATCCTTAAAAGTGAATTTACAGGATATAACAAAATAATTTGGTTATTGCTTGTAATCTTCCTTCCCCTTCTTGGCTTAATTTTATATTATTTTATTGGTAGAAAACAAAAGATAAAATGAAAATTTCAGGGGGAGGGAAAATGAGGAAGGTTCTTTTAAGCCTTGTTTTTGTCCTGGTTTTTATAGCTTCTTCTTATGCCCAGTTTTATATTGATTTATGTTATACCTATTTAAACGCAGGGGATTATCAGAGGGCCATTGAAGCAGGAAAACAGGCTGTAAAATTAAATCCTAATGATTCAGATTCCTATTATTGTCTAACACTTTTGAGTGATACTTATTTTATAAAGTAGTTTATAATTCTTGATCAAACTCCTTCAAGGCCCCAGTGCTCTTTAAAAGTATACCAGGAGCTTGGATCCCTCAAAAATTCCATAGTATCAAAAATAGAAAGATAGTGCCCCCATTCTTCTTGAATTAAGGCTAAAAGGAAACGTTTAACCTTGAGGTCTTTACTTTTATCGGAAAGAGACTGATAATATTGGATAGATTTTTCTTCAAGTCTTAAAGCTTCTTCTAAAGCAGCAAGATCTGTAACTACAGAAGCTACTTTTTCTATTTCCTTAGGATCAAAAACAGGGCTAATCTGTTTTTGGGAAATTTTGGTAACATAGGCAGGAATGTTCTTTTTTGCTTGAAAGGTTTGATAAATTTCTCTTATTTTTATACGATGAAACTCTTCAGCCTCCGCTAACTGTTTAAATAAATCTTTAACAGATGGAATATGGGCTTTTTCCGATGCATCAAGATAAAATTCTTTACCCTGTATTTCCAGTTCTTCTGCTTTTAGAAAGGCCTCTAATAAATTTTTTTCAGCCATAAATTACCCCCCTCAAAAATTTTTTTATAATTATTATTTTAATCATTAACCTTATAATGGCAATGCTTTTTTTAAGGGATTACATCTGTTAATAAGGTAGTATAGCCATATGGAAAATAAAGATTTTTAGGGTCTAAGTTCAAGGCTTTAAATATTTTTAAAATTTCAGGAAAACTCTCCTTCACTATCCTTACAAATTCTCTGGTAAGTATGCAATATTGTTTGGCCCTTACAGGAGAGACTTTGATTAAAACCGGGCATCTTCCTCCACAATAAAATTCTGCCTGGCACTCTTTGCATCCAAAATAATCCTTATAAAGAACTAAGTTTTTAAGTTTTTCCATGGAAGATTCTTTATCCATATAGACCCCATTATCCTTAGAAACTCCACCCAAGATAATTTCTTCTCCGTAGTCAGCACAGGGTAATATTTTGCCTCCTTGAATATCAAAATTTCTTAATTTTTCAACTCCGCAGGCAGTATGTCCTCTGCGGATTCCCTGCATCAAGAAAAAGATAAGTTCGCAGAGGGGTAAGAGGGGGAGAACTTTTCCATCAGAAAGATGCTGTAAAAATACTTCTATGAGGATTTGCAAGTCCTTGCTATAACTAATTTTAAATCTCTCAAAGTCTTTGACAGGCTCATTGCCCTCTAAAAGATGCCAGAAAAAATAGGAAGTCTTATCTTCCCTGTAAAGACTCAAAAATTCCTCTAAACAATCTAAGAGACTCATATTTTCTCTAATAGTTGACCACATAAGAACTGGTAAAGGGACTTCTTTTTTCAAAAGGCCTAAGTTTTCCTCAATTTTCTTTAAATTTGTCCCCTTTCTAAAGGTATTATGCTGTTTTTCCCGTCCGTCTATGGAGACAATTAAAAGATTAAGACCAGCAAAAAAATCTTTTTCATGGGGTAGATATTTGTCTATAAGTAGACCATTCGTGTAAAGGATAAAGTTGAGGGATTTATGAGCAAATTTTTCCTTCAGGGTATACATAATGGTCTTTAATTTTTCAAAGGATAAGAGGGGTTCCCCTCCATAAAAGGCTATATAAAGGGGATTTGTGTTTTCGTAAGTAATAAGATAGGTTAATAATTTGAGATCCCTTTCAGGATCTGTTTCCCAATCTTTAAAAAAGCCCTTTCTATCACCATAAATAAGGCTATTTATACAACCATCACAGGAGGCATTGCACCTTCCGGTAACAGTAAGGTGGAAAATTCTTGGATAAGTAGTTCCGAGAAAGTCTTCCAGTAACACCATATGGTTTTAATTATAACATCAAATTTGATTTTAACAATATATTTTTCACAAAAACTTAGGGCCAGATGAATGTAAATCCCTGAAAAATGTGATAATATTTATGTTTTTAGGGGGGTTACCAAAAATGAAAAAGTTTAAAATTTTTTTGATTTTACTTTTGATACTATTTCTGGGTTATGTCTTTGTATATCCCTGGTTTATTCCTCTTGAATATCTGAAAAGAGAAAATCCAGGGCTCACTGCTATGATGAAATATCGTCAAAAGCAATGGGAAAGGGAGGGAAAGAATATAAAGCTTAGACAGAGCTGGGTGCCTCTTAAAAAGATTTCTCCCTATTTGATTAAAGCAGTTCTTATAGCTGAGGATGATAAATTTTACAGGCATGCTGGTTTTGATCTTGATGCCCTTGAAAAGGCCCTGGAAAAAAACTTGCAGGCAGGTAAAATTAAATATGGCGGAAGCACTATTTCTCAGCAGACAGCTAAAAATCTTTTTTTGAGCCCCTCTAAAAATCCCATAAGAAAGATTCAAGAGGCTATTTTGACTTTTCGTCTTGAGAGGACCTTAAGCAAGAAGCGTATCCTTGAGATTTATTTAAATATTGCAGAGTGGGGGCAAGGAATCTTTGGGATTGAAGAGGCCTCGAAGTTCTATTATCGTAAATCAGCATCAGGGCTAACTCCCTGGGAATCAGCAAGATTAGCCTCTGTTTTACCTAATCCCTTGAAGTATAATCCCCTTGGGAATTCTCCTTATGTGGAAAAGCGCTCCCGACTCATTTATTATATCATGAAAAAACGGGGTATAATTAAAGAGGAGTATCAGGAGATTGAGAAAGAGGCTGAAAAGGAGGCAGAAAGCGATAAAGTTGAACAAGGTTCTGGGGTCCTCCAGCCAGCTATTCCGCCCTCTAATTCAACAGAAGAGGGTAAAACTCCTTGAGCTTTCCATGAATTAAAATATGGTTTTTCCTTCCCACTCTTTTTCGAGTTCCTCTGCAGCTTTTTCCTTTTCCTTAACCATTAATTCCCAATCTGTTCTTTTTTCAAAAAGGGAGACCTCGGTGCGGATTAGATTCTGGCGAAAATGCGGGCGTGAAAGATAAGGAAGAACTGCTTTTAAAAAGTTTTGCTTTATACTTTTATAGACCTCCCAGACCTCTTCTTCGGGAATGAAGGTTCTTTCCTTGCGATATCTGTAATAGAGGTTCCCATCCGTATTTTCTAAAAAATACCGGTAATAAAGCTCATCTGAAAAGTCTTCTCTCTCAGGAGTAACCCGGATTTGAGCAAGGAAGCCAACCAACCAGCGATCTCCAGCAATTTTTCTTGAATAATCCCAGATTTCAAGGGTAAGGCCATTTTCAAGCTGAATTTTTTCTAACATTTTTCCCTCCCATTTAGGGTCAGAACCAGCGCAAGGAGGCAGCCAATTGTAACCCATAATTTATTTAAAAATACTACTCTGCTCCAGATTTTCAAGTCGCCTTATCCTTTAAGTATATTCACCATCAATATAGGGGACAACTCTAAAGTGCCTGCCCTAATGGTGCAAAGGAAAACACAACGGGCAAATACTTCGCCACAAAGGGGCAAACACATAGGCTTGCCCCTACAAAAAAATACAGGTTCATTTTCCTGCAACCGAAGTAGGAGAAAAATCTTCTTAAGTCTCAAAAGATATGGACTTATACATATACTTGAAAGATTAAGAGGAAAAGGTATATTTGGTTTGTGCGAAAAATTTATATTTTCTTTGGAATTACAATTCTTGCTTTAATCCTTCTTATAATTTTCTCTCAGAAGCTCTTTAATAAGTCATATCAAAAAGTTGAGATAAGACCAGTTAAAAAATTAATTTATGCTTCTGGTTATGTTAAACCTTTAAATTATGTTTTAATTAAGGCGGAGGTATCAGGGTATGTAAAAAGACTTTATGTAAAGGAAGGAGATTATGTTAGAAAGGGAGAGATCCTTGCTGAACTTGAAGTTAAGGGGCTACCTTCAAGGATTGCAGAAATAGAGGCTAAACTTGCTTTAATAGAGGAGCGGTTAAGATCAGATTCTGATTTTCAAAGAGGTCTAAAGCGGGAAATAGAGATAGCTAAAACAAATCTAATTAATGAAGAAAAGAAACTTTTGCGGAGAAGAGAGCTTTTCAAAGAGGGTCTTTTACCTAAGGAGTCCTTGGATGAGGCAGAGAGAAGCTTTTATAATGCCAAAGATTATTTTGAAAGGCTTAAAAATTCCTTTGAAGACACCCTTAAAGGTCTTAAGGCGGAAAAACATGCTCTTTTACAGCAAAAGAGGGCTCTTCAAGAAGAGGTCTCCAAGTATTATGTGCAAGCTCCAGTAGCAGGTTTTATACTTAAAAAATATGTAGAGCTCGGAGATTATGTAAATGCCCTCTCCGGAGAAAACCGGCTATTTAGCCTTGGCAGTTCTGATTTTGAGGTAGTCCTTGAAGTAGACGAAGAATATGCTGGGCTGGTAAAGGAGGGACAAAAGGTTTTTTTGGCCTTTGATGCTTACCCAAATGAACTTTTTGAAGGGGAAATTATCCTTGTGATAAGGGAGGTTGAAAGGAACAAGAGAAGTTTTTTTGCCAAGGCAAAACTTTTAAGGCCCCTTGAGCTTCCAGCTCAAGCAACTGCTGAGGCAAATATAGTTCTTGAGGAGCGAGAGGCCCTGGTTATTCCTTTAAAGGCCCTTCAGAAAGACAATACTGTTGAGGTAAAGGGCAGGGGTAAAGTTCGTATCCAAGTAGGAGAAAAGTTTGGGGATTATGTGGAGGTGATTTCAGGACTTAAGGCTGGTGAGGAGGTTAGGATTTTTGAATGAGATATGTCCTTTTTATAGTCCTTGCTTTTATCAAAAAACGCCGGAAACAGACCTTGGTCTCAATCCTCGGTGTAGCTATAAGTGTTACCGCCTTTATTGTAATGAGTTCTATTATGTTTGGTTTCCAAAAGTATTTTGTTCAACAGGTTATAGATATTGAAGCTCATTTAACCATCAAGCCCAAGGAAGAGACTTCTGAAGAGAGACTAATCCGCAGGGTGGATGAAAAAAGTTTAGTAAAGGTCTAT
The DNA here is from genome assembly GCF_001548275.1 of Caldimicrobium thiodismutans. Classification (GTDB taxonomy): domain Bacteria; phylum Desulfobacterota; class Thermodesulfobacteria; order Thermodesulfobacteriales; family Thermodesulfobacteriaceae; genus Caldimicrobium; species Caldimicrobium thiodismutans. Next base: position 491,778 of record NZ_AP014945.1, read on the forward strand.
GGCAATAAGCCTAAAGAAAAGGATAGAATCCTTGGCTGGCGCGAGATTATGAAGATGGTTGAAAAGTATCCTGAGGTTCTTGGAACAGCCCCACACCTTGAAAGTAAAGGAATTTTAAAATATGGAGCCAAGGAAAAACCCGTAAGTCTCATTGGAATTCTTCCTCAACTTGAGAGCAAAACCACCGTTATTGAGCGTTTTACCGAATTCAAAAGGCTTAAGGCCTTTGAGGTGGACAAAAATACATTAATTATTGGAAGGGTTATTGCAAGGGACCTTGGCATTAATGAACTCAATAAAAAAGTGGTTCTCACCCTACCCAATGGTGAGACCAAGATCTTCAAGGTTGTTGATTTTTTAAATTCAGGTATTACAAACATAGATTCCACAAGAGTGTATATCCCCCTTCAGACCCTTCAGGCCTTACTTGATAGAACAGATGAGGTGAATGCAATCCTGATCAAGATTAAAGATGTTAATAAAGCCGAAGCCTTAGCAAGAAAACTTCAAAGAGAAATCAAATACGAGGTTGAGTCCTGGCAAAAGGCCTATTTAAATTTCCTGAAAATCTTTAAAATCCAAAGCATGATTACCTATATGATTGTTTTTGCTATTATCACGGTCTCTGCCTTTGGAATCTTTAACATTATTATGATGACGGTAATGGAAAAAAGAAAAGAGATTGCCATACTTATGGCTATGGGTTACAATCCCCGTGATATAATCAGTATTTTTCTCTCTTCTGGCTTGATTATTAATATAATTGGTGGAATCCTTGGTTTTATTATGGCCTATGGGATTCTTGAATTTTTGGCTAACCTTGAGCTAAATATTGAGGGACTTTTGAGGAGCAAAGGATTTATCCTTGATAGGTCCTGGAAGTATTATTTCACAGGGTTTTTTCTTTCTTTTATTTTTTCATTATTAGCAAGTTTTTACCCTGCCTATCGGGCAAGTAGGTTAAATCCTGTGGAGATATTTCGGAGTCTCTAAGGGTGACTCTCTTAAAACTTTTAAAGATTAATAAGTGGGTAGGAGGAGAGAGGATTCTTAAAGATATCTCTCTTGAGATAGTAGAAGGTGAATTCATAGCGATAATTGGGCCATCTGGTTCAGGCAAAAGTTCTCTTTTGTATATTATGGGTTTTTTAGATTGTCCAAGTTCTGGTGATATACTTTACAGAGGTAAGCCCATAAATTTTGCCGAAGCGAATACAATTTCAAGGCTCAGAAACGAAAAGATGGGATTTGTTTTCCAGTTTCATTATCTTATTCCAGAGTTAAATCTTATTGAAAATGTTATGGCTCCTCAAATTAGAAAGGGGATATCTCCAAAGGAGGCTAAGGAAAGGGCAGAAACCCTTTTGGTTAGATTGGGCCTTAAGGGAAAAGAAAAAAGACAGGTCTTTGAGATTTCTGGTGGAGAGATGCAGAGGGTTGCCATTGCAAGAGCTCTGGCCAATTCTCCGGAGATTTTACTATGCGACGAACCTACGGGAAATCTTGATTCCAAAAATACCGAAAAGGTTATGGAGATTTTTGAAGAAATCAATCAGGAAGGCACAACAATTGTGCTTGTTACCCATGATCTTAGTTTAGCCAGAAGAGCAAAGAGAATTATAGAGATGAGAGATGGTGAAATCCTCAAGACAACTCCTCTCAATGGAGCGCTATGAATTTTTTTTAAAATTCCTTGACGAAAAAGATAGGATCTATCTAAAAGAACTTTTTTATTTTGAGCCTGATTGTGCGGAATTTATTTCTCGTAGGCTCAATATTGACTTGAAAGAAATCAAAGGGCGTCTTAAATTTTTAGAAAATTTAGGTATCATTAAAAGGGTTTTTATTAAAGAAAACTATATTTATTTTGAAATAAGGCCTGAGTGGAGGGCATTTTTACGAAAATATTATATGGAAGGGAGAGATGATGAATCAAGAGGTTGAAGAGACTTTAACAGAAGTTCAGGAAGGAGAAATCATAGATGTCCCTGAGGTTTTACCCCTTATGGCAATAAGGGACATGGTTTTATTCCCCTCTATGGTCGTCCCCCTTTTTGTAGGGCGAACCAAATCTTTGAAGGCTATTGCGGAAGCCTATGAGAGAGAAAAACTTATTGTCCTTGTTACTCAGAAGAATTCGCGGCTTGAAAATCCCAAGGAAAAGGATCTTTACCGCATTGGAACCCTTGCCTTAATTCTCAAAACGATTACTCTTTCTGAAATTCGTAAAAAAGTAATTGTCCAGGTTATTTCAAGGGTTGAGATAAAGGAGTTTTTAAAAAGTGAGCCCTTTTTTGAGGTAAGAATTGAGCCCTGTAAAGAAAGGGAACCTGAGGCTATAACCCCTGATATTGAAGCCCTCATGCGCTCCATTAAAGAAAATACTGAGAAACTGCTCAATCTTAAAGGGCTCCTTAACCCTGAAATATCTCATGTAATTCAATCTATAGAAGAACCAGGCAGACTCTCAGACCTTGTCAGTGCATACCTGAAACTTAAAGTCTCTACAGCTCAGGATCTTCTTGAGACCTTGGATGGCTTTGAGAGACTGAAAAAGATATCTAAGATACTTCTTGAGGAGATTGAGATAACCACTCTTCAAAATAAGATTCAGAGCGAAGCGCAGGAAGAGATGGGAAGAACTCAGAGGGAATATTTCTTGCGTCAGCAGTTGCGAGCCATAAAACGGGAACTTGGTGAGGAAGAGGACATTGAATCTGAGATTATTGAAATTCGTAAAAAGATTAAAAAGGCCAAAATGCCCAAGAAGGTTGAAGAGGAGGCCTTCAGACAGCTTAAACGCTTAGAGATGATGCACCCTGAATCAGCTGAAGCTGCAGTTTTGAGAAATTATCTTGAATGGTTGATTGAGCTTCCCTGGAGTATCTCTACCACCGATAATTTAGATCTAAAACATGTGAAAGAGGTGCTGGATGAGGATCACTATGATCTTGAAAAAATTAAAGAGAGGCTCCTTGAGTTTTTAGCAGTTAAGAAGATTAATCCCAAGGCTAAAGGAGCTATTATTTGTTTTGTTGGTCCACCAGGGGTTGGAAAAACAAGTCTTGGAAGGTCGATTGCTAAGGCCTTAGGTAGAAAGTTTGTGAGAGTTGCCCTGGGTGGAGTTAGGGATGAGGCAGAAATTAGAGGTCACAGGAGAACCTATGTGGGGGCTTTGCCTGGAAGAATTATCCAGGGTATTAAGCAGGCTGGGGTAAACAATCCTGTTTTTCTCCTGGATGAGATTGACAAGCTCTGCATCTCCTTTCAGGGAGACCCTTCCGCTGCACTTCTTGAGGTGCTTGATCCTGAGCAGAATAAAGAATTTATTGATCACTATCTGGATGTGCCCTTTGATTTATCCAAGGTGCTTTTTATTGCCACTGCAAATATGGTTGAGCCCATTCCGCGGGTTCTCCTTGACAGGATGGAGACTATTTATCTCTCTGGCTATACTTACAAAGAAAAACTTGAAATTGCCAAAAGGCACCTTCTTCCCAAATTGTTAAAGGAGCACGGGCTTAAAAAGAAGAATTTTCAATTGAAGGATGAGGTTATTTTACGGATAATAGAAGAATACACTTCTGAATCAGGTGTTAGAGAACTTGAAAGAAAACTTGCTGCCCTTTGTAGAAAGATAGTTCGTAAGATGGCGGAAGGTGAAACAGGGCCTTTTGAGATAAAAGAAGAAAATTTACCTGAATTTTTAGGTCCTCCAGAGTTTATTGAGGATCTGAGACTTACTCAGGATGAGATAGGTGTTGCAACAGGACTTGCCTGGACTCCTTATGGAGGAGAAGTTCTCTATGTAGAGGCAGTGATCATGCCTGGAAAGGGTAATCTGATTTTAACGGGTTCCTTAGGAGATGTAATGAAAGAGAGTGCTCAGGCAGCCCTTTCTTATATTCGCTCGCGCTGTGATGAGCTTGGAATTGATCCAAAGTTTTATACAAAATACGATTTTCATGTCCATGTTCCTGCGGGGGCCATCCCTAAGGATGGACCAAGTGCAGGGGTTACCATAGCTATGGCTTTAATCTCTTCTCTTATAAAAAAGCCCCTTTCTAAGGACTATGCTATGACTGGAGAGATAACCTTGAGGGGAAGAATTCTTCCAGTAGGAGGGATCAAGGAAAAGGCTCTGGCTGCTTTAAGAAAGGGCATAACCCGTGTAATAATTCCTGCTCAAAATGAAAAAGATCTTCAAGAGATACCAGAGGACTTAAGAGATCAGATTACATTTATAAAAGTTTCACATTTAGATGAAATCAGAAAATTGGTGATAAAATAAAAAATATGGTAGAAGGAAAAAAGAGAGGGCGAAAACCTAAGGAGAGCCTCGATAGAATTAAGAGAGAACCTCTTGAGATTGTAGATGAAAATTGTGAGCCCCTTGGAGTGCTCTCAAGAGGTGAGGTTCATGCTCGGGGACTTTCTCATAAAGCTGTGCATATCTTTATATTTAATTCAAAGGGAGAGATATATCTTCAGAAAAGGAACTTAGATAGAGAGGAGCATCCAGGTCTCTGGAGCTCTTCAGCCTCAGGACATTTAAGCCCTGGGGAGCCTTTACTCCTTGCTGCTCAGAGAGAACTAAAAGAAGAGCTCAAACTTAAAGTTAAGCTTGATGAGGCCTTTAAGGTTAAACCTTGTGCTGAAACCAACTGGGAGTGTACAACCCTTTTTGTAGGAAATACCGATAAACTTCCTAAACCTAATCCCTCTGAGATTTCAGAGGGAAAATTTTTCTCAATCTCCGAACTTGAACGACTTATTGCAGAAAGCCCTGAGATATTTAGCCCTACTTTTATTTATCTCTGGAGGATTTATAAAGAATATTTAGCTCAGGAATAAGTTCAGAAAGCCCTTCCTTTTCAAGAAGAGTAATTAAAAATGTAAAATCGCCATTTTTTATATATTCGGGAATCGGGGCTAAGGCAAAGGTCTGAAGTTTTCTTTCTTTTTCCTCAGGGGATAAGCGACTTTCCAGGATTTTTTCTCTAATTTTACGCATAAGTATAAGATAAATTGTATATTCTTCTCCAAAAAAGGATTCCAGTTTTTCCCGAATTCTTCTTGCCACAGCCGGGCTTGCTCCACCTGTAGAAATGGCAATTAGAAGATCACCTCTTTGAACTTTTGAGGGCACAATGAAGGAACAAAGCTCAGGTTTATCCACCACATTGCAGGGGATTTTTCTTGCTTCAGCTTCTTGGAAAACCTTTTTTTGCACCTCTGGTGAATTGGTTGCAGAGATAACAAGAAAGGCCTCTTTAAGGTCTCCCTCTTGATAGGGTCTTCCTTCCCATTGAAGATTATAATCCCTAATGATTTTCTTAAGTGCTTCAGTGACCTCAGGCGAAATAATCTTAACCTTTGCACCGGCTTTAACTAAGGAAAGGACCTTTCTTTCTGCAACCTTCCCCCCCCCTATAACTACACATAACCTGTTTTTAAGGTTTAAAAAGATAGGATAATACTCAGTCAACTTCTCCCCACCCCTCTAATTTTTGTCCCCAGAACTGGGTTGCCCTTGGATAGATTTTTTTAAATTCTACAAGGAAATAGCCATTTTCCCAGCTCTGTTTTATTATCTCAATATTTACTCTGGCCTGTTTAAAATGAGCAAGAAGAGCATGATAGTTTTCTAAGTTTTTAAACCTTACCCTGAAAACTTCGTCAAAGACCTTTTTTTCTTTTATTGATTTAAGAGCCTCCTCAAAGAGGTTAGTTCCCAGAGTTTTATAGACTTCATCCTTGAATTCTTCAAATTCATAAAGATTTAGCAGGAGCCTTATCAATCTCAAACTAATGAAGTGAGGATCTACCTCTCCAAGATAAGGAAAAACTACCTTTAGATCAGTCAGATTTGAATAGGGTGTTACATATTTTACCCTTGTGCCCTTTTCCTCAGGTTTAAAAACAAGACCTTCTCTACCTTCTCTGTGATATCTCCGAATAAGGTCTTTGATTTTTTCATAATCTTTTTCTGGATGAAAGGGGCCTGAGATCTCAGGATGATTCAGCTTGAATTTCTGCAAAAGGTTTATTTTTCTTGAGCCTGGTAAAAACTCTCCTGTCCCCTTTTGGGCAAAGTCAAAGACAAAGAAATGGATGTCCCTTTTAAGATAAGGGGGCCATTCACTTACAAAGGGATTTTCTGGACCAGCTACCTCACAACATATTACAAAATCAGGATATTTGTTCAGGAAATTTGGAATAGTTGGTAAAAAGTCTTCCCAGCGATCTGTAGCAAAGGGGCAGACATATCCCCTGCGTGTAAAGGCTAAGATGTCCTTTCCTATCTTAACCAGCCTAACATTATAGCCTTCAATCTTTTCTTCTGCATAAAAGGGATAGCTTAAGTATCTTATGAGACCAGTTTTGAGAACATAAATTCTCGGGATGGAAGGATAACCCCTAACAAAAAGAGACTCATTGAAAAAGGTGCCTACTGGATAAGCTTTAAAATCTTTATTTATTCTGAAAAAGGAAAGATCTTTCCAGGTGGAAAAGATTACTTTGCCAGCATCATAAGCCTTTTCCCAGTCTTCCCAGTTATACTTTTTCAAATAGGGATTTTTTTCCCAGCAGGCCTTGAGATAGATTTTAATTTCTTCATGTTCTCTCAAGAAATACCTCTCCTTTCTCTTTCAACTTTCCTTCAATTCTAATCTTTATTTTATCCAGAAATTGTGGAATTAACCAGCCTTGAGTTAAAAGATGCATGGTTATACAAGAAACAGTGTAAGAAAATTTACTGGAGGGGCTTTCAAGAAGGGCCAGGCTTGCTGGTAAAAGAAGCTGGTCTCCTAAATGTTCTTCGAACTGGGTTTTAGTTTCCAGAAACTTTAAAAAGGCAAGGGCAGAGGTCTTGCCCACTTCTTCAGCAGGAAATCCCTTTTTACCAAGGGTGGAAAAGCCTGCTCTTTTCTCCCCGTCCGTTGCTGTTATGAAAAGCATAGTGCCTGGAGAGAGGCTTTTTAATGTCTCATATTTGACCTTTGACTCTAAATTTTCCTTTGAAAGAATAGTTAGAGCAGATTTTGCCTGTCTTTCAAGAATATGAGAAGGAAGATTATCAGTAATAAAACTTAGGATTTCTATTTCATCTGGGGTAAAGCCATAAGTTAGAAAGGGAAGCTTGAGTTTTTCTTTTTTTTCTATTTGTGAAAAGACAATTCCCTCACCTTGTGGGTAAAAACCTGGTCTTTCAAGCTTAAGATTCCCTCTGAATCCAAAATTTTTTATCACTGGAAGCCAGACCTTTTCAAGATAATGATAGGTAGGGGAGTGGGGCACATGGGTTCCACCTTTAAGGTAAAGGGTAGCACCCTCGGAAAAGGAAAGGGGATAAAAGAGAGTTTGAAGAAGGAGGGAGGTTGAGCCAGCAGTCCCAATGTCAAAGGTATAGGTCTCCTTTTGAGGTTTTTTTTGTGGGATAAAGATAAGTTCCTGGGAATGCAAAGTATCTCCCTCTGTTATAGCAGAGGATATAATTTTAGAGGCCTTTACACAGGCCAGATGCTGAGGTTGAAGGCCTGGTTTTTGTCTTCCAGCTCGGATTTTAATTATTTTAAAGGGTTTCTGAAGAATTAGGGAGAGGGAAAGGGCTGTGCGAAGAATCTGGCCTCCACCTTCTCCATAAGATCCATCAATGATGAGCAAGGATTAGCCCCGGAAAAGGCCTCCATTTATGTGAAAAACTGTGCCAGTTATATAACTTGCCTGGTCACTTGCTAAAAAAACAGTTAAATAAGCAACCTCCTCAGGAAGCCCAGCTCTTTTAAGGGGAATCTCCTGTAAAAAGGCCTCTTTTACCTTTTCTGGCAATTTTTCTGTCATATCTGTCTCTATATATCCCGGAGCAATAGCATTAACTGTGATATTTCTTCCAGCAACTTCTAAGGATAGAGCCTTGGTAAAGCCAATTAGCCCTGCTTTAGCAGTTGCATAATTGACCTGTCCGGGATTTCCAGTAAAGGCAACTACTGAAGAGATGTTAATTATTCTTCCCCATCTGGTTTTAAGCATCATAGGTAAGACCGCCTGAGTAACATAAAAGGCAGAAAAAAGATTGGTCTTAAGCACAGCGTCCCAGTCTTCTTCTTTCATTCGAATAAAAAGGGTATCCCTTGTAATACCAGCGTTGTTAACCAAAATATGAATGTTACCGAGGGTTTCCTCAATTTCTTTAAGGGCCTTTTTTACTTCCTCTGGCTTGGATACATCAAAGCGAGATAGATGGGCTTTTCCTCCTATGGCCTCAATAGAGTCTTTTACCTCTTTGGCCTTATCTTCTGAACCAAGATAGTTTATTACTACCTCAGCACCAGCCCGAGCAAGCTCTTTGGCTATTGCCCTTCCGATTCCCCTTGAAGCACCTGTAACAAGTGCAATCTTTCCTTGAAGCATTTTCCCTCCTCCTACAGAAGGTTGAACTTTCTTAAAATTTCCGCAAACCTTTGATCCTCTTTAGCAAACTCTCTTAAGGCCTCAAGAACCCTCTTCAAGGTCCCATCTTTCTCAAGGGCTTCAAGAGCCTCCCTTCTTGCCTCTCTCAACATTGTCCTCCTATCCCATAAGGCAAGACCAATAACTGCTACAACTAAGGCTGTAAATATCCCAGAAAGAATCCATAGAAAATTTCTAAGCTCTTCAAACCTTTTGTCAATTTGCTCAAACCTTTTGTCAATCTGTTCAAACCTTTTGTCAATCTGTTCAAACCTTTTGTCAAATTCCGTAAGTTTTGCCTCTACCCTGATAAGTCTATCCCTATCCTCAAGGGTAAAGGGCACCTCCTTTGCAGAATAGGATACCCCATATAAAGTCATCTCAAAAAATATTAAAAAAAGAAATCCAAAGAAAACTTCTTTAAATTTGCTCTGCATTTTCCATCCTCCTGTTTATCTATTTAATCAAATATTTTACTGAATTCCTCTGGAATATCAAGTAAAAGTATGAGGCCAGGTCTTTACTACCTAAGCACGAAGGTGAGACTAAAATCTGCTTTTTTGGGAGATAAATCTTACAGAGCACCTACCTGCATACATATAAAAGTTCTTAAATTCTTTCCCAGTTATAGGAAACTATGTTTTTGGTATCTTTACTAAAATCAAAGCCAAGGAGATAGAGCTCTTTGAACTTCCCTCTATATTTTTCGTGATACCCCTTTTCTTTAAGCTGTTCTATTGCCTTAGGGCTTTCTCCTTCCATCTCAACCACCTTAAACTCAACTATAAAACATCTCTCCTCAAAAATTATTGTTAAATCAATCCTTCCAAGGCTTGTATAATCCTCAAGGATTACCTCAAAGCCTGCCCCTTCAAGAAAACTATAAACCACACTGGCATAATACCCTTCATAACCTGCTATTTCATTACTTCTATACCACTCATAGGGAATCCCTAAAAAAAGGGTCTTTAAAACCTCTCCAAAGGCGGAAACCCTTCCCTCCCTCAATGCCCTGGTTAATTTAAGGGTAAGCCTTGCACTCTCAGGCCCCTTCCTTGTCAAATAATCCACTATGTAATTATTCAGGGAAACTTTAACCTCTTTATTGGGATAACTAAGATAATAGAGGTATCCCGATGGGATTTCTTCAACACCTTTTATGGTGAGATAGCCTGTTTGAAAGAGAAGGTTTTCTGGTTCAATAAAGTCCACATCAAAGCTTCCAAGGAGGCGCTCTGAAGCCATAAGCTCTGAAAGCTGGGGGATATAAAATTTCTTTTCCACAAGGAGTTTAATAAGAAAACTGGGAGTTCCTGTCTCAAACCAGTAGGGGTGAAAGGTTCTTTTCTTAAGATAGAGAAGCACATCAAAGGGATTGTAAACGGGTTCACCAAGCCAGGAATAACCATTATACCAGCATTTTATAAGCTTTAAGTCTTTATCTTCTAATTCTTCTCTGAAGACCTCTTCAAGCTCTTTCTGAGTGTATCCACAGATTTCTGCAAATCTCTTATCAAGGGTAATGTCATTTAACTGATTTAGCCCTGAAAAAAGAGAGACCTTTGAAAATTTGGAAACCCCTGTTAGGAAAACAAATTTTAAATAAGCATCAAGGGGCTTAAGAACACTATAAAAGTTCTTGAGGACATCTCTTATTGCCTTTGCGGTCTCTCTATCCTCAATGCAATCAAGAATGGGTTTGTCATATTCATCAACAAGAACTACCACTTTAGATGCATATTTTTGAGAAAGTTTTAAGATTAGTTCCCTGAAACAGGCATGATAATCATCTTTCCATTTACAGGTAATATCATAAAGATTTTGATGTTCCTCAAGTTGCTGAAGAATCCATTTCTCAAGGGCTTCTATACCTTTAACCTCTCCTCCCCCAAAATCAATATGAATAACAGGATACCTGACACTCCAGTCCCAGTTCTTTTCAAGATAGAGCCCCTGGAAAAGCTCCTTTCTTCCAAGAAAGGCCTGCTTTAAGGTGTCCACGAAAAGGGATTTTCCAAATCTCCTTGGGCGAGAGAGAAAATAGTATTTTCCTTCGGAGACAAGTTTGGCTACAAAATGAGTTTTATCCACATAATAATAAGGCTCTGAGCGAATCTCCACAAAGCTTGAAATTCCAATGGGAAGTTTTTTCTCCATAGTTTTATTTTAAGGCTTCTTTTTTCAAAATCAATGTTAATGCTTATGTAGAGGCATACATAAGCGCTAATATTATAATTTTAGAAGACTATTTGCAAAGGCAGTGATGGGGATTAAATCTTGTAAGGAAGGGACCTTATGCAAAAACAGCAAAGATATTTGCCTTAAGATTCTTTTTGAGTTAAAATATCAATGATGCTCAAAATAGTTAAGGGCTTTACCTTAATTTTCCTTGGAATCCTTTTGATTGCCTGTGAAAAAGGCAAAATAACAAGTTCTTTAAGTGATTTTAAGGATACCACTCTTGAAAAGGTCAAAGCCAATCTTTCCGGTCTTCCTTTTCTTGGTAGGTTTATCAAGCTTCATCCCGCTCCTAAGGAGCTTTATAAAAAGACCGAGGAAAAGATGGCCCTTCTTAATCTTTCTCAAGCTAAGGATCTCTATCCTCAGGAGTATGCTGAATTATCCAAAAAATGGGAAAGAGCTAAGGCCTATTATAAAAAGAAATATTTTCTTTCAGCTGAAAAGGTCTTAAAGGAAGTTTTAAAATCTGCAGAGGAGCTATTAAATAAAGTTGAGGATTATAATAGAAATTTAAAGGAAAAGGCCCTTTTAAAATATAAAGAAAGGGAAAAAGCCCTTCTTGAAAAGTCTCTCAAAGGAGAAAAAGAAATTGTTAAGGTCAGGTTGTATCTCTGGAGGCTTAAAAATCTTATAGAACTTGGAAAATATGATGAGTTTGAGAAGGAACTTGAAAAAACCCCTTTTTAAAAAGGACTGGTTTCACCTTTTTTTTGCAACAGGCGCCTTTGTAGGATTCATTCCTCCCTTTCCAGGCACCCTGGGGGCTTTGGAGGGGATTTTCCTCTATCAAATAACTCTGGAAATGGCCTTATATGTAAAACTTCTTTTAAGTATTTTTTTTATTTTGATTGGCCTTTTATCCTCCAGCTATGTATCCGTCCTTTTAAATAACAAAGATCCTGATGAAGTTGTTATTGATGAGGTTGCTGGAGCATATATTGCCTGCCTGGGTAAGACCACTATATTAGAACTTGTCCTTGTATTTATTTTATTTAGAATTATAGATATAACAAAGCCCTTTCCTTTAAAGAGACTTGAGAGTCTCAGGGGAGGATGGGGGATTATGCTTGATGATATCCTTGCGGGTATTATGACCAATCTCATTGTAGGTCTTATAATTATATTTTCTAAGGTGAGTTTATGAGGGGGGCTCTTCTTTTTATAGGTGATGAGCTTATTTCAGGGAGGATTTTAAACACTAATGCAGAGTTTGCAGGAAAAATCCTTTCCGCTACAGGGCTTAAACTCACAGAAATCGTAACCGTTCCTGATGAGGAACCTCAAATTATTAAGACTTTCAAGCGCCTTTTAGAGGAATATGACTTTGTTATAACCTCAGGTGGCCTTGGGCCAACAGAGGATGATCTAACCACTGAGGCAATTACTAAGGCCCTAAATCTTGAACTCAAAGAGAGTAAAACCCTTCTTTCTGCCATTCTATCCTCAGGTGAATATAAAGGAACTTTGGGTATGGCCAAAAAGATGTCTATGCTTCCAGAGGGTGCTGAAATCCTCTCTGAGGACTCAAAGATGCTTGGTTTCTATTTGCACTATCAAGGGAAAAAACTTTTCTTTCTCCCAGGCGTTCCTGAACAATTTAGATTTCTTTTAAAAGATCGTGTTATTCCCCTTCTCTGTGAGGTAAGAGGTGGTGAAAGAGGTATTTGTAAAGAAGAAAGGATCCTTAAAAATTTTATTTTCTTTGATCTTAATGAGACGGATCTCAATCAATTTATTTTGAGTCTTAAAGGCAAAGAAGAGATAAAAATTGGTTATTATCCTCTTATTCCTGAGGTTAGATTAGTTCTTCTTGGGGATAAAGAAAAGGTTGAGGAGGTTGGAAATCAGATTAAGGAGAGGTTTAAAGTTAATTTGATAAGTGAAGAAGACGAATCTTTACCTGTGATTACTGGAAAAATTTTAATGGAGAGAAGGCTTACTTTAGCAACTGCTGAATCCTGCACAGGGGGGTATCTGGCAAGTTTAATCACATCTATTTCAGGATCTTCAGCCTATTTTGAAAGAGGTTTTGTGACCTATAGTGCCCAGAGTAAAATAGAGCTTTTAGGTGTGAAAGAGGAGACCCTTAGAGAAAAAGGGATTTACAGCTTTGAAACAGCTCTTGAGATGGCTTACGGGGCAAGATTAATAGCGAAAACAGATTTTGCCTTATCTACAACTGGCATTGCTGGTCCAACAGGAGGAACTGCAGAAATCCCTGTAGGTACAGTCTTTATCGGTCTTTCCGTCCCCCACAGGGTCTTTGCCCTGCACTTTCGTTTTGAGGGAGATAGACAGACTATCCAAAGGATGGCCAGTTACACAGCCCTTGATCTTTTAAGGAGGTATCTCCTGTATGGTGAGAGCCTTTTTAGCTATAGATTTGCCCTCGGATTTAAAGAAAGAACTTTTTAAATTAAGTAAGCTCACTTTACCTGAGGGACTTAAGGTGAAATGGGTAGAGGAGGCGAATTTTCATCTTACCCTTCACTTTTTTGGTAACCTACCTGAAACTCTGATTGAAAAAATATCCAAAGGAGGTCAAAGGATTTTTGAGCCTATAAGTCCCTTTACTTTAAATATTGATGAGGTTGGGATTTTCCCAGTAGGTGGCAACCCAAGGGTTCTGTGGATAGGTCTTAAGGATCAGTCTAATATTTTAAAGGAAATAGATAAAAAATTAAGAGAACTTCTTAAAAAGTTAAAGCTTGAAAAGAAGGAAAAATTTCATCCCCATATTACCCTCTTCCGAATTAAAGAATTACACGATATCAGGGCCTTTCAAGATTATTTTAAGAGATTACAGGAGGAGACCCAAAAGATAAAGGGCTTTTCCTTCCCGGTTAAGGAAATTGTTTTTTTTAAGAGTGAACTGAAACCACAGGGTCCTGTTTATACGCCTTTAAGGGTTTTTCCTTTGAGGGGAGGTGCCTTATGAATCTTCAAAACTATTTTCTTAAACTTTATACCTTAAGTATAAGATTTACTTATAATCTGGCTATCATCATTTTAATTTTGGTTTTAGCTGTAATTCTAATAAGAATAGTTTTTGATCTTGGATTTCTTATTTCTGAAAAGACAATACGCTTAAGTATAAAGGAACTACTTGTTAATGTTTTATCTCTTATAGTAATTTTGGAGCTTGTCAGGGCCTTTGTTGAATATTTTGAACATCATCGTCTTCGCATGGAGGTCCTCCTTGAAACTCTTATTGCCTTTAGTATAAGAGAATTTATGATCTTTCTTTTTGAGGGACATGCTAAGGAAATTGAGATCTTTTATTGGACCTTAGGTATATTTTTACTGGTTTTAGCAAGGAGTTTGGCTATAGTAATTAAGCCTTCCTTAAGTAAGGGCAAAAGAATATCTCCAATAAGGAGCTTTAGGAGAAATCTTAAAGGGATAACCGGTGAAAAATAGAAAATTTTTAAAAGTTATTCTTATTTTCTTAGGTTTTTTTCTTTTATTGATCTCTTATGTATTTTCAAAAGAGGCTACCCAGTCCTCAAAAGCTCCTGATTATGGAGATACGCTGATTATTGGAACCATTGCAGATGCAAGCATACTTGTGCCGATGCTTGCAACAGATGCTATGAGTCATATTGTGGCTGGGAATATTTTAAGAGGGGTAGTAAAGTATGCTCCTGATCTTACCATTGTTGGAGATCTGGCAGAAAGGTTTGAAATCTCAAAGGATCAAAGGGTAATTACTTTCTATCTCAAAAAAGGGGTTAAGTGGGAAGACGGGGTAGAGGTAACTGCTTTTGATGTTGAATTTGGCTTTAAACTTATTACAAATCCCAATATCCCCTCAGCCTATGCCAGTGATTTTCTTGAGGTCAAAGAGTTCAAGGTGCTTGATAAATATACTTTTCGTGTGACCTATAAGAAGCCCTTTGCCCTTGCTCTTTCATCCTGGGGAAATTTAGTTGTTTTGCCCAAGCACCTTCTTGAAGGTAAGGATTTAAAATATATTCAGAGTGTTTTCGGAAGAAGACCTGTGGGAAATGGCCCCTTTAGGTTTGAAGTCTGGGAGCCTCAGACTCAAATTAAACTAAAATTTAACCCCCTTAACTTTGAAGGGAGACCCTATCTTGATCGTATCATCTATCGGGTTATTCCTGATCCTTCCACACTATTTATGGAACTTCGTTCTCAAGGTATTGACTGGATAAGTCTTACCCCTCTTCAATACAAAAAGCTTCAAGAGGAGACTATTAAAAGGGACTTTCAGATTTATCGCTATCTTGCCTTTGCTTATACTTACATTGGCTATAATTTAAGGGAGCCTCTTTTTCAGGATAAAAGAGTAAGAAAGGCCCTGTGTTTTGCCATTGACAAGAAAAAAGTTGTTATGGGAGCTCTGCTTGGACAGGGTATCCCAGCCTATGGTCCCTATAAGCCCGATGCCTGGTTTTATAATCCAGCTATTGAAGGGTCTTGTTCTTATAATCCTGAAAAAGCCTTGAATCTTCTATCTGAGGCCGGTTTTAGAAAGGGAAGAGATGGTCTTTTATATAAAGATGGCAGACCCTTTGAATTTACTCTTCTTACCAATCAGGGGAACCTTTCAAGGCTCCTTACCGCCCAGATTATTCAACAGGAACTTGCCAAAGTTGGCATAAGGGTAAATATCCGGGTTATGGAATGGACAACCCTAATCCACCAATTTATAGATAAAAGAAGATTTCAGGCGGTGATTCTTGGCTGGACCACAGGCCCTGACCCAGATCTTTATGATATCTTTCACTCTTCAAAGATCCAGAGTCCAGGCCTTAATTTTATAGGCTATCAAAATCCTGAAGTTGATCGTTTACTTGAAGAAGGAAGATACACCTTGAATAGAGAAAAGAGAAAAAAAATTTATTATAGACTTCAGGAAGTCCTGGCAGAGGATCAGCCCTATACCTTTCTTTATATCCCTATGAGTCTTGAGGCTATTCATAAAAGGTTTCGTGGTATTCAGCCTTCAAGTCTTGGTATATCCTATAATATTGAGAGATGGTGGGTTCCTAAGGTAGAACAAAAATATTTAGTTCCATAGGAGGAATGCCATGTCAGAAAAAATAGTTTTTTTTGAGACCAAGGATTGGGAAAAGGAAAAATTAATAGAATTTATTAAAAGAAGGCTTTTAAAGGAGTTTCCAGATTTAGAGATAGAATTTGTCTCATCCCCTTTAAGGGAAAGTAATGCTTCAAAATATAAGGATATTACAATTGCGGTTATTTATCTAAACTCACAGATCAATGAAAAGGTTATTAATGAGCTTTCTTCATTGAAATTTATTTCAACAAGAACAACAGGGGTGGATCACATTGATATACTTTGCTGTAAAAAAAGGGGGATTGAGGTTGCCAATGCCCCCTATTATGCCAGTATAACAGTCGCTGAACATACCTTTGCCCTGATCATGGCTTTAGCCAGGCACTTAAGGAAAAACTTTGAAAAGCTTGAAAGATTTGACTTTACCCGTGAAGGTTTGATTGGTCTTGATTTGTATGGAAAAACCCTCGGTGTAATTGGAACTGGAAATATTGGAAGTCATCTCTGTAGGATCGGTTTTGGGATAGGAATGAAGGTTATAGCTTATGATATTAATCCTTCACTAGAGCTCATTGATAAATATCAGGTTAGTTATGTCTCCCTTGATAATCTTTTACAGGAAGCTGATGTCATTACCCTTATGGTTCCTTATAATCCTAAGACCCATCATCTTATAAATATGTATAATATAAAACTGGTTAAGGAAAAGGCCATGTTAATCAATACTGCCAGAGGGCCAGTTGTAGATACACATGCCCTTATCTGGGCCATTGAAAACGGAAAACTCAGAGGCGGAATTGCCCTTGATGTCTTTGAAGGAGAGAGAATGCTTTTGGATGAATCCTATTTAAAAGAGGAAATACCTTCAGATATTGCTCAAAGGGCCTTATTAACTTTACATCTTCTTAAATATGAAAATGTAATACTTACTCCTCACATTGCCTATTATACTGAAGAGGCTATGGAAAGATTAATAGAAAGTGTTATAGATGAGCTGAGACACTATTTGAAATATAAATCCACTAAAAGTTCCTTTGAAAGTTTTTTTTAAATTAAAATCTCTTCAAGCCTTTGGAAGACCTCTTCAGGGGAGACATTTTTAAGACATTCATAATGCCCTTTTGGGCATTCCCTTTTAAAGCAAGGGCTACAGGGTAAATCCTTTTTTATAACAATTGCTTTTGGATTAAGTGGCCCTGTAAGGATTGGGTCCGTTGATCCAAAGATAGCAATCTGAGGGATTTTAAGAGCTGCTCCCAGATGCATAAGCCCTGAATCATTAGAAATCAAAGCCATGCTAAGGGTAAAGATTCCTGCAAGAATAGTAATTTCAGTTTTTCCACAAAGATTTATAGCATCTTTTAAGCCATGGCAGATGAAATCTCCATCTTGAATTTCCTTTGAGCCTCCAACTATAAGGACCTTTATTCCCTTTTTAATAATATTTTCCGCCAAGCTTTTGTAATATTCCACTGGCCATTTTTTAGCAGGCCCAAATGCAGCTCCAGGCGCCAGTAAAACCATCTTATTTTGATGGGGATTTATTCCAAGCCCTTTTAAAAAGGACTTAGCTTGGTTTATTTTTTCTTCTCTTAAATAGAGAATTAAATCTCTTTTTGACGCTGAATAACCCAATTTTTCAAGGAGATAGAGATATTTATCTCGCTGATGCATTCTTTTAGGAGGTGGAGGGACCTTCTTCGTAAGAAGAAGTCCTCGTGCATCTGTAGAAAATCCCATTCTCTCTTTAAGACCTGCTCTAAAAAAAAGCCAGGCAGAAGAAAAAGAATTGGTGAGAAGTAATCCCCTTTCTTTTTTATAAACCTTTAAATTCTGTAAATTCTGTAGATTCTTCTTAGAATCTTTGGAATAAAAAGGCAGAATTCTACAATTGGGAAAATCTTCAAAGAGATTGATAAAAGAGGCAGGCCCAAATAAAATCAATTCTTCCTGATCTTTTAGATTTTCGTAAACAGGAGAAGACATAAGGGCATCCCCAAGCCAATTAGGAAGGCGAATGAGCATAAAAAAGCCTCTTTATTATTAAAGTAGCATAGCTTCCTTTTTCAAGAAAAAACTTTATTTTATAGGTCTTGTCTGCCAGCTTTTCACAGGTTAAATCAATAGGAAAGATTATGGCTGGTCTGGGATAGGATTTAAAGATAAGGCCTTTAATAAAGCTTCTCAAGGCCTTAAAATCCTCTAAACCTTCTCTTTTAAAAATTTTAAGATAAAGGCTATAAAGAGGAATCTGAGGAGTATCCTGAACCTGCATTTTGGGGGAAGGATAGGGGATTTTAAGGTTTCTCAAGAGATCTAACTTTTCTTGGGAGAGGTCTTTATAAAAGTAAAGTTTCTCAAATAAAAAAGGTATGGCTATATCTGTAAGATCTAAATGAATTAAAACCTCTTTTAAAACTTCATTCCAGAGATAACTTTGATAAACATTTCCCAAGAAAAAGAGATATTCCCGATCAATAAGATGTAAAGCCCTTTTAAAGGTCCTCTGCGAGGGGTTATGGGAGGCCAAAAATTGTAAAAGATTTTTTTCCCAGTTGAGATTGGCAAAGGGAAGACATTCCTTCCATTTTCTCCAGTTTTTTTTAAGGCAGTCTCTCAATTTTCTGGAATAAGAAAATTCATCCGGGCTACTTAAAGCAAGTATTAGATAAAGGGCGGATTCAAAATTTCCTTTAATAATCTCTTTGACTGCAAATTTTTTACATTCCTTTACAGAGGAAAAGCGCTGTTCATCAAAGTAATTCGGGATACCATATCTTTTGATCTCTTCACTTCTTTTATAAAGTTCATTAGCTTCAATTTCAGCCTCTCTAACCACAATTTCAAAATTATTCCCCAAGAGATGGGTCTTTCCAAGGGGGGATATACTTTTACCAAGATAAGTTAGTTCCAGATCTTTTTTAATAAAATCTCCCTTGGGTCCATTTTTTATTGTTATATACTGAAAGGTAATTGCATTTTTATCCTTTAGACCTCCATAACCAAAGTATTTCAGAGGTAAATGCCATTTTTTGGCAATCTGACCTAAGGCATCCCAGGTGCTAAGATTTTTCTTCTTTAAAAGATAGAGGGAGTATTCTCCACTCTCGGAAGGGGTAAGACTGACTACTTCAGAGACAATAAAGTCTTCCGGGTAAACTTTTATTTTATAGGACACTCAATTACCGATTAAGAGCTTCCATAATGTTTTCAGGGATATCAAAATTAGCAAAAACCTGTTGCACATCATCAAGATCTTCCAAGGATTCCATAAGTTTGAGAAGACTTTGAGCTGTGCCTTCATCCTGAATGGGAACTAAATTCTTAGGAACCATGGTGACCTTAGCAGAAATAATTTCAATGCCAGCTTTCTCTAAGGCAGATTTAATGGTCTCAAAGTCTGTCGGGCTTGTGATGACCTCAATTTCACTCTCATACTCCTTAGTATCTTCAGCCCCATTTTCAATGGCAATCTCTAATACTTTTTCTTCCTCTTTTTTGGGAACAACAATCAACCCCTTTTGCTCAAAGATCCAGGCAACTGCCCCTGGCTCAGCTAAATTTCCCCCAAATTTACTAAAAAGATGCCTGATATCCGAGACAGTTCTTTTACGGTTATCTGTAATAGCATTGATTAAGACCGCAACCCCTCCTGGACCATATCCCTCAAAGACAACTTCTTCAAATTGAGTACCTTCCTCTTGACCAAGGGCCTTTTTTATAGCCCTTTCAATATTTTCTTTGGGCATATTAACTGCCCGGGCAGACTGAATAGCAGTCCTTAAGCGAGGATTCATTTCAGGGTCTCCGCTTCCCCCCTGTCTTACGGCAATTACAATTTCCCGGACAATTTTAGTAAAGACCTGGCCTCTTTTGGCATCCTGGGCAGCTTTTTTTCTCTTAATTTGTGCCCAATGAGAATGTCCAGCCATAAAATCTAACCCCTTGGAAAAACTTTTTCTAAAATATAATTAATTTTCCAGGGTTTGCAAGCCTGCATAAGTTTTTATTCTTTCAAGGTGCATAGGTTCATATCCTTAGAAGAAAAAGAAAGGGTGGTAAAAAAGCCCCATGTAGGGGTCTAAAATTTTAAACCTCTACTTAAGGAAAGATTTTGCAGATTATTTATCCTTTCTTTCCAAAGGGGAATGGGCATAGTGTCCATAGAGTCTCAAAAGATATGGACTTATACACACCTCTTGTCTTATTATAAAAATTTTTATATAATTTTTAAAAATGGAAGCAACCTACAAAGGGTATATTAGGGCTATTCATGGCCATATTATTGAAGCTTTCTTTCCAGAGAATATACCTCCTATTCGCTCTATATTATTTCATAAAAATGAAAAAACAGAACATCTCTTTGAAGTAGAGACTCATTTAGATCATCAAAGGGTGCTTGCTTTATCCCTTGGACATACAGAGGGATTGAAAAGAGGCCTACCCCTCTATACTTACAATAATCCCCTTTTATTCCCTGTGGGTGAAAGCCTTCTTGGAAGGGTCTTAAATTTTAAAGGAGACCCTCTTGATGGTAAGGCCCCTTTAAAGGAGGTCTCTTATATATCTATTTATAAACCTCAACAAGATTATTTTGAAAGTATAGCTATAAAAGGAATTATGGAAATTGGGATAAAGATTATTGATCTTCTCTCCCCTTTTCCTCAAGGTGGGAAAGTAGGTCTATTTGGTGGAGCAGGCGTTGGGAAAACTGTTCTTCTCATGGAATTTATCTATAAAATAGCCAGATACTACCAGGGGGTTTCGGTCTTTTGTGGAGTTGGGGAGAGAATGAGGGAGGGCCATGAACTTATTGTTGAAATGGATAATCTTGGAGTCCTTGACAAATCAGTGATCATTCTTGGGCAGATGCAAGAGGCCCCGGGGATACGCTTTCGCACTCCTCTTTCTGCAATAACTGTTGCAGAATACTTCAGAGATTCTGGAAGAGATGTCCTCTTCATAGTAGATAATATTTACCGATTTGTGCAGGCAGGCTGTGAGGTCTCAATGCTCCTTGGAAGGTTCCCCTCAAGAGTTGGATATCAACCTACTTTGGCTTTAGAGATGGCAGAAATTCAAGATCGTTTAATTTCAACTGAGAAAGGAAATATAACCTCTGTTCAGGCCATCTATGTCCCAGCAGACGATATAACCGATCCAGGGTGTGCAAGCGTTTTTCCTTACTTAGATACTGTAGTTATGCTCTCAAGAAGTATGGCTTCTCAGGGGCTCTATCCAGCAGTAGATCCCTTAGGATCTTCATCGAAGCTTTTGAATCCTGAGATTATAGGAGAAAGGCATTATCAAATAGCTTTGGAGGTTAGAGAACATTTTGCCCGCTACAGAGAGCTTAAGGATATAATTGCCCTCATGGGAATTGAGGAACTCTCCCATCAAGATAGGTTAATTGTAAAAAGAGCCAGAAGGTTAGAGAGATTTTTAACTCAACCATTTTTTACTATGGAGGAATTTACAGGAAGGTCCGGGGTGCATGTGCCTTTAGAGGAGACCCTCAAGGGCTGTGAAATCATTCTTTCAGGAAAAATGGACAAATTTCCAGAAGAGGCCTTTTATATGCGTGGTGGTATAGAGGAAATCCTATGAGGACCTTTAAGTTACAAATTATTACCCTTAAGGGCAGAGAGGAAAAAGAGATTATCCATCTTAAACTCAGGGATGAAAGCGGATTTTTTGGAATAATGGCTGGACATATTGATTTTTTGACCATTGTTGAACCTGGCATAGGAGAGTATCTTGACCATAAAAATCAAAAATTTTTTATAGCAACTGATAGTGGCTTTTTCTTTTTTCGTTCTGGGATAGCCACTCTCGCAGTATATGAATTTTTTGAGGGTACCTCTCCTGAAGAGCTCTCAGCCCTTATTGCTGAACAGATTAGAAAAAGAAAAATTGCCGAAGCTCGTTACAGAAAACTGATAACAGAAATCGAAGAGACCTTTATTAAAAGAGCCCTTGAAATTTATAGAATCTAAAGTATGCCTGAAAAACTGGAAGATCTTTTGAAAAGAGTTGAAAAATCTAAAAAACAAAGGAAAAAAGAGCTAAATTTTTGGCATTTTCTTTACAAATTTAGCTTTATTGGGCTTTTAGTGCTTTTACCTCTCCTTAGTTCCGCCTTTTTGGGAAATCTGTTTATCAAAAAATATTCACTACCTTCTTATTTTTTCCTTTTCTTTATCCTTGCGGGGCTCCTCTTAAGCTTTTACAACCTATGGTATCTTTTCTGGAGGAAAAAAAGTGATTAAAAGCTGGGGAATTTTTCCAGAGGAGCTTATTATTGGTCCTGTAGAAATAAGA
Organism: Caldimicrobium thiodismutans; assembly: GCF_001548275.1. GTDB lineage: Bacteria > Desulfobacterota > Thermodesulfobacteria > Thermodesulfobacteriales > Thermodesulfobacteriaceae > Caldimicrobium > Caldimicrobium thiodismutans. Next base: position 513,838 of record NZ_AP014945.1, read on the forward strand.
GATACTGTTTTAATAACTTGGTCTGTAATGTTTATTCTTATAGGGTTTTCTGTCCTTTTAAGAAGAAAACTCTCCCTTTATCAACCCAGCCGATGGCAATTACTTTTAGAGGCTTTGATGGAAGGAGCCGAAAAACTTTGTCAAGATATCCTGAAAAAAGATTACCTTAGGGCTTTGCCCTTTCTTTTAACCCTCTGGCTCTTTATAGGAACCTGTAATCTCATTGGAATTATTCCTGGTTTTTATCCCCCAACCTCAGATCTGAGTACCCCTCTTGCCTTTGCCTTTTCAGCCTTTCTAATGAGACATTTTTTAGGAATCCAAATCAAAGGTTTTAAAGGATATTTAGCACATTTTTTTAAACCTTTTTTTCTTTTTCCCCTCCATTTATTAGCTGAATTAACCAGAAGCTTAGCCCTTGCAGTAAGGCTTTTTGGAAATATCTTAAGTGGAGAAATCGTTGCCCTAATTTTGCTTGGAATTGCAGGACTAATTCTCCCCATCCCCTTCATCTTTCTCCATTTAATTCTTGGGGTTCTTCAGGCTTATCTTTTTGGAATCCTGAGTCTCGCATTTCTTTCTCAAGCTATAGAAGACAATCAAAATAAGGAGGAGATATAGAATGGAAACGAAAGGCTTAATTGTGCTGGCATCCATTATTGTGGTAGCTTTGATGATGGCCCTTGGATCTTATGCTCCTGCCAGGGCTCTTGGACAATCCATTCAGAGCGCCCTTGAGGCCATTTCCAGACAGCCTGAGGCCTCTTCTCAAATCACCCGAACCTTTATCATAGGTATAGCCATAATTGAATCCATTGTGATTTATCTATTCGTAATTGCCCTTATTTTACTTTTTGCCAATCCCCTGCTTGATTATCTAAAATAGACCAACCATGGAAATAAAGGGATTTCATTTCTTTACCTTTTTATTTCAAGTTATTAATTTTTTTATCCTTCTTTTGATTTTATCTCGCCTACTTTACCGCCCTTTAAAAAATTTTATGGAAAAAAGGCAAGCTGAGCTCTCAAAATGTTTTTTTGATGCAGAGAACCTAAAAAAGGAGGCTATGAAGCTTGCCTTGACTTATGAAGAAAAACTCAAAGATCTGGAAAGTAAAAAAGAAGAAATTATAGAAAACAAGCTAAAAGAAGCTGAGGAAGAGGCACAAAAAATCATAGAAGGGGCTAAAAGAGAGGCTGAGAAGATTTTTGAGAAAGAGAGGGCGCTATTACAAAGAGAAATTGAAAAATCTGAAAACATCCTCAGAGAAAAAACCCTGGCACTTCTTATGGATTTTCTTGAAAAATTTTTAAAAGAACTCCCTTTAGAGGATTTGCATCAAATTCTTTCAGAAAGGGCTTTGAAAACTCTACCTCAGGAATTTGAAAAATTGAATCTATTTTTTGATCCAAATAAACCTTGTTCTGTTGAGATAGTTTCTGCCTTTTCTCTGTCCCAGGTAAAGGATAAAGTTCAGACTATTCTTGAAGAGAAGCTTCAAAGAAAAAGTGAAATCTTTATCATCAATGACCCATCTCTTCTTGCAGGATTTAAAATAAAAATTGAGGGTTATATCATTGATTTCTCTTTACAAGGGCAGCTGAATAAAATTAGAAAGTCTCTGGAGTAGTTACTTGCTTGAAGATAGACTTGAGGCCTTTTTTCAAAAATTATACTCTAAATTAAAAGAGTATTCCTTTGAGCCCTATCTTGAAGAGGAAGGAACAGCGGTCTCTGTAGGAGATGATATCGTCTTTTTGAGGGGTTTACCGAATGCTACACTTTTTGAGCTTGTTGTCTTTGAGAGAGAGGATACAGGGCTTATTTTTGACCTTGATGTAGAAACCGCAGGAGTTGTTCTTTTACAAAAAAGGGGGGGTATTAAAGCCGGAGATAAGGCCTATCGCACTGGAAGAATGGTTTCTGTTCCCGTAGGAGAGTTTATCCTTGGCAAGGTATTAGATGGATTGGGTAGTCCTCTGGAAGAAGAGTTTTCGAGGAAGATAGAAATTTATTATCCTGTGGAAAGGGAAGCCCCACCTCTCCTCCATAGAGACTTTGTAAGAGAACCATTATATACAGGTATTACAGTCATTGATGCTCTAATACCAATTGGAAGAGGACAAAGGGAGTTAATCCTTGGAGACCCAGCTACAGGGAAAACTGCCTTAGCTGTTGACACTGTTGTTAATCAGAAAAAAAGTGATGTTATTTCTATATATGTCTCTATCGGACAAAAGCGGGAGCACATACAAAGAGTTTATCAATTTATTGCCAATTATGGAGACCTCTCTAAAACCATTTTTCTTAAAGTTGAGGCTGGTGAACCCTTAGGTCTTCAATATCTTGCACCTTATACCGCTACAGCAATAGCTGAATTCCTTAGGGACAAAGGAAAAAGTGTTCTAATTATTTATGATGACCTAACTAAACATGCCAGTAGCTATAGATCTTTAAGTCTTTTACTTAAAAGACCACCAGGCCGAGAGGCCTTTCCAGGTGACATCTTTTATTTACATTCTCGTCTTCTTGAAAGGGCAGGAAAACTTAAGGACGAGCTTGGAGGTGGCTCTATCACTGCTTTGCCTATAGTGGAAACTCAGCAGGGAAATATTTCAGCCTTTATTCCTACTAATTTAATCTCCATTACCGATGGCCAGATTTACTTAGATGTTGAGCTTTTTAACAAAAATATTAGGCCTGCTGTGGATGTAGGAAAATCCGTATCCCGCATTGGAGGTAAGGCTCAAGTCCCTATTATGAAAGAAGTGGCAGGTAAATTAAAAATAGAGTATGCCCAGTTTCTGGAAAAAGAAATATTTACCAAATTTGGCATGAAATTAGAAGAGGAGACCCTTAAACTCATTCAGAGGGGACACCGATATAGAGAAATCTTTAAACAAAAACCTCTTCACCCTCGCTCTCTTGAAGAGCATATTCTACATTTAATGCTCGTAGATACAGGAGTGCTTGATGAAGTCCCCCTTGAAAAAGTTACAGAGATTTCTTCAACTCTGATAAAAAAGTTGCAAGAAAGCCTACCTGAAATTACAAAAAACATTAAAACCCTTGGCAGGCTTACAACAAAAGAAAGGGAAATTATCAAAAAATTCTTTAGCAATCTCTTTCAAGAACTCTATGCTGGCCAAAGAGATTGAGAAAAAGATTTTAACCTATCGCTCTATTCTTGAAATTATAAACGCCATGAAAGCCTTTGCCGGGGTAAATTATCGCAAGTGCGAAGAAAGAATCCATTCCTTAAGGACCTTTGAAAAATCCCTTTATGAAGGCCTTGGTATCCTTTTAAGTTTTTTTCCCGAACTAAAGATTTTAGAATCTGAAAAAAATACAAGATTGATTATTGCCTTTGGATCAGATCAGGGGCTCTGCGGAGCATACAATTATAGAATTGCCGAAGAGCTCTCTTACCATATTAAAGAAAAGGATCTCTTAGTTATAATAGGAAGAAAACTCCAGGAAAGCATAATAGATTTCCATTTAAAAGCCGATCTTCCTTTAAGAGCAAGCGTTTCTGTTGAAGGCATAAGGGAATCTCTTGAAGAGATCTTTGAACATATCCTTAAATATTTAAAAAAATCTGGGCTTATGGATATTTATTTATGTTTTACCACTATTACAGAAAAACAAAGTATTATTCATTTTGAAAGGATTTTGCCCCCTGATTTAAAAAAAATTCAAGAGATCCCAACCCTTTCCCATCCACCTTTGCTTTATCTAAAACCTCAGATACTCTTTAATAAGTTTCTTGAGGAAATTATTTTTATAGGGCTCTATAGGGCCTATTTAGAAGCTCTAAGAAGTGAGGCCTACTTCAGGATTAAAAGCATGGAGACCGCATCTACCAATATTGAAAAAAAAATAACTGAACTTCAGATTGCTAAACATTATCAAAGACAAGAAGAAATAACCTCTGAAATCATTGAAATTCTTATTGGAAGCAAACTTTAGTATTCTGAAAACTCATAAGAAAAAAAGTATTGAAAAAAAAATATAGATAATTAAATAAAGTAATATAAAAATATTGATTCCCTTGAAAGGATAAAAGGAATAGCTTTGAAGAAGAATAAAAGGCAGAAGTAACCAAAAAAAGACGAGTTGAGGTGGTAAAAATTTAAGCATCTCCTGGGCACCCACAAAAAACCAGGGCCCTCTGGCTATTAATCCCTGAAAAGGCTTAAGGGGAAACTGTATAAAAAAAACCGGGATAATCACACCCAAAAAATAAAAAATCCTCTCCCAGCGAAGAAGAGCTTTTATTTTAATATGCCAGATAAAAAGCCCAAAAATAAGAAAAAAACTAAGAAAAATATGCCAGTGATAGACTCTACTTAATCCTATCTGAGAAATAGCTAAAAATATCCTGTTAATCCACTCTCCTAAAAAGGGTAAACTTAGAAGTAGGTTTTCAGCAATATTTCCAGCTAACTCACCAACCTCATCTCCTCTTAATAGATAACCGGTAAAGGTAATAAATAAAAGAATAAAAAAGGAAAGAACTAAAAAAAACCAGGCAATTTTGCCTTTTAGTAGGTAAAATTTTTTGTAAATACTTTCTAAAAGGTGTAAAAAAAGGGAAATTAGGGCAATCTGGGAAGAAAAATAGTGTATATTTCTAAGCAAACAACCCAGAGGAACTTGAGCCTCAAGTTGTAAAACACTTAAAAGAGGTTGATTATAAAAATAATGGAAGCTTAAAAACATACCTGAGATGGCAGAAACCAAAAGAGAAGCTGAGCTAAGAAAGGCAAGGGGAAGATAGACTGGCCCTTTAAGTAAGCTCAACCTCTAAGCCCTCATCTTTGAGCTTGGATGGAATTTTTCTCAAATCCTTTTTAGCAGGACCCTCAAGAAATTTACCCTGTAAAGTAAATTTACTTTGATGACAGGGACAAACAATTAATTCCCTCTCCGGGTCAAAGTTAAGCTTACAACCTAAATGGGGACACCTCCGAGAAAAACTTAGATAACCTATTTCTTTTTTAACCAGAATAAAATCCTCTCCAAGATATAATGTTTTTATCTTCTCAAGGTCAGACTTAGATAGAAAAATTTTTTTGGGAGCTGGCCTTGAGAGATAGGCTAAATTTTGAAGTCCCAGGAAACCAAAAAAACCTATTGAGAAAAAGCCTAAAAATTTCAAAAAGTCTCTCCTTTTCAAGGTCTCTCCTCCTGAAAAGCTGGGGCAAGTTCCTTCAAAGCCTTTTTAATAAGATTTTCAAGGGTATCTTCCTCTTCAAAGACCCTAAAAAGGGTTTCTTCAACCTCTTTACTCTGAAAACCTAAATTTACTAAACAGGCTTTGGCTTCCAGAAGAATTCTTTCTTTTTCTAAGGGTATAGTAAAACCCTTCCGCGTAATTTTTCCAAAAAGACCCTTTAATTCAAGAAAAAGCCTTTCAGCTCTTTTTTCCCCTATACCAGGAACTCGTGCTAAGTCCTTAATTCGTCTTTCCTCAATAACCTTTCTGAGTTCTTCGGGACTAAAGACTGAAAGAAGATTTAAGGCAAGCTTAGGCCCCACCTTAGAAAGATTATTGAGTTTTATAAATAGCTCTCTTTCTTCTTGATTTAAGAAACCATAAAGCTCGGGATATTCATTTTTTCTAAGCAGAAGAACCACAAAAACCTCAATCTCTTTTCCTAAAAAATTCTGACGGAGGATCTCAGCCAGGCTAAAGGGCATATAGATCTCCCAGAAAAAAACCGCACTTTCAAGAATAAGCCGATTAGGTGAAAAAACTTCCTTAACTATTCCTCTAATTTTATAAAACAAGGGCTTCTCCTTTATAAAAGATTTAAATCCAGAGCTAAAACAAGGGCCATAGCAAGGGCATCTGTGGTATGTTCATCTTTGATTTTAGCATCAAACTCTTTTCCTATAAAGGCCTTTAAAAAATTCTTAACCTCTGCCTTGGTAGCCTTTCCATCCCCACATAAATACTTCTTCCAAAAAGAGGGGTTGTAGTATCTTATAGGTATAGACTCTTCTTCAGCAATTATTAATACAATAGCTTGTGCCTGGAATACTTTTGCTGTTGAATGGGGGTTTATCTTAGGAATAGGCTCCTCTACAACCAGAAATTCTGGCCTTTCACTCTTAAGTAGTTTTTTAAAGGCTTGATATAAAAAAAATAAGCGTTGAGAGAGAGACTGTTTAGGAGGAGCCTTTATGGTTTCTGCCTTGATTAAATTGAGTTTTTTTTCCTTCACCTCCAAAAGGACACATCCAAGATTCAAAAGCCCGGGGTCAACTCCTAAAATTTTCATAGGGATAACTTCATTCCATCATAAGCAGAAAGAACTTTAAGATTTAGTTCAGAACTTAATTCACGGGCAACTCGGAAGGGATTTGCCTTAAGCATGGTCATTCCAAAGTGAGTAAGAACAGTAATCTCAGGTTGAAGTTCCATTAAAAGTAGCTTAACATCAGGAATGGATAGATGTAAAACCCCTTCCTTGGGCTGATAGCGAACCGTATTTATAATAAGATAAGAAACTCCTTTGAACTCCTCTAAAAGTCCATCAAAATAAGCGGTATCTGTAATTAACCCAAGTTTTTTATTTTTATCCACTTCAAAGATAAAACCAAAAGTTTCTGCAGAATGTAATAACTTTCTCGTGGTATGGAAAACAAAAGATTCTGCATGATAGGTATTTTTTTCTGAGAGGATTACAAGCTCTTTCAAAGCCTCCTTTAAATAGGGTAAAAGTAATCCTTCCAGCAAAATCTCCTCTGGCAAAAAGACTTTTCCTCTTTTTTTAAAACCACCCTCTGTTATTGCATCTACAAGGATATTTAGATCCGCAGAGTGATCAAGATGTTTATGTGAAACAAGGAGAGATTTAATCTTTTCAGGATAAAGTTTATATTTAGCAAGATATACAAGGGTTCCAGGGCCAGGATCAATCAACAAATAGTCTCTGTCATTTCTAAATAAAAGTCCGGCCGAAGCCCTTAACTGTTTAGCTACCACATATCTTGCCCCAGCTGTTCCAAGAAAAAGGATTTCAAACATTAAACTGATTATAAATTATTCTTTGCGAATGAAAAGATAAAGAAAGGGGGCAGAAAGCCCCCTAAGTAGGAACAAACTATTTTTTACCTTTTACTATTCCTTTGGTAAATCTTCCACCCACTAAAGCAGGATCTTCAGGATAGCCAAGGGCCTTCCAATCGAGTCTCTTTTTAAAGTGACAATCATTGCAGGTCAAGGCATTTTCCTTGGGAGCAACTTCGTGCTTAGCTGCTATATAATAAGCAGTTTTAATGAAATCAAATTTTCCGCTATAAGGTAACCCGGATTCCTTTGAACCAAGCTGTAAGGCCTTTTCCCAGTTATAATCACTCCACAGAGATTGCCAAACTCTGAAGACTAAGAGGTGTTTATATTGGATATCATAGGGCTGTTTACCGGTGTGCACCTTAAAAGGATAAATTTTGGCCTTAGGATCTTTTATTGAACCGAGAGGTTTATTTAATATAACACTTTTAGCAGGATCTACCTTGTCTCCCATCATATATCTTTCAAATTTACCATTATACCACATATAAGTTGGAATAACATTTTCTCCCCATTTGAAGAGACCTTTATGCTTAGCAAAAACCTCACGACCAAATTCTTTTTTCTCTTCTAAATCTTTCATATCTTTACCTACATAGCTCCAATCCCAATCAAGCTTTGTAGCAATTCCACCTCTGGCTATAGCAGGTATATGACAGGTTTCACAGGCCACTGATTTTAAATGTTTCTTTATCATTTGTCCTGAAGGAGAATTGTCATGCACGGACTCATCATGGCAATCACTACAAGATACTCTTTCTGTAAAAGTAGCCAACATACTTGAAGCGCCAGCAATTTTGTGATTCTTCGCTTTATGGCAATCCTGACAGGTCATATCAGCGCCACCCATATGAACATCAATTTCGCGAGGAATTTTTCCTCCCATTTTACTATAAAGACCTCCATGCTTTACATTATCACCGCCACCACCTGCAAAATGACACCATCCACAGTTAAATCTCTGGGGTTTACCAATTTGTGTAGCTGCCTTAGTCAGAGCAGCTGGATCAACCTTTCCACCTGGCTTTTTATTTTTGAAATATTCTTTATCTTGTGTATGACAGACTAAGCAATCAATATCATTAGGATTACACTCTAAACATTTTGCATATTCTGATACATACCCTGCATGACATCTACCACAAAAAGCAAAATTTCCTCCCATAGGATTCACACAAAAATTATTAAACATATTAATTTTTCCCCATTCTTTCTTTGCATTGGCTGGATTTTGGAATTTTCCTATGAGATTTGGATTTCCCTTCCATTTCCAGTGTGATGTCTGCATAAAGTCTTTGGCCTGTTTTTCGTGACACTGAAGACAAAGCTTGGTAACCTCTTGCCCGCTTGTAAAGTTGCCCTTTACAACCTGCGAGTGATCAAAAGAAGCCTCAGCTTTCGTATAGCTTGAAAAAGAAATAAGGGAAAAAGCAAAAAGACTAATCAAAACTCCCTTTTTTCTCATAATTTAACCCCCTCCTGCAATTTTTTATAAAAATGATATTGATTTGTTTTTTTTAAGTCAAATTTTAAAAATTTTAACTTATACCAGAAAAAGAAAATATTAAAAATTTTTGCTTTAAAATTTTTTCATAATCTTAAATTTCCGTTTAAAATCTTAATAAAGTCTTTATAAGTTTTTTTATCTAAGTTCCCCACCTTCCAAGAAACAGGAAGAGTAATAAAAAGAAACTGAAAAATTAAAAGGTTTGCCTGAGCCTGTCTATAGCAGACAGAGGTTCAAGTTTTTAAATTTCCTACAATTCATTAAAAAAGATTGCATAGCGGGAGTTGAAAAAGGCAGTTTAAGTCTCAAAAGATATGGACGCATACACGGTATTGACAAATTTTTAGAAATATGTTACTTACTTTTGTAAGTAAGTGCTTACTTAATTATTTATGGTAATGGATACTAAAGAGCGGATTTTGGAGGCAGCCTTACTTCTCTTTTCAGAGAAGGGCTATCTTGGGGCAACTACAAAAGAAATATCAAGAACTGCTAAAATCTCTGAGGTCACTCTTTTCCGCCATTTTCAAACTAAGGAAAATCTTTTTATAAATGTTATTGAACATTATTCCTTTCTTCCAAAATTGAAAGAACTTTTACCAGAGCTTAAAGATTATCCTCTTGAAGACTCGTTAAAGACCCTTGCCAGAACCTTTCTTGAGAGCCTAAGGATAAAAAAAGCCCTAATTCGCATTATGCTCTCGGAATTTCCCAGATATCCCGAAATTATTAAAAAATCTTATCAAAAAACTATAGAAAATATTCATAATGAACTCTCTCAATATTTTCAAAAAATACAAAAAAAGGGTCTTATTAAAGAGACTCTTTCTTCCTATCTTCTATCTCAGGCCTTTTTGGGACTTTTTTTCTCCTATTTTCATGCCAAGGAAATCAAAGGGCTTAATTTTAGAGAAAGTCTTGCTGATGATGAAATCATAGAACATTATGTAGAAATTTTTCTAAAGGGTATAAAAAAAGAATCCCCTTTAAAAGAGACCTGATATACTTTATGAAAAAGACCCAGATTGAACTTAAAGTGGCACATAAAAGAGAAGCTCTTTATCAATATGTAAAAACCGTTAAAAATGCATTTTTGAGATAAGAGCTGCCCTGACAGAACTTGAAAGCATTGAGATGAAACTTAAAGAAAAAGAAAGGGTGGAAAAAGGGGAGAGGTGAAAGGAAAAGTATTAGAAAAAAATCTCTTTAGTCTCAAAAGATATAGACGCCTACAAGGGCTTTTAAATCTATACATATCATTTATAATAAAAACTTAATGAGTCTTATCAAGCTTGAAGACCTTACTAAGATCTATCCCCCTTATTATAAAGCCCTTCATAAGATTTCCTTAGAAATACAGAAAAATGCTTTTTTACTAATTACTGGCCCAACAGGAGCTGGAAAAACCACCTTATTAAAGCTTATCTATGCTCAGGAAAAACCAACTGAAGGTGAACTTTACTGGGAAGGAGTTCCTTACTCCGAACTCAGGTATAAAGATATAATAGGCATTAGAAAAAATATTGGTATTGTCTTTCAAGATCACAAGCTCTTTTCAGAACTTTCTCTCTATGAAAACTTAGAGATAGCTTTAGCCCTTGCCAGAAAAAAAGTGAAAAAGATTAAATTTTTCATTTATGAGTGGCTTGAAAGATTTAATTTAGCCCACAAAGCCAAAAAAAAGGTTAAGGAACTCTCAGGAGGAGAACAGCAAAAACTGGGAATTCTTAGAGCTATTATTAAAGACCCTTCTATTTTGATCCTGGATGAACCAACAGGAAATCTTGATCCCTTTAGTATTGGAGAGGTCATTGATCTTCTCATAGCTTTGCATAAAGAAGGGAAAACCATTTTACTTTCCACCCATGACCCTACTATAATTGCCAAAAGACCAGGTCAGATAATTATGCTAAATCGTGGAGAACTTGTTAAAGATGTGGACATCTATTGGTAAACTTGAAATTAAGAAAGGGCTTTTTTATTATTTACTTTTGTATCTGTTTTTCTTTTTTTGGTCAACATTTACGCTTTTTGCCCTATTTTTTTACACTAATATTAATCATATTTCAGACAATTTTAATAAAAAAAGAGGCTTTTCAATACTATTTTATCCACAGGGAAATTTAAAAACTTTTGAAGATATAAAAGGAATTTTAACTAATTTGAACTATATAAAGAAATACCAAGTTATTCCACCGAGAGAGCTTTTAGCAAGCCTTGAAATTAACCTTCCTAAGGAACTTTTGGATGAAAAAGATCTCTATAATTTTCTTCCTTACTTAATACGAATAGATCTTATTTCACCGGATAAATCTTCTCAATTAAAAATGGATCTTCAAATGTATGAAAAAATGTTTAATATAACATTTGAATTTATATCTGAACCTCATTTAAAAAGTTTATACTTTTGGCAATATTCTAATATTGTAATATTAGCCTTCATTTTTCTTTGGAATTTATTTTATTTATTATTTTTTTATTTTCTAATTAAAACTCTTAATAGTCATTTAAAGGAACATAATGAAATTTTTCAATTTTTAGGTGGAAGTATTTTCAATCTTTTGGTTATTCGTTTTGCTATTTTAGTTTTTCCCTTAATTCTTTTACTTATTTTATCTTTTCTTTTTTATTTTTATATTTTATCTAAATTAATCTACTACTTTCCTGTCCTTAAAATCTTTCCAAACCTTAATAATATTTTTGAACTATCTTTTTTTGCTATATATCTTTTCTTTTTAATTTTTATTTATCCTATTTACCTTTTAATTCTATCTTTAAGAAAAATATGAAATTTCCTTTTTTTATTTTACTAATCTTTTTGCCCTGCTATCTTTTTGCCCAAACTAATATTGAAAATCAAATAAAAATCTTAGAAATTAAGCTTTACAATATAAATCAGGAATTAAAAATAAAGGAAGTAAAATTAAAAAAAATAAAACAAACTTATCTTTTAACTTTAATTAAAGCTAATATTATAAAAGAAAATCTGATCTTTCTTGATGAAGAAAGTAAATATTATAAAAATATGGAAAATTATGAACTTCTTATAAAAATTCATGAAAATATTATAAAAAGATTAAAAGACGAAATTAAAATGTTTCAAGAGCAAAAAAAACAGTATAAAGTTGAATTAGAAGAAAACAAAAAAGTTAAAGAAACTTATTATAGGGAACAAATTAAAGTAGCTTTAAATTCAGAAAAAAAATCAATCAAAGAACACCATATTAAACCAGATACTGAAGATATTAGAAAAACCTCATTTCTTTTTGATCCAATTACAGAAAAAAGTATATCTACAGGCAAATTTAAAAGGCATGTTCAACCCGGAACCCCTATTAAAGCTCCAATCTCCGGGATAGTAAAAAAAATAAGCTTTCTTAACAATTCCCTAACTTTAACTCTTGAAAACAAGCAGTGTTTTGCTTTTATATCGGGTTTCAGTATAATTAAGGTAAATCTTGGTGAAGAAGTGCGAGCCAAACAAGTTCTTGGAGAGGCCTCCTACTCTGAGGAGGCAGAAAATCTCTACTTTGAAATCTTTTGCAAGTAGGTGCTAATCAAATAAATTTTTAATAACCTTCTTTTCAAAATATGAAAAAAGTTTTCCAGGTAGATAGAGAGCGCATCCCAGAATCCAATCCTCATCTCTTATAATTACATATCCAGGTGCAAGATCAAGTTCTATATCTATTTTTTGCCTTTCCTGAAGAAGTTTTAATTGTTCTTGATTTAGTTGAATTATATTTTTAGTAGCGTATTTACCAAAGCGTTGTAAAAAGGTTGAGGTAGGTTTTAAATAATCTGAAACCTTACGAAGAAACAATAATCCAACAACCTCAGGAGTAAGTTTTTTTAAAGAAAGTAAGTGAGTAGTTTTAGGAAAAAGCCAGAAAGTAGAGGATCCCTTTAAAATCACAAAATCTGCAAAAATCTCCTCATTGAAACCAAATCTTTCCTTTAAAAAAGATATAATCTCCTTTTTTTCTTCAAGGCTTATCTCATCCGGAAAAGCTTTTTTAGTCATATAGGCCCTCTTATTACTTAAATTACTTTAAAGGTAACCTATTTAGTTAATTTTGACAACCCTCTGTATGCCTCCATATCCTTAAAGATTTATGAAGATTTTTTCCCATACCTATTCCCCTCTCGAAACAAAGGATAAAAAACTGCCAAAATTAACTGGAAAGCACAAAGTCATTTAAAACTTATGCTCTCACCTGTGCATTGATTTTTATTCGGCTAAACCTATATTTTAAAATAAGCTAATATTGAAGGAGGGGTTTTTGTATGGCAAAAGATTACTATACAGTTCTTGGTGTCCCCCGAAATGCAACTCAAGAGGAGATAAAAAAGGCTTACCGCAAACTGGCTATGAAATATCACCCTGACAAAAATAAGGGTAACAAAGAGGCGGAGGAAAAGTTTAAGGAAATAAATGAGGCTTATGCGGTGCTTTCTGATCCTGAAAAAAGGAAAATTTATGACCTTTATGGCTCTTCAGAATTTGAAAGACGCTACACCCAGGAGGATATTTTTAAAGATTTTGATTTTGAAAGCACCTTAAGAGACATCGGCATAGATCTTTCAAGTTTCTTCAGAAGATCAAAGGGGGGCAAAGGAAAGGTTTTTACCTTTAACCTTGGAGATCTTTTTAACAACTTATTTGGCACCTCCTTTGGAGAAGAGAGTTATTCTCCCTTTGGTGAAGTATTTGAAACCTATCAGGTGGATTTACCTTTGACCCTGGAAGAAGTCATAAAAGGTGGGGAAAAGGAGGTTTTTCTACCTGATACCTATGAAACAATAAAGATAAAACTTCCTCAAAATATCAGGGAGGGCAGTATTCTTAAAGTTAAAAAGAAAACAGGAAATAAAATTAGAGAATATCACTTGAGGGTGCGTCTTCTCACCCCAGAGGGTATAAAAATTGATAACTCCGATCTTTATATTGAAAAAGAAATCCCTGTGACAACCTTTTTCTTAGGTGGCGAGGTTGAAATTACAACTCCAGAAGGTAAACGCATAAAGGCCAAAGTGCCTGCTATGACTAAACCCGGGGCTAAACTTAGATTAAAGGGGCTGGGTCTACCAAAAACCGGGGTCTCAAGAGGCGATTTATTTGTAGTATTACAACCCTCTATTCCAAAAAGAATAAACCCTGACCAAAGGGAACTTCTTGAAAAACTCAGGGCTTTAGGTCTATAAATTTCTAAATGCTTCTTCAGAAATGTGAAATTTTAAAATTCATCCTGCATAAGTTCATATCCTTACAAGAAAAAGGAAGTGGGGTAAAAGGGGAATTAGATAATCTATACAAGGGAGGTTATACAAGTCTGAAAGTAACACAGGCAATCTTGCCTGTGGAGTCAACTATGAAAAATTATAAGCATAGTAAAAACCTCCTTGAGAAGGAATATTATGATAAGTAGTAGAAGGATCAAAATATTTTTTATATTTGAGAAGTGCATAAATAATTCTCAAAAGTTTATGAGCGGTGGCCAAAACCGCTTTTTTATAAGGCAATCCTTGTCTTTTTCTCCTCTCAAAATAGCTCCAGAATATAGGATTGTGTCTGATTACATTAATACTCATAAGCCATACAACCCTTCTCAAATGCCTATTTCCTCGTTTAGAAATCTTGCTCTTTCCTTTAAAGTTTCCAGATTCATAAACAGCAGGATCAAGTCCTGCATAGGCAATCAATTGTTTGTAAGATTGAAATCTCTTTATATCTTGAATTTCAGCAAGAAAATGAAGCGCTGTAATTTCTCCAATTCCCTCAATAGAAAGGAGGATATCAAGGTCCTGGCAAGCGGAAATCTCTTTACAAGCGGATTTAAGAAGTTTTTCAATTTCTTTAAGGGTTTCCTGAAGGAAGAAGAGTTCTTGAATGGTTCTGGAAAGAATATATTCTTTTGCGGGCCAATTTTGAGCTATAGAATATTCAGCAAGGGCTTTTATTTCTTTAGCAGAAATGGCGGGTTTTTTACCTTTTTGAGAGGAGAGTATATTTTCAATTTCCTCAAGAGAGGCTTTTTTAATAGCTTTAGCAGAGGGGAATTTTTCAAGAAGTTTAAGAATGGAGGTATTGTAGATATTGACGGTTCTTTCAAGTTCAGGGAAGGTAACGACCACAAGTTTTTCGAGGTTATTTTTTCTTTTAGCGATTTCTTGAGAAATTCTTTCTCTTTCTCTGGCAAGGTCTTTAAATTCTTCAGAAGTAAAGGCCTGGGGAGGTAGTTTTTGATGGAATTGAGAAAGGAAGATGGCGATAGTTTTAGCGTCTATGGCATCGGTTTTGGTTTTTCTAAGAGAGAGTTTAGCAAAATTTTTAATGAGAATTGGATTAAGGATGACGCAAGTGAAGTTATGATTAACGAGGTAGGTGATGAGATTAAGATGATAACAACTGGAGGATTCAATACCGATAAGGATGGATTTTTTTAAGCCTTGAGGGAGAGCTTTTGTAAAGGAACTGATGCCCTGGTAGTCAAGAGGGTAGGACTGGTTAAAGAGGACATTTTGAGAGGAATCAATGAGGCAGGCATGAAAGAAGTTTTTGGAGACATCAAGGCCTACAAAGTAGGTGTAGTGCATAGGTGGACCTCCTTTTATTTTGTTTTAGTAAGGCAGGGGACCTGCTCACCAATCCTCCAACTTGACGAGGGTTTACAAACCCAACCAACTTATAATGGTTTAAGCAGGCAGGCAACAAACTCCACTGAGGGCTTAAAAGCCCAGGTAAAATGGAGTTGCCCTGCCTTACTCTCTTTTCCATGTTTCTATTATAACCCCTATATATGCAAAAACTTAGGTAATAACATAACAAATTTTTCGTAGGAGGTAAATTACACTCCAATGTATGAAAGAAACACAGACAAGAATGTCTGTGCTATAACAAACCCACAAAAAATTCAAGGGGTATAAAATTTTAAACCTCTACTTAAGGAAAGATTTTGCAGATTTTTCATCCTTTCTTTCCGAAGGGGAACGGGTATGTGGAGAGATTTAATTTGTGTTAGGTCCTAAGAAAAAATCCTATAGAGTCTCAAAAGGTATGGATGCATACATACATGACCTTGTTTTTTTATTTTTTGCGATTATTATTCTATAAAAAATAGAAAAAGAGGAACTTGAGTAGAGTAGTTTACGGAAATCTTCAAGGGTTAAAACCAAGTGAAATCCGAAGATTAGAACGACTATATTATCGCAAAATTCATCCTGAGGTAATTTTTTCTTCTGATCTTGCTTGGGAACTTGCTGAGCTTTCCTTCCTTTTAAATCGCCAAATCGGTATTTTAATTAATCGCACGGGTGAGATTGAATATGTTATTGTAGGAACTTTTAATCAAATTGAAATTCCTGAACTTAAAGGTTATAGAGAGTCCTTAGCTCGTTTGAAGGGGCTTAGGCTCATTCACACTCATCTTATTAAAAATGGCAAAGGCTCAGGCCTTGACCAAGATGACCTCCTTGATCTTGCCTTTTTAAGGCTTGATTTAATTGGGGCTTTAGAGGTAAATGAAAAGGGAGAACCTGGCAAAATTCATCTGGCCCATATTCTTCCTCATGCAGGCTTTTTTAGTCAAGCCCTTTCTGACAGAGAAGATCAATTTTTCTTTTTCTTTAAACCAAAATATGTCTGGGACCTAAGGGAAAATTTTCTTGAACTTATCAAAGCCCTTGAAGACGAGTTTGAGAAGATAAAACCCCTGAAGAATGTAAAGGAGAAAGAAGACCGAGCCCTTTTAATCTTTGTCAAAGAGCCTCAAGATCTGGATTGGGAAGAGAGACTTAAAGAACTAAAGGAGCTTGCTAAAACTGCAGGAGTAACTGTTGTGGGAGAGATAATTCAAAAACGGACTATTCTTGATCCTCGTTATGTTATAGGCAAGGGAAAGCTTATTGAGGTTATGATTCAGGCCATGAGGAATAAGGCCAATCTCCTCATCTTTGATAGAGAACTTACTCCCTCTCAGGTTAGGGCTTTAACAGAGGTTACTGACTTAAGAGTTATAGACCGAACTCAGCTTATTCTTGATATCTTTGCCCAGAGAGCGAAAACTAAGGAAGGTAAAATTCAAGTAGAAATGGCCCAGCTTAGATATGCCTTGCCAAGACTTAGAGCAAAAGATGATGCCTTTTCAAGATTAACAGGTGGAATTGGCGGAAGAGGGCCAGGAGAGACCAAACTTGAAATAGATAAAAGGCGAATCAAAGATAAAATGAGCAGACTGGAAAGAGAACTCGCAAGAATATCCGCAGAGAGAGACCTTAGAAGAAAACGCAGAAAAAAACTTGATTATAAAATCGTGGCTTTAATTGGCTATACCAATGCGGGAAAAACAACTCTCCTTAATACCCTTTCCAAATCCAATTATTTAGCTGAGGATAAACTATTTGCCACCCTTGATCCTGTAACAAAGGCAGTCAGAACGCAAAAAGGCCATATTTTTTTACTTACAGATACAGTGGGTTTTATCCGGGATCTTCCGGAAGAGCTAAAAAAGGCCTTTAAAGCTACTCTTGAAGAACTTTACAATGCTGACCTTCTTCTACACCTTGTAGATATAAGCCATCCCAATTGGGAAAATCACATCCAAGCAGTTGAAAATATCCTTGAAGAAATGGATTTGCTCAACTTTCCAAGACTTATAGTTTTTAATAAAATTGACCTTTTAAACAAAAGAGAAGATTTATCCCCTAATTTTATATTAAGACTCCTTAATCAATATAATGGAGTTGGTATCTCTGCTATGACAGGGGAGGGGCTTGACCAACTAATCTCACATATTGAATCCTTGTTGTTCAAAGAGGAGAGCTCCATAGTTGTAGAAATACCTTCAGAGAAGGTATTAACTTCTCATCTCTCAGCTTAGTTGTAATTTTCTTTAAGTTTTTTAAATATTCTTTGAGGTGGAAAATCTGACCAGAGCTCTTCAAGGGCATAAAGATCTCTCACGGGCTCAAAAAAGATATGCACAATAATGTCTCCATAATCAAGAACTATCCAATTACCAGTTTCCCACCCCTCAATGGATAAAGGTTTTATTCCCTCTTTTTCCAGTTCAAAGCTTAAATAATCTGACAACCCCTGAGCATGTTTTGTTGAATGGGCACTACAGATAATTAAATAGTCAGCATAATCCACCTTAGATGAGATATCAAGGGTCACAATATCTTCAGCCTTTTTATCCGAGAGTAACTTTATAAATTTTCCCAATCTTTCACTCATGTTAAACTTTTCCTTCTCGCACTAAGCGGGCAAAGTGCTCAAAGCTTCTGTCATAGGTAGCCTCAGCTTCAGGAGGAAAGGCACAGGCAGGAAGTTGTCTCATCTTTAAATGATAACTTAAGCACTCACAACAGATACCCTTTTTAGCACAAGGATCATAAGTGCAGTTACATCTCTTGAGATTGCGCTCTCTTTTACATTCCATAGTTAACCTCCTCTATTCAACAGTTACACTTTTGGCTAAATTTCTGGGTCTATCCACATCACATCCTCTCAAGACTGCCATCTCATAAGCAATAAGCTGTAAGGGCACCACATAAAAAATAGGTAAAAATTCATAGGGAACCTGAGGAACCTCAAGGTAATCTTCACAAAGCCTTTTGACTTCTTCTGAACCCTGAGTAGTGATTCCAATTAGGGGGCCCCTTCGCGTTTTTATCTCCTCTGCATTTGAAAGGGTCTTTTCATAAACTAAACCTGTCTCTTTAGCAGCTAAAATTATAGTGGGAAAACTCTCTTCAATCAAAGCAATGGGGCCATGTTTCATCTCTCCTGCTGCATAACCCTCAGCATGAATATAAGCAATCTCCTTTAATTTCAAGGCCCCTTCAAGGGCAATGGGATATAAAATGTTTCTTCCAAGATAGAGAAAATCTTTGGCCTGATACCATTTCTTGGAAATTTCCTTAACCCTGGGGTAAGACTTATCCAGGAATTCCTGCAGGATGACCGGAAGGTGCAGTAATTTTTCTATAAGTTCAGGATATTGATTTAATCCCTTTTTTATTTTTTGTATATAGAGAGCTAAAAGCAAAAGCATCAATACCTGAGTGGTAAAGGCCTTGGTTGATGCTACACTTATTTCAGGACCAGCCTGAGTATAAAGCACAATCTCACTTTCCCGGGCAATGCTACTCCCAAGGACATTACAGATGGAAATGACTTTGGCTCCTTTTTCCTTAGCTAATCTTAAACTTGCAAGAGTATCAGCTGTTTCACCAGATTGGGATATTCCGAGGAAAAGACACCTCTCATGCAAAAGGGGCTCACGATATCTAAATTCTGAAGCAAGCTCCACTTCAACAGGTATTTGAGTAAACCTTTCTAAGAAAAATTTACCCACAAGACCAGCATGATAGGAGGTGCCACAAGCTACTACATAAATCTTTACTATCTCTTTAAGCCAATCAATCTCTTTTTGCAATAGATCAATTTCAAAGGTCTCTAAGGAAATCCTACCCAATAAAGTATTTTGAATGGCCTGGGGCTGTTCAAAAATCTCTTTAAGCATAAAATGGGGGAAACCACCTTTTTCTGCCTGCGAAAGATCCCAATGAATCGTAGTTTCTGTATAGTCCTTTGAATTACCTTCAAAATCAAAGAGCTTAAGACCCTCTTTGGAAAGAATTGCACACTCTTTATCCTGTAGAAAAACAACCCTCTTTGTAAAGGGAAGAAGGGCTGGAATATCTGAAGCAAGAAAACTTTCCTTTTCTCCAAGGCCTATCACCAAGGGACTTTGATAACGAGCAACCAGAATTTTATCTGGCTCTTTATTTGAAATCAAAGCTATGGCAAAGGCCCCTTGAAGCTCATTGATAGCTTTTAAAAAGGCCTCCCAAAGAGAAAAACCCTCTTTATAATAATCTTCGATTAAATGAACAATAACCTCTGTATCTGTAGCTGAAACAAAGGTATGCCCTTTCTTTAATAATCTTTCCTTTAACTGATAATAATTTTCTATAATCCCATTGTGAACCAGAGCTAAGCCCTTTGAACAATCAAAATGAGGATGAGCATTCTCATCTGATGGTTCCCCGTGGGTGGCCCAACGGGTGTGTCCAAGGCCAGGGGCTCCCACTCCTGAGGTATCTTTTCTATAAAGTCTTTCTTCTAAATCATAAACCCTTCCCTTAACCTTGGTTATTTCAATATCATTTTTTCTAAAATATACTACTCCTGCTGAATCATATCCCCTATATTCAAGTCTTCTTAAGCCTTCAAGTAAAACTGGCCATAAAGGCCGATCCCCAATATAACCAACTATTCCACACATTCTTCTCTACTACTCTCCTTTTGCGATTTTTTTGTTAATAATATAAGCATATCTCCTTTGCTTAATTTAAAAAAAAAGAGGGACAAGAACTCCATTTCACCTGGGCTTAAAAGCCCCAAAAGGAGACTGTCCCCACTTCCAAAGAGAAGGTTTATGCTAAAAGCCCTTGCCACACTGGAGGATGGAGTAAGGGATAAATTTAATTCTATTCCCATCAAAAATTTAATAAAAGGATAAATAATTCTAAGGTGATTTGCCATGACTAACATTTTTACCTAATAGTTGACTCCTTTAGTCTTAACATATATTCATTCCATTCCCAGGGGGAAAGAGATTTCTTTTTAATGTTGCAATCCTTACAGGCTGGAACAATATTTTCCTTAGTTGAAAGTCCTCCCTTGCTAAGAGGAATTCGGTGATCCATGGTGAGTTCCTCTGGAGAGACCCTCCTCCCACAGTAATAGCAAATACCTCTCTCTACTTTTCGCCGCCACCAACGAGTCTTCTTAAGAGCTCTGGCCTTGACCTTTTCTCTTCTAATATGCTCTTCTAAAAAAGAAAAATTACCTTTCATAGGCTCTCTTAATAAACATTTCCAACCGTTCAACCACCTGATCAAAATTTAAATTGGTAGTATCTATGACTATAGCCGATTCAGGGACTTTGAGGGGGGCTATTTCTCTTTCACTGTCCCTTTTATCTCTTTCCAAAAGATTCTTTTTCACCTCCTCAAGGCCCCTATCAATTACATCTTTTGCTCGTCTTCTGGCCCTCTCTTCAAGGTCAGCAGTCAAAAAAAACTTTAAATCTGCCTGAGGGAAGACGCAGCTCCCCATATCCCTTCCCTCTGTAATAACCCGTTTTCCCTCAATTAAGCGTCTCATAAATTTGTTCACCTCCTCCCTGACAACTGGATGAGAGGAGATCTCAGAGACCTTTTCTTCAACCTCCTTTGACCTCAATTCATTATTTATAGGTCTCCCCTGATAAATAAGAACTGTGCCCTCTGGAGAGATTTTTATTTCAATTTCTGAGAGAAATTCTTCGATTTTTTTTCTAAATATTTCATCTGATGAAAATTGTGAATCCATAATATCGGATTGAAGAAGTCTCAGAGTTAGATAGCGATAAAAGGCCCCAGATTCAAGTAAATCAAGGTTTAATTTTTTAGCCAGGGCCTTGGCTACAGTAGTCTTTCCTGAGCCTGCTGGCCCATCAATTGTAATAATAAATTCTCTCATCAAAATTCAACTTTATAACCAAACATTTCAATATTATTTTTTATCTCTTCTAAGGAAAGAGACTCATCCTTTTCAAAGGTAACTTTTCCAGTAGTTAGATCTACTTTTACATTTCTGGCCTTTCCAGTGCTTAAGATTGCCTTTTCTACTCTTTTAACACAGTGTTCACAGGTCATGCCCAAAACTTTTATCTCAATCTTTTCCATCCTCAATACCCCCCCTTTTTTATAAATAGGGCTCCTATGCGAACTTTGGTTTTATTTTCAACTATCCCATCCTTAGCCTTAGCACTCAAAAATTTTAAGATTTCCCTTTCCTTTCTTATTCCTATTTTGTAGCCTTTTGCTGTAAGCTTAAATTTAAATCTCTTCCAAATCTTTTCAACAGGTGTTCTTCTTTCAAAAAAGCCTTCGTAAAATTTAACATTGCCAGGGTTTCCAAGGGTGTAAAAATAGTTGAACAACAAAAAAAGACCTGGATGAGTTTCCTCTCTAAGTTTTTTAAAAAATCTCTTTTCTATCTCATCTAAAAGGTGATTTTTTCTAAGGCCGGCCCAACTAACTATAATAAAAAATTTTTGGGCACAATTATATAATCTTTTCACCTCATTTATATCTCTTAAAATAGGAGTCATGGAAACAAAGACTGTATCAAAAGTTCTATCAGGTTCATATTTTTTCCAATCCGCCTGAATGACTATTATATTTTTTAAGCCTTTTTCTTCAATCTTTTTTTTCAAAATGTTGAGCATAGCCTGGGATATATCCAAAGCAAATACTTGTGAAACTTTATCGGCAACTTTTACTGTATAATTTCCCGTTCCACAGGCAACATCAAAAAAGGTAAAATCTGGCTTCAGGGCTCCGATATCTTCCATTTCCAGAAGAATATCCCTTTGCATCTCCTTATAAAACGAGGTTTCTTCAAGGTCATCATAGTCTTCAGCTACAAGATTCCAGAAATCCTCTTTTTGATAGATAAAATCCCTTCTTTTAGCTGGGCTTAGTTTCTCCCAGAAAGAGGGCTTTAATATTTTATTTAAAATAAGATTTTTCCTTGGGGATAAGTTCATTCTTATAAATGCTATCAAGGATTCCGTTTACAAAAGCAGGGGAATCATCTGTTCCATAAATTTTAGCAAGTTCAACTGCCTCATTTATACTTACTATAGGAGGTATCTCAGGTCTATAAAAAAATTCGTAAATAGCCAGTCTCAGTATATTTTTATCTGTAAGGTTCATCCTTTCAATAGGCCAATCGGGAGAATATTTCTGGATATAGGAATCTATAAGGTTTTTGTGGGTAAGGACCCCTTTAACAAGTTCCTCTCCAAAGGCAAAGGCCTTTTCTTCCTCAATATTTAGATACTTTTTATAGGTCTCAAGAGCAAGGGTAGGATTAATTTTGGTTACCTCTATCTGATAGAGCACCTGGAGGGCAATTTCTCTCCCCTTTCTCCTGAGCATAAATTAAAGCATTTTCTCCGCAATATGGACTGTCAGATCCCCCATCATATGGGTATAGGAGGCAAGTTCATTATCATACCAACCATAAATCACAACCTGAGTTATGGGAATTTCAATTTGAGATGAACTGAGTCCTTTTATCTCCTCAGGGGTGACAACACCGCAGGCCTTCTGAAGATCAACCCGAGCCAGAGCTGTCCTTGTATGCGTTTCTCTGCCTTCAATGATAGCAGCTGCCCTTGGATATCCAATGATATCCGTAGAGACATTTTGTTCCATACTAAAGATTAAAAAGTCTTTATATTTGGTCTCGGCAGCCTCTTTATAAATCTGGTTAACAAGCTCACGATTGATATGATTTTCTATACTCTCATCTTGAATATTAACCGTTAGAATTATCAAACTCCCTGTGGTTAAAGGAACACGGACACTTTCAGCCATAAATCCAATTTTTTTCATCTCCGGTATAACAAGCCCCAGGGCCTCAGCTGCACCAGTGGTTGTGAGAATAATGTTATTGAAAACACTTCTTGCTCGTCTTAAGTCCTTTTCTCCCTCTTTAGGCACTCTGTCTAAGATAGACTGGGAGGCAGTAGTTGCATGGACTGTCACCATTGCGGCAGAGAGGATACGTTCTGCTCCAAAGTAATCTAACAAAGGTTTTACCATATACGCTAAACAGGTAGTTGTGCAAGAGGCAGAAGATATTATATGGTGTCTTTCAGGCTGATACATCTCTTCATTTATTCCATAAACAAGGGTAATGGCATCTTCAGGTAAGGTTTTATCTTTGTTTTTAATCTTAAAAGGGGCTGAGATTAAAACCTTTTCTGCTCCTGCTAAAAGATGGCCCCTGGCTGACCCTTTGGGATCATCTGCTTCCTTGGTTGGGTCTCTAAATTTTCCTGTGCAGTCTACAACTAATTTAACTCCTTCCTTTTGCCATTCAATATCCTTGGGATTTCGGTTTTGCATTAAAAACTTGACCTTAACACCATTTATAACCATGGTCTTTTCCTGATCATTAATATTTTCAATGACCCTTTTGGAATTATGACCATAGAGCCAGACAGGTAGCCATCCATAGGTGCTATCCTTCTCAATGTATTCTGCTAAATCTGTAAAGGATGTTCCAACCTCTCTCCCCAAATTTACTACGATCTCTGAAAAATATTTTCTTGAGACATGATGCCAAAGAGTAAGCTTCCCAATTCTTCCCAGACCATTAATTCCAAGTTTCATAAGCCCCTCCTTGTTTAATTAATTTACCTTTATAAATATCTCCAGTAATTCCATTCAAAGTTATCCAGTCACCAAGCTTAATCTCTTTTCCATTAAGTTTAGCTGATTTTTCAAATTCATCAATCCGTAGTTCCTCACATCCTACCACACAAACCTTACCCAGCCTTCCTGCCACAATAGCAGCATGCGAGGTCTGGCCTCCTCTTGCAGTAAGTAAACCCTCAACTAAAGAGATTTCCTTAATATTATCAGGAACTGTATCATATCTAATTAGAATAAGAGGGTCCTTAGTATCCTTTAAGTTTAAAATATCCTCTAAGGTAAAAACAACCCTTCCAGATACAAGACTTCCTGAAACCCCAATACCTCTCCCAAGATAATCAAGATTTTCAAGGGCCTTCCTTTGAAAATAAGGCAAGGTCTTTTCTTCCCGAAGGATTATATCTCTAACCTGTAAAATATACAAATCCTTAGGAGACTCACTTTCAAAGGTAAATTCAATTTCCTGATGATCCCAGCCCTTTTCATAGACAATATAATAGGCAAGGTCTAAGAGACTTTTATAAATATCAGGAAAGGCTTCTTCCAGGGAAAGCCCCTCTCTCTTTTCTAACTTCTTTTGCTCAATAGATATGGGATAGGCATTTACAAGTCCCGAAACAATATCCTCTCCCTGATTATAGGGTGTATAATCTCCCCAGAGAAGGATACGAGGGAATTTCCCATGCGGAGAGGTTGTAAAGGTCACTCCTGTGCCTGAACGAGGCCCTTTATTACCAAAAACCATTTGTTGCACTATAATAGCTGTTCCCCATTCCTCTGCAATCTCCATTATTTCACGATAATAGACTGCTTTTTGATGATACCAAGAGTTTAGAATAAGCTCTATACTTTTAAATAATTGTTCCCAGGGATCATCAATTACAGGAATTCCAAGTTTTTCAACCTCTGCCCTGTATAAAAGGGCAAGTTCTCTCATCTCACCCCCACTAAATTCCCTTTTCATTTTCACCTTATATTTTCGCTTATGCTCCCTCATTAATCGATTGAAGAAATCCCTTGGAACACCCTGGGCCATAGCCCAGGATTGAATAAATCTTCTATAAGTATCCCAGGCAAACCATAGATTTTGAGTCTCCTTAGCTAAACCTTCTGCAATTTCAGGATTAATACCTACATTTAATATAGATGTCATCATACCAGGCATGGAAATAGTTGCGCCACTTCTTACACTTAAAAGAAGTGAATTATTGGGAGCATTAAATTTTTTGTGAGTTTTTTCTTCTATGAATTTAATGGCCTCTTTTATTAGGGACTCATATTCCTTCCAGAGATCATAATATTTTTTAAAGAGTTTATAACATCTAAAATTTTCTGTAGTTAATATAAATCCATAAGGTATTTTAGTATAAAAAAGTTCATCCTTAGATAATTGAATTAAATTAAAGGCCTTGCTTCCTAAATAAATCTGATCATTAGCTAAGGGATTGGGTTTATAAATATAGCTTATACTTTTTCTTGTATCAAAAGATAAAAGGATATTTAACTCATTTCCCTCTATTTTTTCCTTATTCTTTATTAGTGCTTCATAGATCTTTTTTAAGAATTTATCTAAATATTTAACGATAAAACCGCTATTTAGGATGTCTCTAATAATAACTTCACTTAAACAATAATAGGCTTCTTCTTTATTTTTATTTTTAAGATATTTTTTATATTTGTCTTGTAAGGCTGATTCATCTAAAATATCAAAGATTAAAGGAAACACATTTAAATAAGGATTCACATAATAAGATTTTATTATATGTTGGACTCCGTCAATTAAACCTTTAAATATATCAAGATACTGATCAAAAGATATTGGATAACTTTTTAAAGAGTTTTCTAAGAGATCAAGATATAAATTAAACTTTTGTGAGGATATTCCGTCTACCTCTAAAGCTTTTTTAAATAGATTGAGGATCTTTAAAATTTTAAAGACCTGTGCCTTGGTTAAAAACTTAATTTGGAATTCTTCAATTAACTGAGAAAATTTATTCTCAATCAAAAACTCCAGTCTATAGGTCAAACCAAGGGCATCAAATTTTTTCTCTCTATATCTTCCATACATTGAGGGTATATCTACCGCAATATGTCTTTTTAAAAAGATTTCTTCAATAGGAGTAAACTTTTTAGGAGATAAAATATACTCTTCTTTCAAAAGATTTACCCATTGAAGAAGTTGATTTATCTGTTTTATTAAATTACGATCCTGTAAAATTTTTGGTAATTCAGAAACAAAGTCAAAACCAGATGCCTTATATTGCTCTATAAAACTTAACATATCAGTTAAATATCCAAAATATTTCTGTTTTTCAAGTTTATATAAATGAATCAAGGATAAAAGTTTAAATTTATTTTCTGAAGTTTCATCTATATTTTCTAAGGCTTTTTGGATGTCTGATAAGTTAATTTCTAAAAAGTCTTCTATCTGATATAGAGAAAAGGTTTTAAATAATTCAACTAAAAGCTTTTGCATAGGTATATGAAAGGATAATTCGTCTTTAATAATTCTTCGCCATATTGCTTCAGGTAAATATCTTTTAATATAATTACCATCAAGAGTAAACCAATAATAAAAGATATCTTTAATAAAATCAATGGCTAAACTTGAATTTTCAATATGAATAAATTTTCTCAAAAAATGTAAAAGGGTATCTTTTCTTTGTGAAATCTCATCTATTTCAGTTGATAAGTCCCTGATGAGTCCTTCAGCACCTATCTCATTAAAATAAACAGGAAATATTTTACAAAATTGTTTTACAAGATTATAAACAGGTTTAATAGGTGAGTTTAGCAGAGAAGATATTTCCTTCTGAAAGAGATCGGTATCTCTTAAGGATAACCCGTAAAGTTTAAGATTTAGAAAAAGCGCTGCAAGAAGACTTGAACACCATTCAGGATGAGCCTTAAAGATATCCAGCCAGGCCTTAAGGCTTAAAAGATGATTAGGATTATCTTTTATCCTCCAGTGCTCATCTATACCCTCTACCTGAGGGGGGAAAAAACCATATTTTATAATTTCCCCTATTAAAATCTCCGCCAAATAAACAGCTCTTTTATTAAGTATGGATATCCCAATATTTTTAATGCATTCAAAGGCAGTCCATGGATAGAGATCAGATTTTTCTTTTAATATGGAAAAAAACTTGGTTAAAAATTCTTCAAGTTTTTCTGAAGGTTTTTCCTCAATCATTTTCAAAAGAATCTGGTTTACTTCTTTAATTAGCTCTTCATGTAAAAGAAGGAGAGTGGGATTTTCTATAAAATTAAAAAGAATTGATAAACGCTCTTCTTCAGGGATACCCTCTTTTTTATTAGAGCATACCTCTTGCACATAAGTTTTTACTTTCCTCAAAAGATCTAAATGATCAGGATATTCAAGTAGTTCAGATAAAGGCAATGGTCCTTTTTGAAAAGCGTCTTCTTTTAAATGGCGCAATTCATCAGGCAATAATTTTTGTCTTTCCCAGAGCTGGTAGGTTAATTTAAGATATCTGTAAAGCAATTTCTGTAAAATTTGAATGAAATCTGATTCAAGAGGAAATTTAGCAATCTTGTGAGCAAGTCTCTTAAAGGAATAATAATTTTCAAGAAAGGCATAAAATATAGGATCGGGAAGCTCGCTTCCAGCTTTGATGATCTCCATAAGAATAGGAGAAATTTTTATAAAAATATCTTTGTCCATGATATTAACAGTTTTATCGAGAAGGGCATAATAGATCTCAGCGGTTTTGATATTTACTTCTCTTTTATCACTAAAAAATTTAAATAACAACTCAAAAATAAGATAAAGACCCTTATTACTTAAAGGGCTCCTTAAAATAAGTGCAAGATTTCTCAAAAAGAAGGCCCTAAATTCTTCTAAAACAAGAAGGGTGTTTCTAAAGGGATGAAAGATTTCTCTGAGTATAAAGGAAACCTGTTTTTTTAAGGCAGGAAAATCTTTAAAGATCTCAAGTAAAAGCTCATATTTTTCATCATAATGAATTTCAGTTACACGCGTTTGCTGAAGATTAGCAAGTAAGGCCTTAGAGGTAAAAGTTGATTGCCCCATTTCTCCTTAGAGATATTCTTTATCAATCATTAAACTAATAAGGTCAAGAAGTCTCACGGAGTAGCCCCATTCGTTATCATACCAGGCAATAATTTTGAGAAGATTTCTTCCAATAACCTTGGTTGTTAAGCCATCAATAATAGCACTATGGGGATCCCCAACTAAATCCATAGAAACTAAGGGTTCCTCCATATAACGAATAAACCTGCTCTGGTTTTCTTTAAATATTTTATTAAGTTCAGAAGAGGTGGTATCCTCTTTAATTTTAATCACTAAATCAAGCAATGAGACATCAGGAGTGGGCACTCTCACAGAGAGCCCATCAATCTTATCTGCAAGATCAGGCATAATTTTTTGTAAAGCCTTTATCACACCTGTGGAAGTTGGTATCATATTTAAACCCGCAGCACGGGCCCTTCTAAAGTCCTTGGGATGAACCATATCAAGTAACCTCTGATCATTGGTATAAGCATGAATAGTAGTCATAAAGCCACTTTCAATTTGATAATATCTTTTTAAAAGGGCCAAAATCGGGGCTAAACAATTAGTTGTGCAGGAGGCGTTAGATACAATAAAATGCCTCTTGGGATCATAACTCTCCTCATTAACTCCCATTACAATTGTTGCATCCTCATTTTTGGCAGGGGCTGAAATTATAACCCTTTTTGCACCTGCTGAGAGATGTTTCCGCGCTAAATTCGCATCGGTAAAAAATCCCGTTGATTCTATTACATAATCAACGCCAGCCTCTCTCCAGGGTATCCTTTCAGGATCTCTTTCCTGAAAAATCCTTATCCTCTTTTGATTAACAACGATGGCATCTCCCTCTACATGAACCTCATAGGGAAGTTTTCCAAAGATTGTATCATATTTAAAAAGGTGAGCTAACATCTCAGGTGAAGATAGATCATTAATGGCTACAATTTCAATTTGATTAAATTCGGGATACCTAAATCTGGCTCTTAAAATTGCTCTACCAATTCTTCCAAATCCATTAATGGCTATTCTGATCATCCTTTTCCTCCTCCTTTAAAGGATATACCATTATGTAAGCTGATTCATTTAGTCCATAATAATGTTTTCTTAAACCCATTTTTTGAAAACCAACTTTTTGATAAAGTCTAACAGCTCCTATATTTTTTTCTGAAACCTCTAAATAAATCTTCCGAATCCTTTGAGATTTAGCCTTTTTAAAAAGGCTCTCTAATAAATATTTTCCATATCCCATTTTTTGAAAAGCAGGCCTTATAGCAATTCTTAAAAGTTCGCCCTCATCAAGAATCCTCCGCATGAGAACATAACCTATTTCACTTTGATCGTTTCTTAAAAGAAGAATTACATTATTATGTTTTTGAAATTCTGATTTTATCATTTCTAAATTCCATGCCTTCTCCCCAAAGGCCTCCCTCTCTATATCCAAAAGCGCACTCACTTGATCTAAATCCTTAGATTCCACTATTTTAATCTCTCTCCACATCTCTTAAAGTTACCACTACTTCTGTATCAATTTCTGATTTTTTAAGTCTTTCCGCAAGTAATAAAGCTAAAGCAGGACTTCTGTGCCTTCCACCGGTGCATCCAATCCCAAGGGCTAAAAAATTTCTCCCTTCAGCCCGATGAAGAGGTAAAGCCCATTTTATAAAATTATAAACATAATCAAGGAATTCAGAAGTCCTGGGCTCCTTTAAAAGAAATTTTTGAATCTCCAGGGTTTCTCCGCTTAAGTCCTTAAGTTCAGGCACAAAATAGGGATTAGGAAGGACCCGAGCATCAAAAAGATAATTAGCCTCATAAGGGATACCAAATTTATATCCAAAAGAAATAATGTGTAAGAGAATATATTGCAATTCTTTCCTCTGACCATAGATTTTGAATATTTCATGTCTCAATTGATGAACATTAAAATTAGAGGTATCTAAAAAAAGGGTTACATAGTCTTTAATCAGGGCTAATTTATCTTTTTCCAGAACAATAGCTGCCTTTATATCCTTGAGTTCCTGTAAAAAGGGATGGGGCCGTCTGGTCTGACTGAACCGAGTAATAAGCGCCTTAAGGTCTGCAGTAAGAAAAATTATATCAAAGCTGTATTTTTTTTCTCTTAATTTGGCTATGGTATTTGGAAATTCTTGCAAAAAAAAGGGGTCCCTTAAATCCATAACCAGGGCTATTTTTTCAGCAAGCTCCCCTGTTCTAATTTCATCAAGAAAAGGTAAAAGCAATCTAACAGGAAAATTATCAATAGCCAGATAGCCCAGATCTTCAAAGGCTTTAAGGGCAGTGCTTTTTCCTGCCCCTGATTCCCCGGTAATTATTACTACAGCAGGTTTCATCAAGACATCTCAGGTATGTAAAGAAAAATTTTGTTATTTTCTCTATAAAAACAACAAATTTTGTCCTCATCTGTATTAAAAAAGAGATAAATTTTATCATTACCCTTTTTAAAAAGGTTAAGAGCTTCCTGAGTTGATAAAGGGACAACCTCAATTTTGGATACCAAGACCTCTTCTGAGGTTTCTGTAAGAGTTGTTTGTCCTTGCACTCTCGGGGGCCTATGTTCCTGTCTTTTTTCTTTAAGCCTTTTAACCTGTTTTTCTAAGGATTCATAGGCAAAATCTATGGAAGAATAAATATCATCTGTTTCTTCTTTAACCACAAGGGTCTCACCATCTCCATTTAAAACAATTTCGGCAATCTCTCTAAACTTTTCTCGCTTTAAAACTATCTGGGCCTGCACCGGGCCATAAAAATATCTCTCCAATCTGGAAAGCTTCTTCTCTGCGTATTGGGCAATGGCAGGAGAAGAATCCATTCCCTTGAAGGTAAAGTTAAATTCCATCATATAACCCTCCTAAGCTAAGATATTTTCTTCCTTCTCTCTCTAATGGATGGGATATTAAGTTCCTCTCTATATTTTGTCACTGTCCTTCGGGCTATTTTTATTCCATACTTTTCACTTAAAATACTTCCAATCTCACTATCACTAAGGGGCTTTTTTGGATCCTCTGTCTGCACTATTTCTTTAATGTAGTTCTTGATAGCTACCGCTGATAAACTCTCTCCCTTATGGGTATCATAACCTGTTGAAAAGAAAAATTTTAGAGGATATAGCCCTAAGGGGGTATCTACATATTTATGGCTAATTACTCTGCTGATTGTGGACTCATGTAATCCTGTAACTTGCGAAAGATCTTTTAAGGTAAGAGGTTTCAGAAAACTTACCCCCCTTTCAAGGAAATCTCTCTGGGCTTTAAGAATTGCCTCTCCTACTTTGTAAAGGGTGCTATATCTACTATCTAAGGCCTTAAGTAAATTTTCAGCCATTTTAAATTTTTCTTTTAAAAACTCCTTACCCTTTCCATTATTTAAAAGCCTTTTATTCTGAATGATTTTATAGTAAAGGGGGCTTAGATAAACCCTGGGTGCTTTTTCATTCAAAATCTCTACTTTCCATTCTTCTTCCTCTTTATAAAATCGTAAATCCGGTTCAATGTAAAGTCCTTTGGTCGAAGAGAAGTTTCGAGCAGGAAAGGGTTCTAAATTTTTAATAATCTCCATGGCCTCCTGAAGGTCCGCAATAGGTAAATCAAGCTTTTTGGAAAGGGTCTCAATATTTTGGACAAGCTCAGAGAGATGTTCTGCAACAAGTTTATAAGGAAGATCACTATCTTTATAACCTAAGAATTCAAGTTGAACAAGCAAGCACTCTCTGAGATCAAGAGAAGCTACTCCCACGGGATCTAACCTTTGAAGAAGCCTTCTAACCTTTTCTACCTCTTCTGGTAATACATTAATATCTATAGCCAGTTCTTCTACAGGCACACTCAGATAGCCCTTATCATCAAGATTCCCCATAATAAAACCTGCTATCTCTCTTTGCAAAGGTGAAAGCTCAAGAAACCCAAGTTGCCAATAAAGGTGCTGAGTAAGAGTTTCTTCAGTTCCAACCGTTCTTTCAATGAGGGACCCTATCTCATCTTCTCCTTCTTCAAAGCTAAAAGAAGGAACTCTCCTTTCCCATAAGCTTTCTTCATCCCAGTGAAATTCATCTACCAAAGTTATATCCTCTCTATTTTCTACCTGAGACCTTCCAGAGTATAAATCCCTAAATTCTATCTCTAAAAAGGGATTAACCTGAGCCTCTTGAAGAAGATATTCATTTAATTCAAGAATATTTAATTGTAAAACTTTAAGAGTGAGTTTAAGCTGAGGCGTTAAAATAAGTTGGGGAACTAACTTGAGCTGATTTTTTATTTCAATCATTTTTAAATCTTAAAATCTTTACCTAAGTATTTTTCTCTAACTTGTTCAAGCTCTACTAATTCTTGGGGTGTTCCAGAACCTATAATTACGCCATCTGCAATTACATAAGCCCTATCACAAATCTTTAAAGTATCCCTTACATTATGGTCAGAGATTAAAAGGCCCAATCCCTGCTCTTTTAGGGTATTAAAGATATCCTTTAATTGACTAATTCCAATGGGATCAATTCCAGCAAAGGGCTCATCTAAGAGAATAAAATCTGGTTCAATCAAAAGGGCTCTTACGATCTCCACTTTTCTTTTCTGACCCCCTGAAAGATACTGAGCTTTAACATGCAAAACCTCTGTTAAATTAAAGATCTCAAGATAATTTTCCAATTTTTTTTCAATAACTTCAGCCTTTTCTTTCCATTTTTCTATAACAATTTTAAAATTTTCCTCTACCGTGAGGCCCCTAAAAACTGAGGTCTCTTGAGGAAGATAAATTATCCCAAGACTTGCCCTTTCCGAGACATCAAGATTTGTAATATCTTTATCACCACAAGAGATCCTCCCATTGTCTGGTCTTAAAAAACCTGCTAAAATGTAAAAGGATGTGGTCTTTCCAGCGCCATTTGGCCCAAGAAGCCCTACAATCTCTGATTTTCTGACATTGAAACTGATATCCCTGACTATTTCTCTTTTTTTAAAGCTCTTTTTAAGATGTATAGCTGAGAGACTCAGTTCATTATTTTTCATATATTTTTACTCTAACCCTTCCTCCAGATCTTGAAAAAACTTCACTTCTATCTTCATTAAAATAAATTGTTATCAAATCTCCTTCTACAAGATTCTTTTCATGCCAGACCTTTGGGTTTTCTTCCAAAATGAGTTTTTCTTCTCCCTTAAAATAGGTAGCCTTTCCAGCAACAGCTTTCCATTTCTCTCTTTCAATCTTAACTCCCCCTATGGCAACGATGCGCTGAATGTCTCTTTTGGCCTCTCCTTTTATATAATAAACATAGAGCTTATCTGCCCAGAGTTTAATATCCTTAGTTTGGGCAAAGACCTTTCCCGTAAAAACTGCAAGGCCATCATCCTCAAAAACCTCCATTTT
The DNA here is from genome assembly GCF_001548275.1 of Caldimicrobium thiodismutans. Lineage (GTDB taxonomy): Bacteria > Desulfobacterota > Thermodesulfobacteria > Thermodesulfobacteriales > Thermodesulfobacteriaceae > Caldimicrobium > Caldimicrobium thiodismutans. Next base: position 547,118 of record NZ_AP014945.1, read on the forward strand.
ATCGGAATTAATATTGATTTCCTTAGCAAAAAGGCTATTCAATAAAAAACCATTCAGGAAAAGTAGTGTTAAAAACACTATTTTAAAGGCCTTCATCAATTATTAATATAACCCAAAAGGCATTTAAAACAAGTCTTTACTTTTTTTAGGGGTCGTATAAAATACATTGGTATGCCAAAAAAAAGAAGCTCCACTCTTTTTATTATCTACCTTCTTATTTTTTTGACTTTGATGGTCCTTTTAATAGAAGGTGTATTATACCATTATGGAAAAAGTCTCTGTACCTCTAAGGCCTGTGAGATCACTCAATTTTTAACAATTATACCCAAGAACTATCTTTTAGTTCTTGGTGGGATATATTTTTTTTCTCTTTTTTTTATCACCTGGCTCTATTGCTCCACCGAAGGCTCCTTTTTTCTTAATTTGATCTTAATTTTGTTATCTGCCGGTTTAATAGCTGAAGGTGTCTTTTTAGGAAGGCTCTTTTTTGATTTTCAGCTTCTTTGTTACTTTTGTTTATTTATCGGAGGCTCTCTATTCATAATTGCTCTGTTATATCTTATCTTTCTAAGGGAAAGCAGATTTAATTCTTTTTCCCTTTTCAGTGTTTTCCTGGGTGGTTTTATGGGGTTATTTTTTGCTTTTAAAATCACATCTTTTTCAGAAAATTTTTTAAATGCTCCTCAAATGAAATATTATTTAATCTATTCCGAGGATTGTTCCCGCTGTAAAGAGCTTCTCTCAGCTGTTAAAAGGAATGATCTTGTGAAAATTCCCCTGCAAAAGGGATTTTTCCTTTTAAAGATTTTTAATCTTTCTTCAGTTCCTGTTTTAATTGAAAAAGGTGAAAAGACCTGGATAATTTATCCTGATCTTGAGGATATGCAAAAAATATTACTGGGTGAGGGCAAGAAGATTAATAAAGAATGTAATAATGAGACCCAAGGAGGTGTCTGTGTCCTACCCTGAGTTGTATTTAAAGACAACCCACATAGGGAGTCTTCCTTTTACTGATGTTACAAAAGCTCTTGATATAGCCTTTAGATTTGACATCCCTGCCTGGCCTCAACTGCCAAAATTTAAAGAAGAGGGAATGCTTTGGCAGTTTGTTTACGATTTTCCTGGTTTTGATCTTGAAAAGGAGCGTGTTATAACAAATACTCCTTCTTTTGAAGAAAGCCTCTTGAAAGTTTATGAAAATTATGTTGAAATCACAGAAAATAATAATCTCTTTTTACTAAAAGAACAATTAAAAACAAACTTTTCCAGGACCTTTTTCCCTTTTCTCGAAAAGGCCAAAACTCTGAACCCCTTCTTTTTAAAAGGTCAAATTACAGGACCTTTTACCCTTGGAATCTCACTAAAAAATGAAAAAGAAGAATCCCTTATCTTTAAAGACGACTTAAGGGATCTCCTTCTGAGATATCTTATTTTAAAGGCTCTTTCTCAGGGTTATTATCTAAAAGATTTAGCTGAAAAGGTAATTATTTTTTTAGATGAACCTGGTCTTTCAGGCTTTGGAAGTAGCACTTATATCTCTTTGTCTAAGGAATTTGTCCTTGAGTTATTAAAAGAAATAACAGGGATCCTTAAAAAACATGGTTTCATAGTTGGAATACATGTATGCGCCAATACTTCCTGGGATATTCTTCTGGATTCAGAGATAGATATTGTTAATTTTGATAGTTTTTCCTTTTTTGAAAAATTTATTATTTATGTAGATAAAATTGAAGAATTTTTGACCAAACCTGAGAAATACCTTGCCTTTGGTGCAGTACCAACCACAAGTTCATTTCTGGAGAAAGTAGAAAAGGAAGAGATTATTGAAGGTTTTAAAAAACAGCTTTCTCTTTTAGCGGAAAAAACCTCTATAAAGAAAGAGATATTACTGCATAGAATCCTTTTTACACCTGCCTGTGGAATGGGAAGTCTTCCAGAAGAGTTGGTTGAAAAAGTTTTAATTCTTTTGAAGGAGTTACAGAAAAATTTTCAGGATTAGCATTAAGTTTATTTAAAACTTGCTAATCTAAAAGGGCACCCTGATTTCTCTTAGAAGTTTAATTTTTTGCATAGTTTCATACTCTTACAAGAAAAAGAAAGGGTGAAAAAGGTGAGAGGTAAAAGGTGAGAGGTGAGAGGTGAGAGGGAGAAATAATTTGAAACCACTTATATTTTAGCATCAATGTGCGGAGGCAGGGGGAAAGACATAAACGCAACCCAAATTCTTGCTTTTTTTTAAATTTGCTTTATCATATATAAACATTTCAAAGAAAGGAGGAGGGAAGATGCCTTTAAGAGCTTATATTTTGATTAACACCCAAATTGGTCAGACCCAAAAGGTAGTTGAGGAGCTTAAAAAAATTGAGGAGATTAAAAGGCTTGATGTAATTATGGGCCCCTATGATATCATTGTGGAGATAGAAGTGCCTCACTATGAGGATATCTCTAAACTTCTATTAGAGAGATTTCAAAACATTCCAGCTATAAATCATACCATGACCTGTCCAGTGGTGAGCTAAAGGTTGGGGCCAAGTCTTCTTCAGGAAAAAATCCTTGTCCTAAACAAATATTATCAAGCTGTTCAAATTATTACTCTTCAAAGAGCTATTTGTCATCTGGTTAAAGGCACAGCCAAAGTTATAACTCCCGATTGGACAACGCATACCTTTGAGGAGTGGATTAAGATTAGTCAATTTTATGAAAACGGGAAGAGCTCTGAGTTTAAATTTATCAAAAGCCCCTCTATTTCTCTTCTTGTGCCTGATGCAGTCTATTTACCCTATTACGAGTCTCTCCCCCAAAATGAGGTCATCTTTTCCAGACAAAACCTTTTTTTAAGGGATCAATTTACCTGTCAATATTGTGGTAAGGTTCTTAAAAACCCGAAAGAAAGAACTATTGATCATGTGATTCCTAAAAGTCGAGGAGGAAAAACAGTCTGGACAAATGTGGTGCTCTGCTGTAAAAAATGTAATCTTAAAAAAGGTAATAAAACTCCAGAGGAAGCTGGATTAAAGCTTCTTAAACTTCCTAAAACTCCAAGATGGCAGGCTCTCATTCTTGAAGAATTTCCCAAACACAAAAAAGACAAATGGAAGGTCTTTTTAAATTTTGCTGGAATCCTTACAGATTAAGTTAATTAGCAAATAGTTTCGTAACATTTAAAATAACCAGGAGTCTATCCGGTAGCTGATAAATTTTTTCCACATATTCTTTATCAAAGCCTTCAATTTTCTCAGGGGGATCTTCAAGTTTAACCACCGGAACCTCCATAATATCACTAATCCTTTCAATTAAAAAAGACACCGCTTCATCTTGATTTCTCACAATCAAATTAAGTTTAGGATGGGTCTCAATCTGGAAATTTATTTTCTTAGCAAGATCTATTACAGTCAGAATCTGGCCTCTGAGATTCATAATCCCTAAAATATAGGGATCAGATAAAGGAACTGGAGTAATTTCTAAATCTTTATTAATCTCCATAACCTTTTCTGCATAGATCCCAAAAAGTATATCCCCTAAATAAAAGGTTATCAAAGGAACGGTCTCTTGAAGGGCAACGGTTTTCCTGGCTTCAACTAAGGGTTTAAAATCTTGGGTCTTCATTCTTAAATCCCTCCATATATTTTATTGCCTTTTCTAAATAGCTTTTAGCCTTAGCCGAGATTTTTTCCGGAAAAACTGGCTTTAGAGATATTACTAAGTCGCCTCTTTTAATTGAATCATTCTCCTTTACAAAGGGGCCTCTTCCTCTTAGAACAACGGATCCACCTGTAGTAAAAAGTCTACTTGGGATCTCTTCTCTTCCTTCTAAGGTATCAATAGCAATAGTTTCTTTAATAAGAATTTCATAAAAGGGAAGCTTAAGCTCATATAAAAGCTTGTCCTTTTCTAAGGTCAGGTTAGGATGTTTTTTCAAAACTACTTCTAAATAAAAGTCCCACTTTGCGTTGTAAAGGGATCCGGGTATAAAGAGAATATCACCCTCTCTTAAACCAGGAGGTAATTTAACTTTAACTCTTTCCTCCTCTTTTATTTTACCCTTACCCATACACCTTGAACAACTTTCTTTAAAGATAACCCCCTTTCCATTACAAAAGGAACAAGGGAAGGTTAAACTTTGATTCCCTTTAAGCAGAGTTAAAACTCCCTTTCCCTGACAATTGTGACAGGTTTCTTTAGCTCCTTTTAAATCTTGACCACATCCCTTACAATCTGGACAGGTTATTTCCCTAAGGGGAAGAGTTAACTCAACAGTCTCTGCTAATGCTACTTCACGGATTGTAAATTCCTGCATTTTATAAAAAGAGTTACCCTTGGGAATATACTGTTTTAAAATAGAAACAGACTCTTTTTTTTGTAATTCACCAAGGGCTTTTTTATACCATTCCAGAAATTTGAGATATTCCTCAGGGTTTCCACCCCGGTCAGGATGGAGAGTTTTTACTCTAATCCTAAAATACTGCTTTAATTCTTCTGAAGATGAAAATGCAAAATTATTCATAGCCTTAAATAGAAATCCGCATCTCTTTCTTATAAGATAATAATTCCTCTATGGCTCTTAAGACTTTTTCCCTTTCAAGCTTTACCTCATAGGCATTAGCCCCTAATTCAAAAACCTTTTTCTTTATATCCTCTCCAGTTAAAGAAGTAAGCACCATAATAGGAATGTCCTTATATTCAGGAATTGATCTAACATTCTTAATAAACTCAAAGCCATCCATAACTGGCATTTCAATATCACTGATAATTAAAGCTGGTTTGTATCCTGCTTTGAGCTTTTTAAGGGCCTCTTCTCCATTTCCAGCTACTTCTACTTCAAAACCAGCTTGCACAAGATAATTTCTTATCATGTTCTGGAAAAAGGGAGAATCCTCTGCAAGTAAAATATTTAGATTTTCTTCAGGTTCTTCTCTTTTTACGATAAACCACTCAGGATCATACATCTCTATAACTTTATATATGTCCAGAAAGAGTATAGTTTTATTGTTAATTATTCTATGTCCAAGAATACCTGGCTGGACATAAAGATCCACTTCTACTTCTAAGGTTGTCTCTAAGGTGTCAACAATCTTTGAACAGAGAATAGCGCAAGTTTTTTCTCTTTCCGTAAAGAAAAGAATATTGTATTCTTCCTGAGGAGGGGATCCCTGAATAGGCAAGTAATTTTCAAGGCGAATTAATGGAATAACCTTGTTCTTATAAAGAATTACTTCTTTCCCGCCGATGATTTGAATCTCTTCTGCTTTAATCTTGTCAAGTCTTGAAATAAGCGCAAGCGGAAGAGCTAAAGAATCCTCACCCACATTGAAAATAAGGATAAACTGAGTCTCCTCAGCTGAGGTTTTAAATTTTTTCTCCTCATAAGACCTTTCTATTTCCTCTGTTTTTAAGCCAGCAAGTTGACTTAACCCAACCACATCGAGAATCAAGGCCAATTTCCCATCCCCCATAATAGTTGCACCGCTGTATAGGGGAATATTTTTAAACCATTTACCAAGGGGTTTAACCACTATTTCTTCAGAATCGTAAATCTGGTCAACGAGTAGACCTATGTGTCTCTCTCCTGTATTGAGTATTACTAAGCTTTTTTCAGACTTTCCATTCTTAAAACCAAGAGCCCTTGAAAGTCTAACCACTGGTATAATTTCCCCTCTGAGACGATAAAATTCAGTATCACCCATTTTTAATATATCAGTCTCTGGATTTATGCTTACAAGCTCTCTCAAACTTACCTGGGGAATGGCATAGCGTTGATCATGAGAGGTAACAATAAGGGCTGGAATAATGGCTAAGGTCAAAGGAATTTTAATTCTAACTGTTGTTCCCTTTCCAAGAAAAGTATTTAATTCAATAGATCCCCCCAGCTTTTCAATATTAGTTTTTACTACATCCATTCCAACACCACGGCCCGATACCTGAGTGACCTTTTCAGCGGTTGAAAAGCCAGATTTAAAAATAAAAGAGAGGATCTCTTTGTCAGAGAGCTTTTCAGCTTCTTCAGGTGTGACAAAGCCCTTTTCTATGGCCTTTTTCTTTATCTTTTCAAGATCAATTCCTTTCCCATCATCCTCAATTTCAATAATTACCTGGCCTCCCTCATGGTAGGCCCTTAAAATCAAATTTCCTTCAGGAGGTTTGCCTGCTTGAACCCTAACCTCAGGGGCTTCAATTCCATGATCTATGGAATTTCTGACTAAATGAGTGAGAGGATCCTTTATAGCCTCAATGATTGAACGATCAAGCTCCGTTTCTGTTCCTTCCAGATGTAAATTAACCTTTTTATTCAGAGCCTTAGCAAGGTCTCTAACAATCCGGGGAAATTTATTAAAAACAACCCCAATGGGTTGCATACGGGTCTTCATAATAGTTTCCTGAAGCTCAGTTGTAACCATAGAAAGACTTTGTACACTTCTTGAAAGCTCAGGTTCATTGATTTTATTGGCAAGTTGAACAACCCTGTTTCTTGCAAGAACTAACTCTCCAGCAAGATTCATAAGTTGATCAAGAAGCTTTACATCAACCTTAATATGGGTCTCAGTAAGTTGTATCTGAGGGGTTGCAACGGTTTTTTCCTCCTTTTCAGCCTCCCTTTTTTCCTCTGGTAAGACATTCTCATTGAGAACTTTTTCTTCTACCTCAGGCTCTTCCTTAGTCTTTGCTTTTTCCTCAAAAGGCTCTTCCTTATGACTCACTTCTTCAGGTTTAACTTCTGAAGTTACTCCTTTTTCAGCCTCCTTAGAAAGTTGAACCTCACCTTTTTTCTTTAATTTGTTTGTAAAATTGGAAAGATCTACAAGAAAATCAAGAATTCTATCTTCCACTGGCTCAGTCTTATTTTCTTCAAGATAGGCAACAATATACTTGATTTCATCAAGACATTTAAGCAAAATATCAATTACTTCTTCAGTAGGTTCAATCTCTCCATCTCTTATCTTTCCAAGGATATCTTCAGCAAAATGGGCTATACCCTCAAGGGATTTGAACCCAAAAAATCCAGATGCCCCTTTTAAAGAATGCATCGTTCGAAAAAGGCTTTTAATAATCTCAAGGTTTCCTTTATCCTTTTCAAGTTCAATAAATTCCTCCTCCATCTTAGCGATTCCATCTTTTGCCTCAACAAGAAAATCCTTTAAAATATCTTCATCTATCATAGAGGCCCCCTTTGCTATCCGTAAGTTTATAACATAATAAATAAAAACTCTTAAGTAGTCAAGACCTAATCACAACCATGTCTTCTACAGGCATCCCTTATATCAAGCAGGTGCTTCATAACTTCTTCAAAGATTGGTAATACATTAAGTTCTATAAATCTGGTAATACTTTCTTTGTCTTTCAAATCAAGCTCTCTTTCCACTCTTCCAACTAAACCATGAAGCTCTTCATGGGGTTTTTCTAAGGATTTTAAAACAGGTTCTACAGGGGTCCCTTTTAAGCGTTTTTCAAGGATCTGCATGGATCTTCCAAGTAAGCACCTTCTATGATCTCTTTCAACTTGAGGTATAACACCTTCATTAAGAGCAGAAAGAAATCCCATCTTCCAGTTTATATGCCCTAAAACAGCAAGATTTACAAGAGCATTAACCGAAAGCTTCTCAAGTTCCTCATCTGTCACTTGAATTTTTTCTATATCAAAAAGCTTACCTGTAATCTTATTGGTTAAACTAATTTCAGAAAGAATATCAGAAGAAACCTTTATATCCTTAAAAAGTTCATTTAGTTTCTCTACAACTTTTCTTAAGTCCTCAATCTCAGAAATAAGGGCAAAACTTTTTTCCTTGGTTTGAAGAGTATTTTCTACAATAGAATCAGTTACCGCAGTTTGTTCTTCAACTGCTCCTGCAATCATTGAGGTTGCCTTCTCAACCTCATCCACCATCTCTTTTGTTTTTTCTGCCTTTTCAACGGTATTTTTGACCTCTTGAGAGAGATTATCCACTATCTTTTCAATTTCCCCTGTAAAATCTGAAACCTTTTTGGCAAGCTCCTTTACTTCATTGGCTACCACTGCAAAGCCCTTTCCAGCCTCTCCTGCACGAGCTGCCTCAATTGAGGCATTAAGGGCAAGGAGATTGGTCTGCTCAGCAATTCCCCGAATAATTTCAGATATATTACGAATCTCTCCCATAGACCTCTCTAAAGCAAGAACAGTCTCTTCCATTTCACTTGCAGAAATTTTCACAAGTTTGGCTCTATCAGCTGTTTCATGGGTATTTTTAGAAATCTCTGAGATAGCAAGCTTCATCTCTTCTGTTGACCTCTCAATTGAGGCAAGAAGATCTGTAAGCTCACTTCCAATACTTGAGGCCTTTTCCACAAGGGATTGAATCTGAGAAGAAACTGGAGATGCCTCCTCAACATCTTCATATTGACCCTCTATCACCTTAGAGGTAATCTCGCTTGCATTAAGCATTCCATTTAGCATTCCCTCAATAACTCTTTTTAAAGCATTTAGAGAGTTTGCTATAGGACTGAATTCTTTATACTTTGTGGTTATTAAAACTCTAAAATCACCCTTTTCAAAGCTCTTGATACCATTGGTCAATTCGGATATGGTATTTTTAAGGATCTTTGTTGAATATAGGGAAAATCCAAAACTTAAAGCCATTATTACTAAAATAAGAATGATTGTCAGAATCTGAACCTGAAGAAGCCTTGTATCATTTACACCCTTCTTAGCAAGAAGGGGAGTAAGTTCCATAGCCTTAGAAAGGATATTTTCAGAGACCTCATCTATTTTTCCAAGAAGCCTTTCATCACAGGTTTTTACAAGATTATCTATGAGATTAAAGAGCTCTTTATATCCCCCTTCAATCTCATTAAAAAGGGTCACAGCTTTTTCATCTGATACCGATGAAATAGCTTTAGAACCATCTTTTCCATATTTCAAATCCTCTATGGCCTTAAAAACAGTCTTTCTTGATTTTTCAATCCTTTCAATATAGTTTTTAGAGGCACTACTTTGAGGGTCCTCTTTTTTGAGACAAACTTTTTCAAAATAAAGGAATCCTGCAGCCTTTGGCCACTGACTGTTAAATCTTAACTTTCCTGCATTATCTACAGCAACACCCCAGCCTTTGAGACTTTGCAATTCATAAAACACAAAAATACAAATTAAAAGCCCAATTATAGCAACAGCTAAAGCCATAAGAAAATTTTGCCGAATCAAAGACTTCATAAGACCCTCCTTCTTTTTTTATTACTTTTAATTTTTTATTACTTTTATATCAAGTCTAAATCCTTAAATTTACATAGAATACAAAAAAATTTTTCTTTGTCAAGTTAGTGTTTACGCCCATATATTTTGAGACACTATAGAATTTTTCTACTATTTCTGTTGTGGGAAAAGGAACCTGTATTTTGTAGGGACAAACCTATGTATTTCTTTACATTATTGTGTAAACACGCAAGGATTTGGCAGACACGCAGGAGCTCCCCCTTATTCTCACCTCTTCCCTTTTTTGTAAGGATGAAATTATTGATTCAGATTAAAAAATTTTATTGCATTTTGAGTGGTAATTTCAGCTACCTTTTCTATAGTAGTTTCTTTAAGTTCAGCAAGTTTTTGTGCGGTATAAATTAAGAAAGCGGGTTCATTGCGTTTCCCTCGCATAGGGACTGGGGATAAATAAGGGCAGTCGGTCTCAAGAACAATTCTTTCTATGGGGATAGTTTTAACTGCTTCCTGCAAAGCCCTTGCTTTATCAAAGGTAATAACTCCAGGGAGGGAAAGCATGGAGTTGAATTCAAGGATTTTTAAAGCTATCTCTTTTTCTGAGGTAAAGCAATGAAAAAGAAGAGCAAGATCCCGATAGGCCTTGAGAAGATCAAGAGAAAAGTCCCAGAAAGAGAGATCTCCTCTCAGATGAAGGATAACGGGTTTTTTATAAATTCTTGCAAGTTCCAGAAGTTTTTCAAAATGTTTTATCTGAAGCTCCTTAGGAGAGTATTCCTTTACCCAATCAAGCCCTATCTCTCCAAGGGCAATAGCCTGAGGCAGATGTTCCTCTAACCATTGATAATCAAGCTCAGTTAGTTTCTTAACCTCGTGGGGATGAAAGCCTATGGCAATCTCTATAAATTCAGGAAAGGCCTTTTTGAGTTCAAGGGCTTGATTTCCTGTTTTTTTATCTATACCAACAACGATACATTTAATAATCCCTGCCTTTTTAGCCCTTTCTATTACCTCAGGCAGGTCTTTTTTAAATTCAGATAAATTTAAATGGGCATGGGTATCAATAAACCTCATCTGTGTCTTACCAAGAAAAGCATGGGAATGTAAAGTCCCATAATTATAATAGCTCCAGCTGAAAAGGGAAGATCAAAATAAATAGAAAGAAGAAAACCTGATACTACAGCAAACAAATTAAAAAATATAGTTAAAGGGACTACCCATTTAAAGGAAGGAGAACTTTTAAGGGCAAGGGTTGAGGCAAAAACAAAAAAGGCTGATACTAAAAGGACACCCATAAGTTTAACCCCAATTAAGGTCTGAAGAGTGATTAAAAGTAGGAAAAAGAATTGAGCTTTCTGAAAGTCAAGACCAGGAACTTCCTTTTCTATACCAAGGGTGAGCCATATATCTTTATAATAAAAAAATAGTCCTAAGGAGATAATAAAGACAAAAAGGCTTTCAGAGACATTTATAGCTTCCACTGTGAATAGAGAGCCAAAAAGATAATTTAGAAGGGTTATATCATATTGAGAGGTTTTAGTAGCAAGGATTAGAGCAACTCCGAGAGATAGATAAGTTATAAGAGAGGTTGCAGTATCTTCAAAAATATGTAACACCTTTACTAAGAGGTGTATAAATGAGCTTAAAAGAAGGGTCAGAAGAAGTAAAAAAGGGAAGTGTAAGTAATGAGGGACAAGAGGTGAAATAACCGAGAGAATTAGAAGGGAAAGCAATAAAAGATGAGTTATAGCATGGGGAAAGAGGGAATTTTTTTGAAGGATTAGATAGGGAGAGGTAAGAGCAGAAGAAACTGCAAAGAAAAGCCCGGACAAAAGCCCCCATTTGAAAAGTTTAAGGAAAAAGACCAAATTCTCCATAATTTCTACCAATGAAGGTGTTCTACCCTATGATAGGGAAGATCTGTAATACCTTTTTCTGCTAAAACGCAAAACTCTTCATGTTCTCCGTGATAGTAGAGCCTGTGGTTCAGGCAGGCAACTTTATTTATCTCCCGAGTTAAAAGCCATGTTTCGTGAGTAATAAGAATGATAGTCAAGCCCCTTTTATGAAAATCCGAAAGGATTTGATAAAAGGCCTCCTGGGAAACAAAGTCAAGCCCAACTGAAGGCTCATCCAAAATCAAAATCTCTGGTTTTAAAAGCAAGGCCCTAACTAAATAAGCCCTCTGAAGTTGACCAAAGGAGAGGTGAGATATCTTCTTGGAAATTAGTTCTTCAAGCCCAAAGGTTTCTATAAGAAATTTAAGATGAGATGTATCAACAGGCTTTTTATACCACTTAGAGGGGAGAAGGACAAATTCTTTTAAAGTTATCGGATTCAAAGAGAGCAATTCTTTGCCTGCTCTCTGGGGGAGATAGCCAATTTTATACCAGTGTTTAAAAGTAGAGATTGGCTCTCCCCAAAGGGTAATTTTACCCCTTTGAGGCTGCAAAAACCCAAGAAGACACCTGATAAGAGTACTCTTACCACCCCCATTGGGACCAATGATAGCCAGAAAATCTCCTTGATTTATCGTTAAATTTATTTCCTCTAAAATGGGCTTTTCATTAAAGGAGAGCGTTAAATTTTCAACCTGGATCATAATTTTGCAGGTTTTATTTCTTCCCAGAGGGCATCCATTTCTTCAAGGGAGAGCTCTTGAAGGCCTTTTCCCTTTTCTTTTATCCTTCTTTCCATTTCTCTAAATCTTTGCTCAAACTTTTCTAAAGCCTCTCTTAGGGCCTCTTCGGGATTAAGGTTTAGTTTTCTTGATAGATTGGCTAAGGAAAAGAGTAAGTCCCCCAGTTCCTCTTTTATCTGAGAGGTATTGCCTTGGGATAGAGCCTCTTCAAGCTCTCTAAGTTCTTCATATATCTTTGGAAAGACCTCCTGAGGGGAGTTCCAGTCAAAACCTACTCTTTCAGCTCTCTCTCCGAGTCTGTATGCCCTTTGTAGGGCAGGAAGACTCTTAGGAATATTGCCAAGAACCGATTCACTTTTACCCTCTTTACTTTTTATTTTTTGCCAGTTAGAAATAACCTCTTCTGCTGTTTTGGCCTCCTCTTCACCAAAGACATGGGGATGCCTTCTTATCATTTTCTGAAAGGTTAAATAGACAAGATCTCTAATAGAAAAAACACCTGCCTCTTCATAAAGATAAATAATAAAAAGAAGTAAAAATAGTAAATCCCCTAACTCCTCCTTAATCTCTTCAGGAGAGCCCTTTTCAATAGCTTCAAGGGCTTCATAGGTCTCCTCTAAAAGATATTTTTTAAGGCTCTGGGGAGTTTGCTTTTTGTCCCAGGGGCACCCTTTCTCACTTCTTAAGGCTTCAACTATTTCATAGAGAGAGGTTAGATCCCCTTTTCTTTGAAAGGAAAATTTAAGCTTAATTCCCATGGACAACAGGTTTTAAATTGAACAACTTGCTTTAAATTTTTTCATTATATGAGGAATTAATCCTCCATCTTCAAGAATTGTCTTCATAAAAGAGGGTAAAGGATGAATCTTATATGTTTTTTTCTGCGTATGATTGATAATCAGTCCCTTTTCCACATCTACCTCCAGTTCATCTCCATTCTGGGCGTCTTTTACAGCTTCTGGGCATTCAATTATCAAAAGTCCTGTATTGAAGGCATTTCTATAAAAGATCCTTGCAAAGGATTCTGCAATCACACAGGATATTCCGCAGGCCTTAATGGCAATGGGAGCATGTTCCCTTGAGGAGCCACAACCAAAATTTCTTCCTGCAACAAGGATATCTCCAGGTTTTACTTTTTTTGAAAATTCTGGATCTGCATCCTCCATGCAGTGTTTGGCAAGTTCTTCAGGATCAGTGGTATTTAAATACCGAGCAGGAATTATGACATCTGTATCCACATTGTCTCCAAATTTCCACACCTTTCCCTTAATCATTTTTTTCCTCCTTACAAAAGTTTTTCAAATTATTTTCTATCTCTTCTACAAAACTCAAAAGGTCATCTTTATGGGTTTTTACCTCTTTAAGTAAAAGTTTATCATCAATATCCCAATATCTATGAACGAGTAAATTTCTCAATTTAGCAAGTCCTATAAGTTTTTCACCTAAGGATTCACTTATAAGAGAAAAATCTTTAGCTTTTTTTATGCAATCTATATAGCCACTACAGGCTTTATTTTTAACTTTACTCAAGAGATGAGTAAGAATATTGCAGATAGCCTCAACTGAGATAATTAATTCAAATTTTAGAGCCCCAAGGGAAATTCGGTCTTCAAGAAGTATATTTTCATCCTTAGAAGAGATTTTCACTATCTGGGAATAGGAGTCCTTGATATTCTCAAGATTTTTATAAATTTTTTCTAAATTTATTTTCATCAGGAAAGTAAGCCCTCAATACCAAGGCTTAAGTTTCTGAAATGGGCGTATTCTCTATATTTAAGGGAAACTTTTTCTATAAAATCTGTTCTCAGTTCTTCATCTTTGCTAAAGAGTAAGATCCCCTTTGAGAGAATTTCCATCTGAAAGCCTGGTGAGACTGCATTGAGGTCAACAAGATGAACAGGATAATGGAAGGCCCTTTCAAGGAAATTAGAGTAATCAATTAACTCAGAAAGCTCAAAGGTCTCTTTTCCAAAAATGGCGATATCAATATCATGAAACCTTAATCCCTCGGCAAAAGAGCCAAAGAGATAGGCAAAAAGTATGTCTTCCATAGGAAAGAGTAAATCTTTCAGAATTTCTATAATTTTTTTTCTCTCTTTATGAGAGATTTTGAAAGGATTTTTAAATTTTAATTCTGGGTCAATCATTATAGCCCTAATTCTTCAGGGGTTCCAATGTAGCCAAGTATGGCTGAGGCTGCTGCCACAGCTGGTCCTGCAAGATATACCTCACTTTCAGGGTGTCCCATTCTTCCTACAAAGTTTCTATTAGTTGTTGCAACTGCCTTTTCACCTTTGGCAAGAATTCCCATGTGCCCACCTAAACAGGGGCCACAGGTGGGTGGGGAAATTATAGCTCCAGCCTCAAGAAAGATTTCAAGTAAACCTTTTCTTAGAGCCTGTTTATAAATCTCTGGGGTTGCTGGAATAATAATACATCTCACATTGGGATTAATTTTTTTGCCCTTAAGAATCTTAGAAGCCATCTCCAGGTCTTCATATCTTCCATTAGTGCAAGAACCAATTACTACTTGATCAATGTAAATCTTTTGAGAGAGATCCTTAACAAATTTAACATTGGATGGAAGGTGTGGAAGGGCTACAACGAGATCAATTTTAGAACAATCATATTCTCTAATTTCAGAATATTTAGCCTTTTTATCAGCTTTAAGGATAAGGGGTTCCTTTTTGAGTCTTCCTTTTAAAAATTTTAGGGTCTTATCGTCTGCCTCCATGAGCCCCACTTTTCCACCCGCTTCAATTGCCATGTTTGACATACTCAGGCGTTCTGCCATGGTGAGTCCTTTTATAGCCTCACCAGTAAATTCCATGGCTTTATAAAGGGCGCCATCAACTCCGATATCTCCAATGGTATAGAGGATAAGGTCTTTCCCTGTGACCCAGGGTTTGAGTTTTCCATAATAGACAAATTTAATGCTTTCGGGGACTTTAAACCAAGTCTTACCTGTGATCCATGCTCCTGCTAAATCCGTTGAACCAACACCAGTTGCAAAGGCAGAAAGAGCCCCATAGGTGCAGGTATGACTATCAGCTCCGATGACAATATCGCCAGGGGCAATAAGGCCAAGTTCAGGAAGAAGGGCATGTTCAATTCCACAGACTCCACCTTCATAATAATGTTTGATTCCATACTTTTTTGCAAATTCTCTACAAATGCGCACCTGTTCTGCACTTTTGATGTCCTTATTTGGAGTAAAGTGATCCATGACTAAGGCAATTTTTTCTGGATCAAAGACCCGGTTTATGCAGGTTGATTCGAAGACCTTAATAGCAAGAGGGCCCGTTATGTCATTGGCAAGAGTTAAGTCAACAGGGACTTCAACCAGTTCCCCAGGTTCAACCTTGGAGACACCAAGCTTTTCAGCAAGAAGCTTTTCAGCTAAGGTCATAGGGGCTTTTTTCATAGGGCAAACTCCTCTTTGGAATTTTAATAACCTTATAAAATACTTCTTTTCTTGTTTATTTCAAGCTATGGTATGCGTCCATATCTTTTGAAACTCAAATCTACCCCGACATCCAACCCAAGTCAATCAATTTTTGAATAATTTTTATCTAATTTTCATTTTATAGTAAGGACAAACCTATGTGTTTACCATCTTTTAGCAAACCTGTATCTTTGCCCGTTGTGTTGTTCCTTTAAACTCTTAGGCAGATACGCAAGGATTGGGCAGACACTATAGATTTGCCCATCCTTTAACCTCTCACCTTTTACACCCTTCCTTTTTCTTGTAAGGATCGGAACTTATGTAGTTATGGTGATAGTTTAGCCTTTTTCTTCAATCATCTCAGGGCAGCTAAATATGGATATTTTGTGTTTTCTGGCAAACTTTTTGGCCTTTTCATCAACCATGGGGGAGATGATCCAGAGGGCATCTGCTTTTCTTCCGGTTTTCTTTTCATAAAATCTGGCTTTTTTTAAAAACATGGCTATGTCATTGAAACTCATTCCAGATTTGATTTCTGCCACAATATGTTTCCCATTTTTTATGATCAAATCAAGCTCAATTGCCGCTGGGAATCCAAATACTTCTCCCTCTTCGTCCATCACCTCATACCGAGAGACTTTGTATTCAGGGAGAAATTCTTTAAATATTCGGCATATGGCTCGCCTGAAGGACTCTTCTGTTTTTATGCCCCATCGAGCTCCAATTGCTCCAAGTGTTGAATGAATCTTATTTAACATATATTGTTTATCCTTCTCCTGTCTTTCTTTTAAGACTTTTATTTCTTCATCAGTTTTCTCCTGTTTTTCCCTTAAGGCTTTAATTTCTTCAAACAATTGCTTTATTACTTTTTGATTTTCTTCCCACCTTCTATTATTTTCTTCCCATCTTTTATTATTTTCTTCCCATCTTTTTTGATTTTCTTCCCACCTTCTATTATTTTCTTCCCATCTTTTTTGGTTTTCTTCCCACCTTCTATTATTTTCTTCCCATCTTCTATTATTTTCTTCCCACCTTCTTAGGTTTTCCTCCCGTTCTTTACGCAATTCATCAAGGAGTTTTTCAAAGCGGTCCTCTGTTTCAGCTCTTCCAGCAAAGTAGGGTCTAACGACTTCTATAAGAATTTCCCTGACTTCTTGGTCTTTTTCAAGAAGAAGAGGAAGCTCTCTTTTTAACCAATCTCTGAGGTTATTGTTAAGTATCTGTTCCATTATTCCCTCCTACAATTTTTGTCTATATTATAAGCATGACCTCTTTGCAAAATTTAAACAACTGAGGGACAAAAATGCCATATCTCCATAATTCCTTATTGAGAATTATAAAACTTTATTAAACTTTATCAAGGGAATGTATGCGTCCATATCTTTTGAGACTCAAGACGATTTTTTCAACTACTTCGGTGTAGGAAAATGAACCTGTATTTTGTAGGGGCTATGTGTTTGCCTGTTATATGTTCCCTTACATTATTGGGCAGACACGCAAGGGGCTTTCCCTACTCTTACCTCTTACCTTTTACCACTTTTTTTCTTGTAATGATCTGAACTTATGCAAAAAAAAGAGAGTAGAAAAGATCAAAAAAAATTTTATACTTTTACTAAATGGTTCGACCCTGCTTGTTAATTAGCAGATGCTTTTTTGAAGAGGTTAGATATGATGGGGGAAAAATTGTTGATCCCCTGGTTGAGAAATTAAAACCCTTTATTGAGGCTATACCCTTTTGCCCAGAGGCAGAGTTTGGTCTCGGTATCCCAAGGCCAAAAATTAGAGTTCTAAAAAAATATAACCAAAGGATCATCTGGCAGGAGGATACCAGAAGAGACTTAACCTTTGAGATGAGGAATTTTTTTATTCAATATCTTGCTTCTCTTTCCCAGATAGATGGAGCCCTTCTTAAGAGTAAATCCCCCTCTTGCGGAGTAGGTACAGCTACGCTTTATGAGGATGATAAAAAAGTTGGGAAAACAGATGGACTTTTTGCTCACATCTTTAAAAAAGTCTTTCCTGATTTACCTCTTGAAGACGAAGGCAGACTCAGAGATAAAAGCCTTTATTATAATTTTTTGACAAGAATTTTTATCCTGAGCCGTTTTAGAGTAGAGGTCAAAATTGAGAATCCTAAGAGCCTTCTTGATTTTCATACAAGGGCAAAGTTTCTCCTCAAAACCTATCATGAGGAATTAACTAAGGAAATGGGTAGACTTCTTGCGCGAGCAGAATCAGAAGAGGGTAAGTTTTTACATTATGAAACTTTATTAAAAGAAGCTTTAAAGAAAAGACCTGATAGAAAGAAACATGCCAATACTTTATATCACCTGGCAGGTTATTTCACTAAAAGGATAAGTCCTAAGGAAAGACATCATCTCATACATTTAATTGAAAAATTTGGACTTGGAAAAGTTGATTTACATGTGCCTTTGGAACTAATTAAAAGTTTTGCGCTTAGATTTGATGAGAATTATATATTAAGTCAAATTTATTTAGAACCCTTTCCAGCTGAGCTTTATTAAGGGTTAGTTCTCTAAAAATTCAACCCTAAAATCCTGTAAAATCTCTTGAACTAATTCTTTTTCCTTGGGATAAAAGGATATTGTGCAAAAACCCTTATGAGGATCAAGAATTGTAAGAATAGCTAAGTGATCATAACCCTCAAGAATGAATTTGAGAAAGGCAATTTTAGATGGCTCTATAATAAATTTAAATAAACTTCCCTTCACATGGATATGGAAAAGGGAAGAGGCCTTAGCCTCTTCCCTGAATTGTCAGGTTAAGAATTACTAAGCTTCTCTTGTCCTTGCCCTTCTTGAATTCTGGGGATTTCCAGCATCAATTACCTTTACTTTTGATGCCTGTTCTCCCTTGGGCCCTTGAATGACCTCAAACTCAACAGTTTGACCTTCTCTGAGGGTTTTAAAGCCCGGCATGTCAATGGCTGAAAAATGCACAAAGACATCACCACCCTCATCCTTAGAGATGAACCCATACCCCTTCTTCTCATCAAACCACTTAACCTTACCTCTAAACATGTTACTTAAACCTCCTTATGTTTGTTTCTTGAAAGGTAGATTACACCTAAAAAATTTTTTGTAAAGAGGGTAATAAAAAAATTTTTTTATAATAAAATAAAAGGGATGTTTTTGACCTTACCAGGTCCGTTAAAATATAAAGGTTTCAGACTTTTTATTACTGGTCATTTTCTATCTTTCACAGGTTCTTGGATCCAAAATACTGCTCTCCAGTGGATAATTTACAATCTTCACCACTCTACAGGAGAACTTGGTCTTTTTAATTTTTTGACCACCTTTCCTACGATTTTTGTTACCCTTCTTGCAGGTTTCATAATTGACCGATTTAATCGCAAAAGACTTCTTCAATTACTCCTTATTCTTGCCCTTTTTCCCCCTTTGGTTTTGGGAATTTTGTTACATTTTGGAATTTATTTATTCTGGGCCTTTTTACTTCTATCTTTTTTAGCCTCTGTTCTTTCCTCTATAGATATGCCCTTAAGACAGGTTTTTATTAGTGAAATTGTTCCCCCTCAATATTTAACCAGAGCCTTATCTCTTCAGGCCTCTTCTTTTAACAGTGCCCGTATGCTTGGGCCTGCTTTGGCAGGTTTTATAATGCAAATTTTTCCCATAAGTATATGTTTTTTTATCAACTTTATCAGTTATTTACCACTTTTTATCTTTACCTTTTGGATTAAAACCTCAGAAGATTTTTCAAGAAAATCTGAAAAATTTAATGTAATTAAGGAATTAAAACATTTTTTGAAATTTTTGACAGAAAATCTTGAATTTTCATTAATTTTGCTCCTTACAGCGTCTTTTACTTTTTTTGCAACTTCTATTATAATATTGTTACCAATGCTAACTTTTAAAATTTTACAGGGCTCAGCCAAAGAATTTGCCCTTCTTTCATCAGGCGTTGGAATAGGCGCTATAATGGGAGCTTTTTTCCTATTTCTTAAAAAAGAAATACCCTCTAAGATTTTTCATTTATTGAAAGCTCATGCCTTTTGGTTAACTGGTCTCCTAATTTTAACTTTTGCTAATACTTTTCCAACATATTTTATTAGTGTTATGCTTATAGGATTTTCATTTACCAACTTTTATCCTGTTGTAAATTCCTTTCTTCAAGAGAGATCTCCATCTGAATTAAGAGGAAAGGTGATGAGTCTTTTTTCAGTTGCCTTTCTCGGTATGGCACCTCTGGGACAAATTTCCATAGGATATATGGTTGAAATTTTGAATTATAAGGTTTTAATGATGGTATGGATTTTTTTAATTTTTATAGTAAATATGCCAATATTGTTTATCCTTAAAAATAAGGAAAAAAATGTCTGATCTAATTCTTAAGGCTCTTGATAATTTGGATAATCCTATTCTTATATTGAATAAAGGAACAGGGAAGATAGTCTATCATAATTCTAAGGCAAAATCTCTTCTTGATGAAATAGAAAGACAGGGGATTTGCCTAAAAATGGATCTTTTTCAGGAAAAAAAAATCCTTTTAACTATTGATTATCCAGTTCCCCTTATTTACTTTGGAACTTGTAAATTTCTGGATGATGAAAATATTTTAATTTCTTTTCAGGAATTTAGAAAGGATAAACCCTTTTCAGGTTTTCTTTTTGAGTTGCTTGAGGCCCTTCCAGTTTTAATATTTTTTTTGAAAGAGGATAAAATAATTTATGTTAATAGATTTGTAGAGACCCTTCTGGGATATCCAAGAGAAGAAGTAATAGGTAAGAGTTTAATAAAAGATCTTATCTGGGAGCTTGATAGACCTAAAGCAGAAGCGCATTGTAAAAAGGTTATGAAGGGGATTAGAGAAGAAGGAGTAATTTTTGCCCTTCAAGATAAATATGGAAGAATACGCAATTTTATATGGAATTGCTTTCTAACTCAGGATTGGGAGGGTGATCCTATTGTAATTTCCATTGCCTCAGATATTTCTGAATTACTTGAGCTCTCTCAAAAAATAGAAAAAATTCACAAGACCCAGACCTTTTCTGAATTTTTAAGGGGACTTGTGCATGATTTTAATAATGTTCTTCACACTATTCAAAGTTATCTGAAGGAACTTCGCTCTGCTCCGGTTAGTAAGATGGAAGGCCTTCTTTCCTCTATTGAAAAAACAATTTTTTCTTGGATTGATTTAAATAGAATATTATTGGATTATACCAAGGAAAGCCGAGAGATAAGACAGAAAAGAATTGACATAATTAATTTCTTTAAAGAAAACCTTGAAACCTTTCAACTGATTTTAGGAGACAATATTCAACTTTATCTTGATCTCGGATATTATAAGAGCCTTTTTACTCTTGGAGATTCTGCTTTCTGGCGATATATACTCTTAAATTTACTTTCCAATGCCAAAGATGCTATGGAAGGCAAAGGAGAAATATATTTGTCTATAAGCACTTATGATGATCAAATAAATAATAAAAAGTATGTGAAGTTATCGATTCGAGATACAGGCCCAGGGATTCCAGAAGATGTGCTGTCTAAGATTTTTGAGCCTTTTTTTACTACTAAGGAGAAAGGCAGTGGTCTTGGCCTTTTTCTGGTAAATCACCATATTAAAAATTTAGAAGGCTTTATAGAGGTTGAAAGTGAATTAAATAAAGGAACCACCTTTTACCTTTATGTGCCCCTTGTTTCAGAGAAACCTCTTTGTCCAGAACCCACGGAAATCTCATTGAAGGATAAAGTCATTTATCTTGTTGAGGATGAAGATGAAATTAGAGAATCCCTTAAAGTAGTATTAACAGAAAAGGGGGCTCGAGTCTTTGCTTTTGGGAAAGGAGAAGACCTTATAAATAAACTATCTTTTCTTGAGAAGCCTGATGTGGCTTTAATTGATTTAAATTTGCCTGATATGGAGGGAAGGGAGGTGGTATTTAGCCTCAATGAGGTTTTTCCTCATGTAAGGGTGATTTATATCACAGGTGATGTATTTATTTTATCCGAAATCCCTGAGGAAAGGGTCCTTTTAAAACCCTTTAAGATAGAGGATCTTTGCAGGAAAATTTCCTCTCTTTTAAATGAAGGATAAGGTTGAAGATTTTTTAAAGTTTTTAGAAGTAGAAAAAAATTATTCATCCCAGACCTTAAGGGCTTATAAAGTTGATCTATTGCAATTTCTTGAGTTTCTTAATCAGTCTAAGCAGACTCTCCAAGATGTAAGCCCCTTTATCTTAAAAATTTATATATTGGAATTAAAGAAAAAGGGACTTAAGGCCTCAAGTCTTACAAGAAAAATAAGTGCCCTTAAGAGTTTCTTTAAATTTCTATCTCAAAGGGGTGAGGTTAATAAGACTTTTTTCTTAAAGATAAATACTGGTAGAGTCAGAAGCCCTTTGCCTGAAGTGCCTTTTGAAGAGGAACTCAACCAAATGCTTGACAGTCTTGAAGGAGAAGATTTTGTCAGGCTTAGAACGAGGGCTATTCTTGAGCTCCTTTATGCAACAGGACTTAGAGTTTCTGAGGCTTCCAGCCTAAGACTTGAAGACTTATCCCTTGCTTCTTGTCTTCTCAGAGCCAAAGGTAAAGGTGGAAAGGAAAGGGTGCTTCCTATTGGAAAAAAGGCCTTGAGTGTGCTAACTAAGTATTTAGAAAAAAGGGAGTTACTCCTTAAGAAATTAAAAAAAGAAAGTCCCTATCTTTTTATCAATCAGAGGGGTGGAAAACTCTCTGAGAGATGGATCTTTGAGCTAATTAAAAAAGAGGGAATGCGCTATGGTCTTTTCAAGCTTCATCCTCATGCCTTAAGACATGCCTTTGCCACCCACCTTCTCAATGCTGGCATGGATTTACGCTCTATTCAAGAGCTTTTAGGACATAGCTCCCTTGCAACTACCCAGAAATACACTAAGGTCCAGTATGAATATCTTCTGCAAAATTATCTCAAAGCCCATCCCCGGGCTAATTCAAAAAAATCTTCCCCTTAGACCCGTATTGCCTCATTTAATTTTCTAAAGGAAATTATTTTACCTCCCCCTCCTTTTTATGGTCAATTTTTTCCCCGATAATAATTCCCTTTTTTCTCTAAATATGCTCTCTCAAGCATTTTCTGATATATCCTTATCTTTCTTCAAAGCTTCTTTACCTTTCAACCAACTCTTTCCCTTGAAATAAGCTTTGCGAAAGAACTAAGCTTGCAAATTTAAGAGGGACGAAATAGATAGTTTTTTGTGAAGGTTAAATAGAAGGGCTAAATTGCAGGTGATTTTTTATGAGGCAACGATAAAATTTCAAATAGATTTTTAATGAGGCAATTTGAGACCTTGGAAAAGCCTTTTTTAGGAATAAAATAGAGGAAAATTTTGGGGAGGAAGAGGGAGATGCTTGAGGAATCTCAGATAATCAAAGCGCGTTATGAAAAATTGGAGAAGCTTTTGCAAATGGGAATTAATCCCTATCCAAATGATTTTAAACCTAAGGATCGGGCTAAATATATCAAAGAAAGATATGGTGAATTAAGCCCTGAGGAGCTTGAAAGACATAAGGCCCTCTTTTCTGTCGCAGGAAGAATGGTAGCTAAGAGAGAGATGGGAAAGCTAATCTTTTCCCATCTTCAAGATGAGACAGATCGCATTCAGGTTCTCTTTGCTAAAAACGAACTTTCCTCGGAGACCTTTGACTTTGTAAAAAAATTCCTTGACCTTGGCGATATTGTTGGAATTGTGGGAAGGGTGATGAAGACCAAAACTGGAGAAATTACCCTTCTTGCAAAAGAGGTGAGGCTTCTTACCAAGTCTTTGAGGCCTTTACCTGAAAAATTTCATGGCTTACGAGATGTAGAGCTTCGTTATCGTATGAGATATCTGGATCTCATTATGAATCCAAAGGTAAAAGAAATCTTTCGCACAAGAACTCGGATTATTCAATATATTCGAGATTATCTAATCTCTGAGGGATTTCTTGAGGTAGAAACCCCTATGATGCAGCCCATCGTTGGGGGAGCAACAGCTAAACCCTTTGTAACTCATCACAATGCCTTGGATATGAATCTTTACCTGCGTATTGCCCCAGAACTTTATTTAAAGAGGCTACTTGTGGGTGGTTTTGAAAGGGTCTTTGAATTAAACCGCAACTTTAGAAATGAGGGTGTTTCAAGCAGGCACAATCCTGAGTTTACCATGCTTGAATTTTACGAGGCCTATGCGACTTATGAAGATCTTATAAGGAGAACAGAAGAAATTTTTTATGGTTTGGCCATAGATTTAATTGGTTCGCCAGGCCTTGAATACCAAGGAGAGACTATTGATTTTACTCCCCCCTTTAGAAGACTTCATTTTCTTGAATCACTTGTCTCCTTAGGTGGAGTGCCAAGGGAAATCCTTGGAGATAGAGACAAACTCCTCAATTTTTCAAAGGAAAAAGGGATAGAGCTAAATGTGAAAGACCCAAGAATTGGAAAGTGGTGGACGAAACTTTTTGAAGAGCTTGTTGAGCCAAAACTTATTCAGCCAACCTTTGTGCTGGAATATCCGATTGAGGTCTCTCCCCTTGCCAGAAGGAGTGACAAAAATCCAGAGGTAGCGGAGAGATTTGAGCTCTATATCGGAGGTAAAGAAGTAGCTAACGCCTTTTCAGAGCTTAATGATCCAAGGGATCAGAAGGAGCGCTTTGAGGCCCAGTTAAGGCTTCGAGATGTAGATGAAGAGATTCCTCCTGAAGTAGATTACGATTTTATTCGGGCCTTAGAATATGGGCTTCCCCCTTGCGCAGGTGAAGGTATAGGTATTGATAGAGTGGTTATGCTATTTACTGATTCACCTTCCATTCGAGAGGTTATTCTTTTTCCTCATCTGAGACGCAGAGAGGATTTGTGAGAAAATTTTTGTCCTGGGAACTCTGGTTAGCCTTAAGATACATTATATCTCCCAAAAGGGAGAGATTTACCGGTATTATAACCCTGATTGCTATAATAGGGGTCATCCTAAGTGTTTCAGCTCTAACAATTGTAAATGCAGTTATAACAGGGTTTAAGGAAGTTGTGGCAGAAAAGATATTGAGCCTGAATCCCCATTTAAGCATCACTTTTTATTCTCCAGAAGAGGGGAGAAAACTTATTCATATTATAGAAAAAAGCATCCCTAAGGAAGATCTCAGGACCTTACAACTCGTCTCCACTCAGCAGGGGCTTATTGTAAAAGGGGGACAACCCGTTGGCATAATTTTAAAAGCAGTAGATCTTTCCCGTTACAGTAAGGAAAAGGGCTTTAAGTATTTTAGGTATGAGCTCTCTTCCAGGGAAGAAGGTGGAATCCCTGTCATTATTGGAGCACGATTAAGAGATAAACTTGGGATTGCTCAAGGAGAAAGGCTTACCTATATTAGTATTGAAGGCTTTTATACACCCTTTGGTTTTTTCCCCAAAATAAATACCCTGGAAGTAATAGGTTTTTTTGAAACAGGAATTTATGATTACGATTTTAATCTCCTTTTCACTTCCTTTGATCTCTATACACAGAGAGTTACTCCGAGAAATTATTCCTTAGAGCTCAAATTAGGGGATCCCTTTAAATCTCAACATTATAAAACCATTCTTCAGAGAAATCTGGGTATAAGTTATTATATTCTTGACTGGCAAGAATGGAACAGAAATCTCTTTTCCGCCCTGAAAATGGAAAAACTTGGGCTTTTTGTAATTTTGAGCTTGATGGTTGCAGTTTCCCTTTTTACTATTCTTTCAGCCATGATTATGCTTGTCTCAGAAAAGAAGGGAGATATAGCTATTTTACAGGCTCTGGGAGCAACCTCTGGCAATATTCTTAAGATTTTTTTCTATGCCGGCTTTTTTCTCTCGGGAACTGGGGTCATTCTTGGTCTTTCTCTGGGAGTTTTTTTAAGTCTTCTTCTTTCTAAGTATCCTATTATTAAACTACCGGGAGAAGTTTATCCTGTAGAATATATGCCCATAAGTCTTCAGCTTAC
Source organism: Caldimicrobium thiodismutans (assembly GCF_001548275.1). GTDB lineage: Bacteria > Desulfobacterota > Thermodesulfobacteria > Thermodesulfobacteriales > Thermodesulfobacteriaceae > Caldimicrobium > Caldimicrobium thiodismutans. The sequence goes on from NZ_AP014945.1 coordinate 572,341, forward strand.
AGATCTATTATTGATTGGGGTTGTAGCTATCCTTATAAGTCTTCTTAGTTGTCTCTACCCTGCTAAAAAGGCAGCTCAATTTAGTCCAGCTGAGATATTGAGAAGGGAGTAGGAATGCTTCTGAGGGCTCATCAGATCAAAAAGGGATTCTCTAACGGCAAAAAAAGGATTGAAGTATTGAAGGGGATTAATTTTGAAGTAAATAAAGGGGAAAAGATTGCCATTCTTGGGCCTTCAGGATCAGGGAAAACCACTCTTTTAAATATTTTGGGAACTTTAGAAAGGCCCGATTCCGGAGAGGTTTTCTGGGAAGAAAAGGTATTAAATTTCCGAGATGAAAGGGAGCTCTCTTTTATTAGACGAAAAAAAATGGGCTTTGTCTTCCAGTTTTATCATCTCATGCCCGAACTTAATGTCCTTGAAAATATTATGCTTCCTGGTCTTATGGAGGGCTTGCCAAGAAAGGAGGCTCAAAAAAGAGGGGAAGAGCTACTTAAAAGACTTAAACTTTCTGAAAAGGCTTGGCAGAGAATTTATACCCTTTCAGGGGGAGAGCGTCAAAAAGTAGCCATTGCCAGAGCCATTTTTCTCTCCCCAAAAATACTTTTTGCAGATGAGCCAACGGGAAATCTTGATGCAGAAAGCGCAAAAGAAGTAGTTCAGTTATTTCTTGAGTTAAATCAGGAGCTTTCTTTAACCTTGGTTGTGGTGACCCATAATCTTGAGATTGCTAAAAAAATGGATAGAATCTATTTACTTAAAGAGGGTTTTCTTGTAGAATATAGTGAAACCTCTTTGAGGGAATCGGGTGACTAAAAAACTTTGGCTTTTTTTCTTTACAGTTCTTTTTTTCTCAACCACCCCCCTTTGGGCCTTGGATAAAATTTTAATTTATGAGCAAAAAAGTTTTGGAGAGCCTCAAAATGAAAAAGTTCTCACTACCTATCTTGAAGGCTTAAAGGAGAGGGTTAAAAAAGTAGGTTATGATCTCGAGATCAAGGGTTTTCCTGAGAAAACAGCTCTTGCTTTTTTAAAAACCGGTGAATACAGAGGGCTTGCAGAGGTTAAGCTTACTTTTATAAAGGATACCCTTAGCCTTGACTGGAAAATCTATAAGGTAGGCCAGAAAAATCCCTATTATTTTTATGTAGTGGGAAGATCCGATCGTCTTGAAGAGGTTTTTAGGGATACTTTAAAAGAGCTTGAGGCTATCTTAAAGGCAAAGGTCTTGATTGAGAAGATAAGATTTGTTGGAAATAAAAGGGTAGGGGAGGATCTGCTATTTCCTAAAATAAAAAGTAAAGGTGGGGACCTTCTTGATTTAAAGATTGTTAACGAGGATCTGAAGACTCTTTATAAACTTGGCTATTTTGAGAATGTGGAGGTTCAAATAGATGAAGGAGAAAGAGGGATAGATCTTGTTTTTAAGGTAAAGGAGCGGGAATCTATTAAAGAGATAACCTTCAAGGGCTTAAAGGAGGCTAAGAAAGAGGATCTGGCTAAAATTATTGAGTTAAAACCAGGAGATATTCCCACCCCAGAGAAATTGAATAAAGCCCTTGAGAACCTCAGAAGTTATTATGAGCAACTGGGTTTTCATGGGACAGAGATTAATCTTAAGACAGAGAAAGCCAGTCCAACCCAGATAAATCTTGTTTTTGAAATCAAGGAAGGTAAGAAAAAATATATTAAAAAAATTGAATTTCAGGGGAATAAGGCCCTTTCAGAAAAGGAACTAAAGGGTTATCTCTCTGTTTCAGAAAAGAGCGCCTTTTCACCTATTAAAAAGTATACTCGTTATATAACCCAGTTTGTGAGCCCTGAACCTCAAGCAGAACCTGGGGTTTATAACCTGGCTTATCTCTACAGAGACCTTGGAAAAATTGAAACTGCTTATAAAAACAAAGGGTATATTGAGGTAAAAATTGGTGAACCCCAGATTTCTGAAGAAGCAGACGGAGTGGTTATTAAGATTCCCATAGAAGAGGGGCCTCAATACAGGGTTAAAGAAGTAAAAATTGAGCAAGATCTCTTTCCCATTGAGGAAGTGACTAAAAGACTTAAGACTCAACCTGGAAAGGTCTTTAGTCTTGGAGAGCTTAAAGAGGATGAGGTAGTGCTTACTCATCTCTTTTCAGATTTTGGCTATGCTTATGCTAAGGTGGACACAAGTTTTGATAAAGTTCCAGAGGGAAACCTTCTTAAGGTAAGTTTCAAAGTTGATAAGGGGCCTGTGGTTTTTATAAATCGTATTGATATCGAAGGGAATACTAAGACCAGAGATAAAGTTATTCGTAGAGAGATACTTCTTTCAGAGGGTTGGCCTTATTCCGGGAAGCGTTTAGAAAAGAGTGAAGAAAGATTGAGAAGGCTTGGTTACTTTGAGGATGTTAAGATTGAAAAAGAAAAGGGAGTTAAAGAAGAGGATCTAAATCTCAAGGTAAAAGTAAAGGAGGCCTTAACAGGAACATTCAGTATCGGTGCAGCTTATAGTTCCAGTGACAAACTTGTCTTTATGACGGAGGTCTCCCAGAGAAACTGGCTTGGTAAAGGACAAAAAGTGAGTATCTCAGCCAAAATTGGCTCCCGATCATCAAGGTATTCCCTTAACTTTTTTGATCCTTATTTCAGAGATACACGCTATTCCTTAGGTTGGTCCCTCTATAATTATGAAACTAAATATGAGGACTTTACCAAGGATAGTACAGGAGGTTCTCTTAAGCTTGGCTATGTCTTTACTCCAGAGTTTTCCGCTTATCTTGGCTATAGATATGATGATTCTAAACTTAAGGATGTTTTGAACAACGCCTCGGTAATTATTAGAGAATCTCAGAAGATTCATGTTACCAGTGCTATGGAGCTTGGGGCAGTCTATGATTCAAGAAACCGCTTCTTTCTTCCCACAAAAGGCTGGTATCACGAATTAGGGTTAAGTTATGCAGGTGGATTTCTGGGAGGGGATAGTAGATTTATTAAGTTTACCGGAGAACATCAGGTTTATTTTCCCATTAAAAAAATCACAGGTCACCTTGTCTTTGGTTATGGTTATATAACAGAAGGCTCAGGTAAAACAGTGCCTGTTTTTGAAAGATTTTATTTGGGTGGTATATCCTCAGTTAGAGGCTATAAATTTGGAGATATTTCCCCCATTGATCCAGATACAAAGGAAAGGATTGGGGGAACGAGAATGTTTTATTTCCAAGGGGAAAGTATTTTTCCTCTGATTAAGAGCATCAATCTTAATGGAGTTCTCTTTTACGATATGGGTTCTGTATGGAGCAAACAATATCAGTTCAGTTCTTCAGAGATCAGAAAGAGCATAGGTGTAGGTATTAGATGGTTTTCTCCTCTCGGGCCTTTAAGAATAGAATGGGGTTATAATATCGATAAAAAACCTGGTGAAGACAGCTCTAACATTAATTTTCAAATTGGAGGAGGTTTTTAAAGGAGCTTGCAATTTTGGATAATTATATTAAATTTGAGCTCAAAAGGTAAAGGAGGAGAGCAGAATGTCCAAGATATGTGAGGTCTGTGGGAAAAAACCTGTTTGTGGAAATAAGGTCAGCCACTCTAATAAAAGATCCAGTCGCTGGTGGTATCCCAATATTCAAAGTATAAGGGTTAAGCTCCCCAGTGGGCAGATTAAGAGGATGAAGGTTTGTACCCGGTGTATAAAGGCCGGTAAAATTCAAAAAGCTGTGAGTTAAACAAGTTTTCTTTCAACCTTTAGAACTCCCTCAACCTTACTTATATTGGCAATGACCTTATCTAAATGTCCCCGGTCTGAAACCTCAACATAGATTTCAAAGAAGGCCTTTTTATCCGGGGTGGTTTTAACCTCGGCCTTGAGGATATTGCCCTCAGCACTTGCAATAGCAGAGGAAACATTGGCTAAAAGACCTTTTCTGTCAAGGGAAACCACATAAAGATGAGCAGGATAGGTTTTCCCATCTGGTTTTTCCCATTTTACCTCAATAATTCTTTCGGGATCAAGATCTGCTAAGTTTGGACAGTCGGTGCGATGCACTGAGATTCCCTTTCCACGGGTGATATACCCCACAACTTCATCACCTGGAATAGGTCTACAGCACTGGGCTAAATGAAAGAGCAAATCAGAAGATCCATCAGCAACTAAACTAAGGCCTGGTTTTTTTTCAGGAATTTTGGTTTCAGGCACTTTATGATAACTTATTACTTCATGTGGAGCCTCTTCAATCTTTGGAAATCCCTTGTTTATTTCACTATAGGACTTGATAACCTGTTTAGGGTTTAGTTTCCCTGTTCCAAGTAAAACAAATAATTCCTCAGAAGATTTTAATCCCAGTTTCTGTAATAACTCTGCAAAGAGGGGTTCCCTTTGAAAATCATTTAGGCTGTAGTTGTATTTTTTAAGTTCCCGTAGAATGAGCTCCTTTCCAACAGCAATTTGTCTTTCTCTTTCCTCATGTTTGAACCATTGTTTGATACGGGACCTGGCACGGCTTGTTTTAACAAATTTTAGCCAGTCTCGGCTTGGTTTTTGATGAGGGGAGGTCTCAACACGCACGACATCCCCTGTCTCAAGCTTGTAATCAAGAGGCACTAACTTTTCATTAACATAGGCCCTTACACAGCGATGTCCTATTTCTGTATGAATACTATAGGCAAAGTCAACTGGTGTGGAATCAACAGGTAGAACAATTACATCCCCTTTAGGGGTAAAAACATAGATTTCCTCTGGGAAGAGATCAAGCTTTAAGGATTCCAGAAATTCCCGTGGGTGTTTAAGTTCCCTCTGAAGTTCTATAAGCTTAGCAATCCACTCAAATTGTTTGTATTTTGAGGAATCAACGACTGCGCCCTCTTTGTATAAAAAGTGAGCGGCAATTCCCTCATTGGCAATTTTATCCATATATTCAGTGCGGATTTGGATCTCAATTTTTTTCCCATCAGGTCCTATAACTGTAGTGTGGAGGCTTTGATACATATTTGGTTTAGGAAGGCTGATATAATCTTTAAATCTTCCGGGCACGGGTTTCCAGAGGGAATGCACAAGTCCCAGGGTTTTATAGCATTCTTCAATAGAATTTACAATTATTCTAAACCCAATCAGATCATAGATTTGATCAAGATCATTTATAGTAAGATTATATTTTTGAAGTTTACGATAGACACTATAGAGATGTTTTACCCTTCCCAGAACCTCACCTTTTATGTGATTTTCTTTGAGGAGGTTAGTTAATATTTCTTTTACCTTTTCAACAAAACCTTTTGCCTCTTTTATTCTTTTTTCAACCTCTATCTTGAGTTTCCTATAATCTTCAGGATAGAAATATTTAAAAGAGAGGTCTTCAAGTTCTGTTTTAACCCAATCAATACCGAGTCTACCAGCTAAGGGTGCATAAATCTCAAGGGTTTCCTGAGCAATTCTTTTTTGTTTATGTTCTGGCATGGCCTCTAAGGTTCTCATATTGTGAAGTCTGTCTGCCAGTTTGACTAAAATGACCCTGAGGTCTTTAGCCATGGCAAGTAAGATCTTTCTTAAGTTTTCTGCCTGTTTGGTAATTTTATCCGAATAACCTGGTAAATTTTTAAGCTTGGTTACTCCTTCAACAATGGTGGCTACATCTTTGCCAAATTCCTTTTCAATGGTTTCAATGGGGAATTGACAATCTTCCACTGCATCGTGAAGAAATCCAGCGGCAATAGTGGGAAGATCAAGCTTCATTTGAGCAAGAATGAAAGCAACTTCCATAGGATGGGCTAAATAGGGCTCACCTGATTTTCTAATCTGACCATCATGCAGCTTGGCAGCCCATTCATAGGCTTTTTCAACAAGACGCGTATTAACACCAGGTAGATAGCTCTGTATCTGATCTAATATTTTGCCCAAAGAAACCTGACTTTCTATCATATAGTTTAATATTAAATCTAAATCTAAAATTAAAAAACATCAAGAGAGTGTTTGCGTCCATATCTTTTGAGGCTCTATAGGATTTTTTCTTAGGGCGCAACACAAATTAAATCTCTCCACATACCCATTCCCCTTCGGAAAGAAAGGATAAATAATCTGCAAAATCTTTCCTTAAGTAGAGGTTTAAAATTTTAAACCCCTACATGGGGCTTATGATTTTTCTATTTGCAAAAGGAGTTTTCTGGATATTTTCGGCAAAATTGTGAGATTTCTTCAGAGAGAAGCCCCTTAGTTTCAAGCTCTGCCTGTTTTAATTCCTGCCAGAGCTGACAATTTGGATTTTGGGGTAAAATTTTGGTGCAAAAAAGGAAAAGATTGCTTCTGAAACTTTTTTGGCAGAATTTTTCTTTTGGATTTTTAGAACAAAAATCTTTGATATCTTTATAAATTAAGCTTTTAACTTCAAGCCTTTTTTGTCTGATTTCAAACCATCTTTGACAAAGGGGACTTGAAGAGGAAATTTTAGTGCAGTAAGTGTTTATATCCCTTTCGGATTTAATAGGAGATTTGTGAGAATCTTGGGCAGAAATACTCCCAAAAAAAAGACATAAAAGACCAAGACTTAAAAAAAGTTTTTTAACCATGGCAAAAAGATATTTGCAAAAAATATACCCTTTACAATTATATAAATTTGCTTCTTTGAAAGCCTAAGCTTACAAAAAAGTCAGTAATTTCCAACTAAATTGACGAATTTTTCTATAATTTTTTCTGTTGAAAGACCATATTTTTTTCTTAAAGTTTTAAGATCCCCCTGTTCAACAAAATGGTCAGGAAGACCCAGATAGCCAAACTTCACATATATCCCTTCTTCAAGAAGTAATTCAGAAACACTTGATCTTAGGCCCCCCAAAATAGAATTTTCTTCCACAACTAAGACTTTACCAGTTTTTTTGGCATATTCTAAAAGGAGCTCCCTATCTAAGGGTTTTAAAAATCTTACATTAATAACAGCTACAGAAAATCCTTTTTTTTCAAGCTCTTCTCCAGCCTTCAATGCAGGATAGCACATACTTCCTATAGCAAAGATAGCTCCATCTTTACCTTCCTTAAGCACTTCTGCCTTTCCCGATGGAATAAAGCTAAAGTTTTCATCTATCTTAACTCCTATGGCCTCACCTCTCGGATATCTTATGGCACAGGGCCCTTCATACTTAAGGGCACTAAAAAGGAGATTCCTGAGTTCTTTTTCATCCTTTGGAGCACAAATTATCAAATCGGGAATAGGTCTAAGATAAGAAAGGTCAAAGGCTCCATGGTGGGTTGGGCCATCCTCACCCACAAGACCTGCCCTATCAATGGCAAATATAACTTTGGCTTTATTTAGAGCTACATCGTGAATGATCTGGTCATAAGCCCTTTGTAAAAAGGTTGAATAAATAGCACAGACTGGAATAAAACCCTCCAAAGCAAGACCTGCTGCAAAGGTAACCGCATGTTGTTCACATATACCTACATCAAAGAACCTATCGGGATATTTTTGGGCAAACTTTTTTAACCCTGTTCCAGACTTCATGGCAGCGGTTATGGCAATAAGTCTTGGTTCAAGCTCCGCAAGCTTCACTAAGGTATCACCAAAGACCTCTGTATAAGAAGGTGGGGCTCCTTCGGATTTGAGAGGTCTTCCTGTTTCAAGGTTGAAAGGACCAATTCCGTGAAAGGTCTCTGGATCAGCTTCAGCAGGGGGATAACCTTTGCCTTTTTTAGTTACCACATGAAAGATAATAGGTCCCTTTAACTCTTTTAAATTTTTTAATATCTCAATCAGGGTATCCAGATCATGACCATCAACAGGCCCAACATATTCAAAATTAAGGGCTGTAAAAAGAGCTCCTGGTGTGACTGCCATTTTTAAGAGATCTTCGCCTTTTTTGAAGATATGAAGAAGATTGTCTCCTCCAGGTAGCCTGGGGACTATTTTTTCAATCTCTTTTTTTATAAATCGGGCAAGATTTCCGGTCATCCTTTTGGAAACAAAGCTTGATAGGGCCCCTACATTTGGTGAGATGGACATTTCATTATCATTAAGAATGATAAGAAGATCCTCTCGTAGATATCCAGTGTTATTAAGGGCTTCAAAGGCCATTCCTGCTGTGATCGAACCATCTCCAATGACCACTATGATTTTTCCCGTCTCTCCTTTAATTCTTCGGGCTACTGCCATTCCAAGACCAGCTGATATTGAGGTACTGCTGTGTCCGGTATCAAGCACATCATAAGGGCTCTCTGCTCTTTTGGGGAATCCGGCAAGGCCTTGGAAGGTTCTTAGGGTCTTAAAGGCATCCCTTCTCCCTGTGAGAATCTTGTGAGTATAACACTGATGACCCACATCCCAGATAATTTTATCTTTTGGGGTATCAAAGACATAATGGAGAGCAAGGGTAAGCTCCACAACCCCTAAATTTGGAGCAAGATGCCCCCCATTTTTGGATACCACATCAAGAATTAATTTTCTTATCTCCTCAGCAAGTAATTTAAGCTGAGAGGGCTTTAATTTTTTCAGATCCTCAGGACCTTCTATTTTAGAAAGTAAACTCATGTTAACTTATCCTCTGTAAGAGATAATGAGTTAAGATCTCTAAGAGTTCCCCCTTTTCCCCCAGGGGAGCTAAACTATCTATAGCCTCTTGAGTAGTTTTTTCAGCAAGCCTTTTTGTTTTCTCAAGACCAAAGAGAGAAGGGTAGGTGAGTTTCCCTTTTTTAAGGTCAGATTTAGCGGGTTTTCCCATCTGCTTTTCATCGCCAATAAGATCCAGAAGGTCATCAGTTATCTGAAAGAGAAGGCCAAATTTTTTTCCAAATCTGGATAGAATTTTAAGGGTCTTTGCAGGGATCCCAGCAAGGATAGCCCCGCTGACAAGAGAGGCCTCAATCAGGGCTACCGTTTTATGTTCATGAATCCATCTCAACAATTTTAAATTACCTTTTTTGCCTTCGGAGAGAAGGTCTGCCATCTGTCCACCAACCATGCCCTGAAGTCCTGAGGCCTTAGCAATATAATTAATCGCCTTCAAAAGGACCTTGGGATTAATCTTTTTTACTACCTCTGGATGAGTAAACCACTCATAGGCTAAGGCCTGAAGGCCGTCACCAGCTAAGATAGCGGTTGCTTCATCAAAAGCCTTATGACAGGATGGTTTCCCTCTCCTAAGGTCATCATTATCCATACAGGGCAGGTCATCATGAATAAGGGAATAGGTGTGAATACATTCTATACCACAGGCAAAGGGCAAGATCTCCTCAGATTTTTTGTCCCCAAGTTCATATCCCATAAGACAAAGAATGGGACGCAGTCTTTTCCCTCCGGCAGAGAGACTATAATAGGAGGCAGAGATTACTCTTTCTCCATAGGATCTCTCCTTAGGAAATAATTCCTCTAAAGTTTTTTCAATGAGGAAACGCTTCTCCTCTAAATAGGTCTTAAGTTTGTCAAAATTATCCATTTTTCAGTTTTTCCTTAGCGGAATCTAAATCTTCCAAAATAAAAGTATCTTTTTCTTTTAGAATTACTTCAACCTTAAGTCTTGCCTCCTTGAGGCGATTTTCACAAAGGTGAATGAGCTTGACTCCCTCTTCATAAAGAGCTATTGCCTTTTCAAGTTCAAGATCTTTTTGTTCAAGTTCTCTCAGAATCTCCTCAAGTCTATTAAGAGCTGATTCAAAGGAGAGTTGGCTAAGATCTTTAATACTCATTTTTTCACCTTTATGACCTCAGCATAGATTTTACCTTCGGCTAAGGTTATCTCAATGGAATTTCCAGTCATCACTTCTGTAGCAGATTTGATAATTTTCCCATCAGGTAAGATTTTAACGATACTATAACCTTTTTCAAGGATATTGTAAGGAGAAAGTGAAAAAAGGAGCTTTTTTAGACCTCTGAGTTTTTCTTCCTGTAAGGCAATCTTTTTTTCAGGATCATTGCTTTCAAGCCTCCTTTGTAGGCTTAAAAGAAGACCTTCTTTTCTTTGCAGGAGTGAGGTTACCTTCTGATAAAGGGAAAAGCTAAAGTCCCTTAAAAGTTTTTCTGTCTTTGAGAAAAGAAGGACTGGATTTTTTTCTTGGAGGGAGACCTGGTAGGACTTAAGGATTCCTTCTGAAGTAGTAAGCTTAAGGTCAAAGAGGTGATGGAGTTTTTTCTTTAAAATCTCTAAGCGTTCTAAAATCTCCCTTTTATCAGGAAAAATCTCTTGAGCAGCAGCTGAGGGTGTAGGAGACCTTTTATCTGCAGCAAGATCACAAAGGGTTAAGTCTATTTCATGTCCAACTGCCGAGACTATGGGAATCCGAGAGTCAAAGATACTAAGAATTAGCTCCTCTGTATAAAATGGTGCCAGATCTTCTGTTGACCCTCCTCCTCTTGTAATGACAATTAGATCTAAATCTGGAAAATAGGTATTCAAATCCTCAATAGCCTTAGATATTTCAAGATGAGCACCTTCACCTTGAACCTTTACAGGATAAAGAAGGATGTGAGCTCCCCAGCGAGCTTGACTTACTTTAAGAAAATCTTGCAAGGCTGCCCCAAAAAGAGAGGTTATAAGAGCAACCTTTTTAGGAAAGGGGGGAAGCCCTTTTTTTACTTCAGGGCTAAAAAAAGGCTTATACTTCTGCAATAAAAATTCCTTTCTAAGTTGGAGAAGTCCTATACCCAGGGGTTCAAGTTTGCGAATAATAAAGAAGACCTCTCCAGATCTGGGAAAAAGAGTAAGTTTCCCATAAGTAAGAACTTTCAAGCCCTCTCTTAGGAGCTCAGAAGCTATAAATTCCCTCTGATCCCTAAAAATTATTCCTTTGAGAGAGGCCTCCTCATCTACCAGATTGAGATAAAGGTTACCATTCTGGCTATGTCTTAAACTTGAGATTTCTCCTTCTATCCAGAGATAGGGAAAATTGTCATCCAGAAGTCCTTTTATTCTTTGAGAGACCTCTTTGACAGTCCAATAAAATTTTTCTTCCCATTGCCCTGAGGTAAAGTAATTTGTTTCCGGTCTCATCAATCTTAAATATAGGTTTATTTTAAAAAATAAAAAGCCCTTCAAAGGAGATTTTTGCATAAGTTCAGATCCTTACAAGAAAAAAGGGAGGGGTGGTAAAAGAGAAATTAGATATCTATACAATGGAGGCTTTACAAGTCTGAAAGTAACACAGGCAATCTTGCCTGTGGAAGTAAATTACACTCCAATCTGTGAAAGAAACACAGACAAGAATGTCTATACTACAACAGACCCACAAAAAATTCAAGAGGTTTAAAATTTTAAACCCCTACTATTTAGATTTTGCAGATTATTTATCCTTTCTCTCCGAAGGAAAATGGGTATGTGGAGAGATTTAATATGTGTTACGCCCTAAGAAAAAATTTTTTTTAAGTCTCAAAAGATATGGACGCAAACAATTCCTTTGCTTTTAGTGAAAAATGAGGCATAATAATAATGAATGAAGTGTCCTAAATGCAAAGAGCCAGAAACCAGAGTTATAGACTCGCGCATTATTGAAGATGGCTTTACTATTCGTAGAAGGAGAGAGTGTTTGAAATGTGGTTATCGCTTCACAACCTATGAAAAGCTTGAACTTGATATTGTGATTGTTAAGAAAGATGGAAGGAGAGAACCTTATAGCCGTGAAAAGCTCCTATCAGGTATTCGGAAAGCCTGTCATAAACGGCCTATAAGTGAAGAGACCATAAAAGCCTTTGTTAATGAGCTTGAGCTTGATTTGATTCAAAGAGGTGAGCGAGAGATACCTGCAAGTTTCCTTGGTGAGAGAGTTATGTCAGTCTTAAAGAAATGGGATAAGGTAGCTTATATCCGTTTTGCCTCGGTTTATAAGGATTTTCAGGATGTAGATGAATTTTTGCATAGTATTAAGGAGCTAAGTAATGAATGATCCTAAGGAGAGATTGATTTTTCCCCTTGATTTTCAGGAGCTCAAAGAGGCCCTTTTCTGGGTAGAAAGACTCTCCCCCTATGTGGGATTATTTAAAATAGGTCTTGAACTCTTTACTAAAGAGGGCCCAAGGGCTATTGAAGAGGTAAAGAAGAGAAGCACAGCCGGAATATTTCTTGATTTAAAACTTAATGATATCCCAAATACCATTGCTGGAGCAGTAAGGTCTGCATGCTCCTTAGGGGTGAGTTTTTTGACGGTGCACATTCTCTCTGGCCGAAAGGCTCTGGAATCAGCAGTAAAATCTGCAGAAGGTGGGCTTAAAATTCTCGGGGTAACCATTCTTACCTCTCTGGATAAGGCTGATCTGCTTGAGTTAGGTTTTAATGGAGAACTACTTTTTAATCTTGAGGATCTTGTTTTTAAATTTGCCCTCCTTGCTAAAACTACAGGGTGTGATGGATTAGTAACCTCACCCCGAGAGGTCAAAATATTAAAAGAGAGCTTTCCTCAGTTAATAACAATTGTGCCAGGAATTAGATTGGAATCTTCACCCAAAGATGATCAGCAGAGGACAGCAACCCCCTATGAGGCTATTCGAAGAGGTGCAGATTATTTAGTTGTGGGAAGACCCATAAGAGAAGCCAAAGATCCTGAAAAGGCCTTGGAATCAATTTTAAAAGATATTCAAAGGGCCCTTCAAGATTAGTATGCTTAAAAGAGCAGTTGTTGATTTACCTTTGCATACGGGAAGGTGTCCAGCCTGGCTCTTTGAGAAAATGAAGAGACTTAGCCGGGCTATAATGCTCATCATTTATCAGGAGTTTGGAAGAAAAGAGCTTCTTAAAAGGCTTTCCGATCCTTACTGGTTTCAGGCCTTGGGATGTCTTCTTGGCTTTGATTGGCATTCCTCAGGCCTTACTACTACTCTTTGTGGGGCTATAAAAAGCGGGCTTGAACCACATTTTAAGGAATTGGGCTTTTATATCTGTGGAGGTAAGGGTAAAAGAGCCCTTTCTACCCCCAAAGAAATTGAATTTTGGGGTGAAAAATTGGCCCTTAAAAGTGAAGCCTTTAAATATATAACCCTAAGCCGACTGATTGCAAGGATTGATAATAATGCCTTGCAAGATGGATTTAACCTTTATTTTCATACCTTTATTTTTACTGAAGATGGGGCCTGGGCGGTGATTCAGCAAGGAATGGATGAAAACTCCTGTTATGCCAGAAGGTATCACTGGTCAAGCGAAGAGGGTAAAGACTTTTTTTCAGATCCCCATACAGGAATCTTTTCAGTTCTAAAAAGGGAGGAGGTGTTGAATCTTGTTTCCTCAGATAGTAAAGAAATCAGAGCTTCAATGCTTCTAATACTTAAAGAGAATCTGTCTAATATTCTAAAAGAGATAAGGTCTTCTGAAAAACTTTTCTTTAAAAGGGCGCATCCCTTAGGATACGAAGATATACCTTTGAAGGTATTACCTAAGATTTGGGAAAGGACCTATGCAAATCCACCTCAGGATTTTAAAGACCTACTTTTAACCCCAGGCCTTGGAGCAAAAGCCTTAAGGGCCCTTACCTTAACAGCTGAACTTATCTTTGATGCTAAGGCCTCTCGTATAGATCCCCTTCACTATGCCTATGCCCATGGGGGTAAGGATGGTTATCCCTATAAAGTTAATCGTAGAATTTACGAAAATACTATAGCTGAACTTGAAGATATACTTCATAAGGCCCCTATTGCTACTTCTGAAAAAGGAGAGCTCTTAAAGAAGTTACCAAGTCTTTTTAGATAAGTAGTTAAAATTCTTTAAAATTCTGAAAATTTTTTATTTTTCAAGGCCTAAATTTTAGTTATTTTCTAAAGATAGACAATTTTTGCTCTTGACTTTTAAATTATTTTTTAAAAAATTTTCCCTTAAGGAGGGGGGGATAATTTTGGATATCTGGGATTATTTAAAGGAAAAACAGAAGTTTATTTATAAGCACTGGTTAGAATCTTTCTGGGACTCCTTTGGTGAAAGTTCAGCCTATTTAAAACGCGAGGCAGATCAGTTTACCAATCCTTTTGCTTATCATGTGGAGGAATGTTTTAAAGGGATCCTTAAATCTATAGTAGAGGAATTTGATTGGGAGGTAATTGATCCTTTTCTTGATCGATTAGCTCAAATCAGGGCTGTTCAGGAAGGAGTTCCCTCAAAGGCTGTAAAATTTTTAGTAGATCTAAAGGGCATTATTCGTGAAAATTTTGGTGAAGACATTTTGAAAATATTTGGGCTTGAAGCCTTTTTGAGACTTGAAGATAGAATAAATTCTCTTTTAATAAGATATATTGATTTTTACCAAAAGTATCGGGAGAGATTATTTGAGATTCGTTTAGATGAGTTTAAAAGGAATAATTTTCTTCTTTTAAAAAGAGCAGGGTTAGTGGTTGATCAAAATATAGAAGATCCTTTTTCTATAGAAAAAAAACATTGAGTGAGGGGAGTGGCTTATGAACTTAGTATTTAGTATCCTTATGCTTATCATTTTAATCCTTATCCCCGTGATAGGGGTAGGGGCTCTTGGCCTTAATAGTTTATTTGCTATTTTTATTCCCTATTTGGGATTTGCTCTCTTCTTTTTTGGTTTGATTTATCGCATGATAGATTGGGCCCGCTCTCCACAACCTTTTAAAATTCCCACTACCTGTGGTCAACAGAAAAGTCTTTCCTGGATTAAAAGAAGCAGGCTTGAATCACCAGCTACCACTTGGGAAGTTTATTTAAGAATGTTTTTTGAGGTCTTTCTATTCAGGTCACTCTTCAGGAATCTAAGGGCAGATTTTGATGGAAAGCGTCTCATCTATGGATCAGCTAAATGGCTCTGGCTTGGAGCTATTTTATTTCATGTATCATTTTTGATTATTTTAATCAGACACCTTAGATTCTTTGTTTATCCAGTTCCCGGGGTTATAACAACTATTGATTTTGTTGATAGTTTCTTCCAGCTGGGTCTTCCTCCTATTTATCTAACAGACGCATTAATTCTTGCAGGACTCGGCTTTCTTCTTTTGAGGAGGCTTATTGATGCTAAGGTAAATTATCTATCCTATGCCTCAGATTATTTTCCCCTCTTATTAATTATTACTATTGCTGCTACAGGTATCTTGATGAGGCTTTATATTAAACCCGATTTATATGCTATAAAACAATTAGCTTATGGACTTGCCACCTTTAATCCTGTCATGCCTGAAGGAAAATTAAGTCTTCTCTTTTATATTCATCTCTTTCTTGTTAGTTCATTAGCAGCCTATTTTCCCTTTAGTAAGCTTGTGCACATGGTTGGTGTCTTTTTTAGTCCCACAAGAAATATGGCTAATGATAACAGGATGAAAAGACATGTTAATCCCTGGGATTATCCTGTTAAATATACCACCTATTGTGATTGGCAGGAAAAGTTTAGAGATGTTATGGAAGAGGCTGGAATTCCCATTGATGATGAATGGTGTAAAGAAACTCAAAAGCAGGCCTAAGGAGGAGGAAAGAGATGAGTAAACTTCCCAAACCAGATGAATTACTCAAGGATTTGGATTTACATAAAACACCTGAAAAGCATTGGATGGATATTGCGCCTGAATTTAAGCCAGGCAAGTTTTGTTATGCTGTTGAGCCTCAAGTTATGGAAGATCTTGGAAGGCCCCATCTTGGAAAATGGCAACCTTATGATGAAAAATGGCCCTTACCTGATGATTGGAAAGAGCGTATTTTAAAGGGAATTCGTGATCGCATGGAAAGATTTAGATCCTTCAAGCTTTTTATGGATATATGTGTGAGATGTGGGGCTTGTGCTGATAAATGCCATTATTTTCTTGGATCAGGCGATCCAAAAAACATGCCTGTTTTAAGAGCAGAACTAATTAGATCCATTATTAAGGGAGAATTTTCCTTTTTTGGTAAGCTCTTTGGAAGAATGGCTGGGGCTCGTCCTTTAACTGAAGAGGTCTTAAAAGAATGGTTTTATTATTTTTATCAGTGCACTGAATGTAGAAGGTGTTCTGTTTTTTGCCCTTATGGAATTGATACGGCAGAAGTTACTATAATAATGAGAGATCTTTTACACGAGCTTGGTATAGCTACAGACTGGGCAATGAAGCCAGTAAGATTTTCTCATTTTATAGGTAATCATATCGGACTTCAGCCTCATACTATAAAAGAAAATATAGAGTTTCTATTAGGCGACATAGCAGAGATTACAGGATTAAATATAGAAGTTCCAATAAATAAGAAAGGAGCTGAAATCCTTTTTGTTACTCCCTCTGCAGATTTTTTTGCTGATCCAGGTATATATACCTTTATGGGGTATGTTCTTTTATTTCATCACATTGGTCTTGATTATACTATTAGTACCTATGCCTCAGAGGGAGGAAATTTTGGATTTTTTAATGCTGTAGAACTGGCTAAAAAACTTCATGCTAAGATTTATGAAGAAGCCAGGAGGCTTAAAGTAAAATGGATCCTTGGTGGAGAGTGTGGTCACATGTGGAGGGTCTGGCATCAGTATCATAATACTTGGTTTGGACCCTTTAATTACATGGATATTCCAAGATCTCCAATAACTGGAACAGTCTTTGAACATGCTAAGGACAATAAAATAGTGCATATCTGTGAGTTTACAGCAGATCTTATAGCACATGGGAAACTTAAATTTGATCCTTCCAGAAATGATCATGTAATTGTTACATTCCATGATTCATGTAACACTTCCAGGGGTATGGGAATCTTTGAGGAGCCCAGATTTATCTTAAAGAATGTCTGCAATAATTTTGTAGAGATGCCTGAAAACACCATTCGAGAAAAGACCTTTTGCTGTGGAAGTGGTTCTGGTTTAAATGCAGACGAATATATGGAGATGAGAATGAGAGGGGGGTTCCCACGAGCCAATGCTGTGCAATATGTAAATCAGAAATATGGAGTAAATACAATGGCTTGTATATGTGCTATTGATAGGGCAGTATTGCCCACTCTTATGAAATATTGGGTTCCCGGAGTGGAAATAGCAGGAGTTCATGAGTTAGTTGGAAATGCCCTGATAATGGAGGGTGAAAAGGAAAGAACAACCGACCTCAGATATAGACCACTAAAAGGAATGGAAGAGGAGGTATAAGTCATGTATAATACAGGGAAAGTTCTTTTGGGAATAATTGTTTTTATATGCTTTTTTGCTATTCCTTTTTGGTTGAATTTAGGTAAGGTGTCTGCTCTTCCAAAGCCCGAATTACCAAAAGATGAAAAAAAATGTATTGAAGATGTCCAGTATATGAAGGCGTATCACATGAAATTACTGGATAAGTGGCGAAAAGAAAAGGTGCGAGAAGGAAATATTAATTATATAAATAATGAAGGAAAAATATATAAAATGAGCTTACAGAGAACTTGTATGAAATGCCATACAAGTAAAGAGAAATTTTGTGATAGATGCCATACAACATTGGTAACACACCCTGATTGTTGGGATTGTCATATAGCTCCTGAGGAGGTTAAAAAATGGCAATAAAAAGGAGAGATTTTTTAAAAATTCTTGGGGTTGGAGGCATATCCACTATAGGAGTGGCTGGTATTGGCAGTCTTTATTCAAGGGCTGAGGTAGAAGTTGTTCCCCATACACCCCCGCAAGGGGCATTGAAAGCTAAAAGATGGGGAATGGTGATTGATGTGAGAAAGTGTATAGAATCTGGAGAAGAATGTATCAAAAATTGCGAGGCAATTCAAGCTTGTCATTTAACCCACAATGTGCCAAATATACCGGATAAAAAAAAGGAAATTAAATGGATCTGGATAGATAATTTTGAGCATGCCTTTCCTGATTTAAAAGATCAAAAAATTGTTGAACACCTGAGTAGATTCCCCTTTTTCCTTTTATGTAATCACTGCGAAAATCCTCCCTGTGTGCGTGTTTGCCCTACTAAAGCGACCTTTAAAAGATCAGATGGGATAGTTATGATGGATTTTCATAGATGTATTGGATGTCGTTTCTGTATGGCTGGTTGTCCTTATGGTTCAAGATCATTTAACTGGATAGACCCGAGACCTTATCTAACTAAGGTTAATCCTGAATTTCCCACTCGTAAACCAGGTGTAGTTGAAAAATGCCTTTTCTGTTATGAAAGGTTAGATGAGGGAAAAATCCCAGCTTGCGTTGAAGCTTGCAAATCTCAAGCTTTAATTTTTGGAGATTTGAATGACCCCGAGTCCGAGATTAATAAAATTTTAAAAGAAAGAGTAAGCTTAACGAGAAAACCTGAACTTGGAACAAATCCGTCAGTTTTTTATGTAATTTAAATCCTATTTATATTAGGGAGGGAGACAGATGCTTGAACATGCACTTAAAGGCTCTAAGAAATATTGGTTATGGCTTGGATTCTTAGGTATTTTTATAATAACAGGAGCCTATTTTTATTTACAACAGTTAAAAATAGGCCTTGGAATAACTGGAATGAGTAGAGATGTATCTTGGGCTTTTTATATCGCCAATTTCACCTTTCTGGTTGGAGTGGCTGCCTCAGCAGTTACTATAGTCCTTCCATATTATTGGCATAATCATAAAGTTTACGGAAAAATGACAATCTTAGGTGAATTTTTGGCTGTCTCTGCTGTAACAATGTGTTTATTATTTGTAGTAATTGATATGGGACAACCTATGCGTGTCTTTAATGTTCTTAGATATCCAACACCTAATTCTATCCTTTTTTACGATGTTATAGTTTTGAATGGATACTTTATATTAAATTTAATTTGTGCCTGGACAGCCTTGCATTCTTATTATAAAGATTCAAGTTATCCATCCTGGTTAAAACCTGTAATATTTTTAGCTATTATATGGGCACCTTTTATTCATATAGTTACCGCATTTATTTATCAAGGCTTACCTGGTAGACATTATTGGCTTTCTGCAATTATGGCTCCTAAATTTTTAGTTTCAGCTTTTTCTTCAGGACCAGCATTACTTATTATTCTTGCAGCATTAATAAAAAAAGTAGCCAATTTTGATATTGGTGAGAAGGCCTTTGAGACCTTAGGTAAAACAATGACTTATTTTTACCTGGCTTTTCTGGGCTTTTATCTTTTTGAGGTTTTTACATCTTTCTATAGTGGAATACCTGGACATAAAGCACCTTTTATTTATCTTTTTGTTGGATATGAAGGGCATGCTGAATGGGTGCCTTTTATGTGGACAGCGGTTATTTTAGCTATTATATCTCTTATTATACTTCTTAATCCTCGCACAAGAAAAAACCAGACTTTACTGGTTCTTGCAGCTTTTACTGTTTTTTTCAGTGCCTATATAGAAAAAGGAATAGGTTTGGTAACCGGTGGATTTACACCCAATCCCTTTGAAACTGTTACACCTTATCGTCCAACCCTTCCCGAGGTCCTTATATCATTGGGAGTTTGGTCAACTGGGTTTTTGGTTCTGACGGTGCTTTATAAAATTACTATTGAAGTAGATAAGAGAAAAAATCTGGCAGTTAAACTGAAAGGTTAAAATAAATTATAGCGTCTTATCATAAAAGGGGGATTTCCCCCCTTCTTTTTTTATAATTTTGTATTATTTTTATAAACTATGAGTTTAATTTTCAACATTCCCCGCTTAATTATTTCCTCTCATAAAGGTGGTGCAGGAAAAACCATCTTCACTCTCGGCCTAATTCAAATCCTGAAAGAAAAAGGATATAAAATTGCTCCCTTCAAAAAAGGACCAGACTATATTGATGCTGGCTGGTTAAGTAAAATTTCTGGAACTCCCTGTAGAAATCTTGATCTTTTTTTATTTGATAAAAAGCATAATTTTTATTCCTTTTTTAGGGGAGCGGAAAAAGCTGATTTAGCAATTATAGAGGGAAACAGGGGCTTATATGACGGTGTTGATGAATATGGTAGCTGCAGTTCCGCTGAGTTAGCCAAACTCCTTAAAGCTCCTATCATTCTTGTTCTTGACTGTACTAAAGCCACAAGAAGTATGGCAGCTCTTTTAAAAGGGTTTCTTGAGTTTGATACTGAAATCCCCATAAAAGGTGTGGTATTAAATAATATTGCAAGACCTCGCCATGAAAATATTATTAGAAGTTCAATTGAAAAATATACAGAGACTAAAGTTTTAGGTGTTATTCCTCGTTTAAAGAATGTTGTTAAGGAAAGACATCTTGGCTTAGTAACACATTTTGAGAAAGATAGCTTATTTTTAAAAGATTTAAGTGCTAAATTAATTGAGAATGTTGATTTGGAGAGTATTATTGAAATTGCAAAAGATTCTCAAGCTCTTGATATACCCTCTTTATCTTTTAATTCTGTTAAGACATATGATTTAAAGATAGGAGTTTTTTTAGATCCAGCTTTTCAATTTTATTATCCTGAAAACCTTGAATTTTTGCAATCTCAAGGAGCTGAATTGGTTTATATAAATTCCTTGAAAGATAGCCATCTACCTTCTGGTATTTCTGGATTATATCTTGGGGGAGGATTTCCTGAAATTTTTGCTGAAGATTTATCAGGCAATGTTGAATTAAGAAAAGAAGTAAAGGAAGCAGTAGAATCCGGAATGCCAGTTTATGCTGAGTGTGGTGGATTAATGTATCTTGGAGAGGAAATTGAATGGCAAGGGAAAAAATTCCCAATGACTGGAGTTTTACCAGTTAGATTTAAAGTTGATAGTAAACCCCATGGGCATGGATATGTTATTGCAAAAGTTGAGGGTAAGAATCCTTACTTTAACATAGGAGATACTATTTTGGGGCACGAATTTCATTATTCTTATCCTTATCAAATAGAGTTAAAAAAGGGTATGAGCACTATTTTTAAACTTGAAAAAGGGACAGGACTTGATGGTTTTAGAGATGGAATTCATTATAAAAATTTACTTGCAAGCTATACCCATTTTCATATTTTTAGTGTAAAATTCTGGGCGGAAAATTTTTTAAACTTAGCAGCAAAATTTAAAACAACATAAGAGGAGGAGGTGCAGTATGTTTGAGATTACTGTGAATTATGACACCTGTGATGCCTGTGGAACTTGTGTTGAATCCTGTCCTGCCCAGGTTTATGACAAGGGTGATGATGGGAAGCCTGTGGTTGCAAGGGCAGAGGACTGTCTTGGATGTATGACCTGTGTTGAGGTCTGTCCAACTGGTTCTATTGAAGTAAAGGAAATATAGGGAGGGGGAAGGGGGCATAGCCCCCTTTTATGTATATTAGCCGAAAGATTTGTTCAGCAGGTTATTCTTATAGAATTTGTGAATCCTTTTTTGAAGCCCCATTTTATAAAAGCAGAATTCTTTTTGATCTTGGCATTTCCCCTCAGAAATATATAACCTATTATAGTGATGTCTCATTTTCAATAGATCTTGAAGATGAATTAGCAAGATCTGGATGTATAACTGATCAATTTGAATTAGAGGAGCTTTTTCTTCGGTTTTTAACGCCTGAAGCTCAGCGCTGGGTTATTTTTTCTCAAAATAGAAGAGCTACAAGAAAGACCTCAACTCATCAAAGTTTTCAGATTAATGAGTTTCACTGGTTTGATAGAATCAGGCTCATTACTCTTAAACTTGACCACAGAGAACCACAGAGGGTTGTAAATAGAAAGTTCCCTTTTTTTAGTAAGCTTTTGAATAAATCAAGGGATGAGATTGAGAATCTTCTCTGGGATATGGAGGATCGTCTTAATTTTAGAGAAAAATCCCGCTATATAAATGCTATTTTTGGCCTTCAGAGAGCTACAAGCCTTGAAGAACGAGATAATATCTTTCTTAAGACTTTATGTGAAATAGCTAAGGATACCACTTATTACCTGGACCTTTCAGAGACAGAGGTTTTAAAAAATTATCTCTCCCGGTATGTCTGGTTTTATTTTGATGCAATAACCTGGAGAAGGGCTCCACGCATTTATCAACATATGGAGGTTTCTTTATATCAAGAGCTTGCTTTCTATTTGGGGGTTTCTGTTGAAGTATTGATCAATAGCTCTAAAAAAGAAGTTCTTAAGATTTTCAGACAAAAAATTTTTGAAATTCATCCAGATCGAGGTGGATCACACGAAGAATTTGTAAAGGTGAGAAAATTAATGGAGGATTTTATAAAATTAAGATTTTAGTTGAAACTATAGCTTTTAAGTTTAGCCACTAAATTTCCAAAAATAGGGAGTTTTCCTCTGATTTCTACGGGAATTTTTTCTTCTATCCAAAGCAGAAAGGTGACCTCTTTTGTTCTTTTAAGGAGTTCACTTTTTTCTGGTAAGTGAACTAAGATTTCAGCACAACTTACGGTCTTATTTCCAAATTTGCAAGGAGTATAACCTTTTAGATCAAGTATTGCAAAGTGTCTTTCTCCATCAATATAAAGGGGGATTTCCTGAGGTTTTTTTTCGCTGAAATTGAGATGCCAGGAGAAAACAAAGGCGGTTAATTCATCAAAAAGAGGAAATGGTAAAAAATAAACCTGTTTTTTAGGTTTAGGAAGTCTTTTTTCAACCAGAACTTTCTTTTCCTTTTCCTCAAAGTATAGGATCTTTTCACGCTCTTTAAATCTGTCCTTGGAATAAATAGTGCTTTTTAAAGGCTGGCTTTTAGAATTAAGGCTTGAAATCCATTTGGCTTGATAGGGATAAAGGATGTCTCCAGGGCCTGTTGTATAAGCAAAGGCTGTATATTCTTGAGATTTAAGAATTAATTTACTTTCACCCAGTTTTACAGGTCCATAAAAAATCTCGTAAAGCAAGGTCTTTTCAGAAAGAGCTATACAGGGGATTAAAAATATAAAGCTTAGAATAAAGAAAAAAATTTGAATACTTTGCATAATGGCCTTAGTTTTTGAGACCTTTAAAAAACAGTGGTCAAATACTGTGAGAATTTTTCTTTTAATTTCTCAGCTACCACCTTAGGGACAAGATCATCTACTTGCCCTCCGAATTTAGCGGCTTCTTTAATTATAGAAGAGCTAAGGAAGATATAGCGCAAACTCGGCATCAGAAAAAGGGTATCGATGGAATTAGAGAGTTTCCTATTCATTAAAGCAAGTTGCATCTCATATTCAAAATCAGATACTGCCCTGAGTCCTCTTATGATAACACAGGCACCTTTTTGTTTAGTAAACTCAACTAACAAGCCTGAAAAGCTCTCGACTTCAACTCTTTCAGAGAGATTTATTTCTTCTAAGGCCTTTTTTACCATAAAAAGGCGCTCTTCTATGGTAAAAAGCGGTTTTTTAGCAGGATTTTCACCTATGGCTATAATAATCCGATCAAAAAATTGGAGGGCCCTTTTAATCAGGTCTAAATGGCCGTTAGTTATGGGATCAAAGGTTCCCGGATACACTGCGATCTTGGGGCACATTCTGGACTTCCTGGTTCGTATTCAGGATATTAATAAATAACAATTTTAACACCGGTTTTTTATCAATTTTTCCCATACCCAAGAGACCCTCAAGGACCTCAATATAATTTGTTTCTTTGTCTTTAACAGCTCTTAAAAGAAAAGCCAGTTCATGAACTTCACGAGAAGCTATTTTTTCATATCTGTAAAGCCCCCAGAGAATTTTAATAAATTGATAATCTCCCTTTTCAAAGTTCTCAAAGATCTTAAGTAAGGCCCCATAATTTCTTTCAAGGCCTTCATCATGCAAAGGCAAAAGGGCAGGAAAATAGTGAATTTTTAGGTCTTTTTTGTAATCCTCATAGCTATAATAAAAAGGCCAGAATCTGAATTCTCTTCGGCTCTGGGTATTATTTTCAAAGATTTCATTTTCCTTAGAAAGAAGTAAAAAGCGGTGCTCCTTTTCAAAGTAGGTTGAATTACCATGGGTAATGGTGTCTTCTTTGTAAAAATAAAAAGGCCAGAGAAGAAAAGAGTCAAGGGAGTCAGCTTTTTTGACATAACCGTAAAAAGGCCAAAATCTTTTTCCAGTAATTTCTTTACCTCTTATGCTCCTGTAAAAGGGCCATGGGGCATCAATCTGTTCATAAAAGGGATCGTATCCACAAGTTTTTTGAAAAAAGGGCCAAAGATAAATAGTTTTTTCATAGGCATCAGTCCTTTCCTTGCCATAAAAGGGAAAATAAAATACCTTTTCTTCAAAATTTCCTGCATCATCTTTATAATGAGTTTTAATATAGAAGGGCCAGAGAATAAATTTTCTCTCCTCTTCTCCTTCCCTGAAGTGTCCATAGAAAGGCCAGAATTTAAATCCTCCGTAAGATTGGTCCTCTTTGGATTTGGCTTTAGCAATCCGGATAAAAGGCCAAAGAATGTTTTGAGCAGTATATTTTTCATAGGTTACCTTAGAATAAAAAGGCCAGAGAATAAAGGTAATTTCTTCTCGTCCGAAGCGATCTTTAAGATGACCATAAAAAGGAAAAACCCCCCCATAAGTCTCATTTTGAGCAGTTTTTCCAAAAAAAACAGGGAAATACTCCCACTTTGAACCCTCTTTTTCTTCCGAGGGAACTTTTTCAATTTTTTTGTTTATAAGAGGTATAAGCTTAAAGGTGGTAGTCTCATTATCCGAGCTATAGACGCCAAGAGGGGATAAAAAATAGGCTTTTTTGGTGTCAGGTTGTTCAACTGAAGAGTAAAAGGGACGATAGGAGGTGCCATTTTCTGATTCAAATTGGTATTTGTAAATAAAAGGCCCAAGGAATTCCTTTCTTTCATAACCTCTGATTTTATTTTTTGAATAAACTCCTAAAGGCCAAAAATTATAGCGTTTTTCCACCAAATCTTCAAAGGCATAGGCCTTAGCAAAAAAGATCAGGAATATAGATATGAAAGATAAAAACACTTTTTTGGATTTCATTAAAACCATATTTTATAGAGAATTGCCAAAAAGTCAATAAAAATTTTAGATTTTACTATTATCTTCTTAAATAACCTCTAAAAAAAGAAAGGGCAAAAAGGCTGAAAATAAAAAGATAGAGATAGGGAATACTCCCTCCACCTGAGATACCTCCTCCCTCCTTAGAAGAAGAAAATTTCCTTTCTTCAAGAAGATAACCTTTAACCCTTTGAAATCCATTAAAAGGGGCCCTATTCTTTGAGGCTTCTATACTACGCCCCCCTTCTCCTTGATTAGCCTTAGGCATAGCTTCCCTTAATTCCTCCAAAGGAGCTTTATTCATTACACTAATAGATAAATAACCTTTAGTAATAAATTTTGTAAGAAGAGGATTATTACAGGTGTGTTCACAGCAGGCAAGTCCAACCTTTGCCACGGTCTCCATATATTCCTCAGTTAAATGCTCCATTATTTCCCTTTCTGCCTTAAAATAACTCTTTCTTATGGCCTCAAGAATTCTTCCAATCAGCGATTGATAACTGTGGAGATTTCCTGCCCTTTCAAAATATTTTTTTATTTCTAAACCATATTTATCTTTCACATAAACCTCATAAAAGGCTCTCCAGGTCCTTTCATCCACTACTTCGGGATTGGTTACCTGAAAGCCAAAGAGATGCTCAACCACTTTATCAATGAAACGCGCCCCTGCATAGCCCTCCTTAAGCATAGCCCTAATCCACTGGGGATTAAGATAGCGAGAGCGAATCTCCCTTCCCATAAATTTAGAAAGACTCTCTTGATAGGGCTTTTTGGGATCTGAGAGATTGGTTATCATCACCATGGGGGATTTGCCATCAAGAGTTCTTATAGCAAGAGTTAGCCCACCCAGATATTGAAAATAGTCATCATTATCAAGGGTTGCAAAAACTTGGGTGGCTCTGCTGTGAAGGGCAATCTCCGTGCCAGAAAGATTTCTCTTAAAAAGAAATTCCTTTAAGTTTTCGGTATAATTTCCCTCCCTCTCAAAGGGTTCTCCCCAAAAACCCTGACCATAAAGAAAACTCATCCGGCGAATATAGACCCTGGCAACCTCACTTTCCCTTTGCCAGGTGTGGCTTGCAGAAATAACTGTGTCAAGCCCTGTGCCATAGCCCCCCTGTTCTTCAGAAAAAATTCTCACCCTTGAAAGCCTTTCAGCAAGCTCCTCCTTTACTCCAAGTCTTTTCAGCTCCTCCTTAAGCCTTTTCTGATTTCTTTTTAAAGGACTTTCCTCTTTTGAAGTCAGAGCAAGACTTACTGCCTCATCAAGAAGTTTAACTAAATTAGAAAAAAGATCCCGGTAAAGCCCTGAAATAGTCATCACCACATCAATGCGAGGTCTCTTTAACTCTTCCTCAGGAATAAGCTCAAGGCCAATTACCCTTCCCCGCTCATCCCATCTTGGTCTTACCCCAAGTAAAGAAAGAATTTGAGATTCCATAATCCCTTCATGCCTTATAGTTTCAACAGCCCAGAGCACAAAGGCAACTTTTTCAGGATATCTTCCCTCTTTTTCCCGGTATTTTTCAAGGAGCTCATAAGCAAGCCTTTTCCCAAGTTCATAGGTCCTTGGGGAAGGTATTCGAGAAGGATCAAAAGCAAAGAAGTTTTTTCCTGTGGGAAGGCTCTCGGGACTTCTTATAGGATCATTTCCGGGACCAGGAGAGATATACTCCCCTCTTAGAGCCCTGAGAAGATTTCTAAGCTCCCTTTCTGCTGATTCCCTGAGAACCCTTTGATAATCCTCCTTTGTGCCACTTCCGGTTAGTTCACTTAAAAGTCTTGCTGTCTCTTCTAAGTCCTCCTCTTCATAGGGTTTTCCAAAAGTATGAAGACCATAAGGATTTATAGCCTCTTCAAGCTCTGTCAGATAGTCTTCTATTTTTTCAAGAAATTCCTGAGAAAGCCCCTTTTCCTGAGTTAATTTACTAAAATCTATTTCAAGATCCCTATCAAGGGCAAGTTTTTTTATTAAAGTAAGGATTTCTTCAGCTTTGGCAGAAAGAGAAAGCTCTGAGCCCTTATCTTTTAAGGCACGATATTCCCCAAGAAGGGCTTTAAGGGTCTTTAGATCAGGATTAAGGGAGCTTTTTTTCAAGGGAGGAACAAGGTGATCAATGATTACTGCCATGCCTCTTCTTTTTGCTTGAAGCCCTTCTCCCACATCATCCACTATATATGGATAAATATCCGGGATTTCTCCCAGCAAGACTTCAGGATCATCCTCCTCAAGAAAGCCTATTTCTCTTCCTGGAAGCCACTCTAAGGTGCCATGGGTTCCAAGGTGAATAACTGCATCAGCTTGAAAAATTTTTCTCAAATATAGATAAAAGGCAATATACTGATGATGGGGAGCAAGAAGGGAGGAATGATAGGCCCTATCAAGGTTTTGCTCCCAGGCCCTTGAAGGTTGAGGCCCAACAAGAATATTTCCAAATCTCAAAAGGGGCAAAAGGAAAAACTTCTTACCTCTTTCATCTTGGTAAACCATAATTTGGGCATCCTCTGGAGATCCCCAGTCTTTAATAACTCTCTCCTTAAAGGCCTTAGGTAACTCCTCAAACAAGGTCTCATAGGTCTCAAGAGGAAGAAGAAGGATCTTACCAGATTGAGCAAGAAAATTAATCTCAGAAGGTGCCCACTTGGCCACATTTCTCCCATAGGTGAATAAAATCTCTTTCAATTCCTCCTTAGATAGCCTTGAAAATTCCTCTCCCAGATTGTATCCTTCCCTTTCAAGTCCTTTGAGAATATTCCAGATGCTTTCGGGAAGCACATTTAAGTAAGCGGCACCTATGTTTTGCTTGCCAGGGGGATAGTTGTAGTAAATCAGGGCTATTCTTTTTTCTCCTTCCCTTTTTTCTTGAAGTTTAAGATAGGCCTTTACCTTTTTTACTAAAGATGAAATCCCTTGAGAATAGGGAATTTCAGTCAATAAAATTTCCCCTGTTTCAGGATTGATTTCCTTTCTTTTGAAGCCAACAATGGTTGGACTGATAGCTCCAATAAGTTCTGGAGTAAAAATTTGCCAAACCCTTTCCATAATTCCCAGACCAAGCTTAGAATTTCTATAGGTTTCCTCATCTCCCTCATAGGGTATAATCAGATTGAAAAGGGGAACATTGAGTCTGGTCAAAACTGAAACCACCTCTTCAGGCTTTATCCCCACTTTCAAAGATAGCCCAAGAAGTGCCCTAATTCTGAAAGGTCCCTTTAAAAAGACTCTCTCAAGAACCCTGGCATCAGGATATCCAAAGGCAGGAATAACCTCAATATCTTCCTCCCTAAAAGCAGAAACAATCTTACAAATTACTTCGGTTTGAAAATTTAAAAGATTATTTCTATAAAAAGTAAGCCCGATTTTCGGCCTCTTTAACCTTTCTGGCTCCCCTTCTAATTTAGCTAAAAATGCAGAAAATTCCTCTTCAGAATAAACCCTCTTTTCATCACAGTCATAAACCCCAAAAAGGGGCATCCTCTTTACAGGAGAAGGATTGAGAGGGTATTGAAAATATTGACGAAGAAGATAGAGATAAAGATTATAAAGATTTTCAGGGCTACTCTCTCTATTGTAAGCTTCAATTGTTGGATCAACCTCTATTCCGAGTTTTTTCATCTCCTCATCATAGGAACCTTCAGCATAAAGCCCAAAAATAAAGGCTTTCTTCTCTTTTAAAGAAGGAAGATACTCCTTTACCCTTTCATAAGCCCTTCTTCCCATAAGGTTTAGTAATAAAAGATCAGCCTCTTTAAGCTCCCTTTCAATCAAATCCTTTTTTTCCTCAAGACTCAAAATTCTTATTCTCGGTAAGGGAAGCCCCCTTTCTGAAAGGTCTCTAAGAAGCATCTCCCTTGCAGAACTAAAACTCTTTATCTGGGAGCTTGTTGGTATCACTACTATATTAATGGATTTCTCTCCCTGGTCAGCAAAGAGAAAGGAAGAACAAAGAAAAAATAAAATTAGGCTCAAAAATAGACTATTCTTCAGGGACATAAACTATTCTTCCATCTTTTAATTGATAGGCAGTTCCAAGTTTTATGCCTTCCCCTTGAAGTTCTTTTTTAGTGACCTTTTTCACTTTTATTTCTTTACCTTTTTTTATTATAAACTCAAGTTCTCCATTTGGGGCTTTTTTTACCATAGTAAATTCACTTCTGGGATTTAATAAATCTATGAGGTGATAGACCATAAAGAGACTTACAATAAGACTTACAATAAAAACCACACTCAAATCAAAGAGATTGGCAACCCCTGTGAGAGGGTCTTCAATAAGAGGTTCTTCCGTTTCAAGAAGGGATTTTTTTCTCCTTAAGAGTCTAAAATAACTCATCTTTCAACCTCGGAAGAGGAAATTTTTATTCTTTCCCTTTCAGCCAGGTAATAAATTTTACTTAAGGTTTCCTTATTCCAGCGTTCTTTGGTGATACTTAAGAGATAGGAGAGAGCTCCTATTGAGAGGCCAATGATTGCGGTGGTAAAGGCAGTAACCATTCGTTCTGCCATAACTCCAAGGTTTCCCTTGGCAAGTTCTGAAAGGGCAACTCCCATGGGGATAAGAGTTCCAAGAAGGCCTAAAGCAGGCCCAAGCCTTACCATCACTCTTACCCTGTCAAGCCCTTTAAGAAGAGAAAGCTCAACCCTGTCAACAAGAAGAGAAACCTCAATCAAAAGGGCCTCTCCCTGAAACTTCTCTTCCAACTTCTTTAGCTCTGCCTCAAAGAATTCCACATAAAAGTTTCTCCCCTCCCTTCTTTCAAAATATTCCCTTAAAATCTTTCCACTTTGATACACTAAATAAAAGATAAGAAAAGTGAGAGTAAGAAGCACTGGATAGAGAAGACTTTCTGCCAGAATAAAAAGAAAGCCCTCAAGAAGGTAAAAAGGATTGGTCATAGCTTCCTCCTGATTTTGAATTGGAAAAACCCTGCTAAAAGGAAAATTAAAAAGAGAATAGAGAAAACTGCCAAAGTTTCCCCCTGATCTGGGAAAATCAAATTCGTGGAGTTGGCATTTTTTTGAAGGAAAAAAATCTCATTAAATCTCTGGGGAAAATAAAAACTTCCAAGTAGATACAGGGAAGAAAAAAGCATAACAAGGCCAAGCCATCTAAATCCCTCCTTTTCCCTGATCAGAAGCCCCTTAAAGGGGACCCTGAAAATTAAATAAAGGCTATAAGTAAGAACTAAAAAAGAAAGGGGAAGGATTAAGAAGGGAAGGGCATAAAATCTTTCAAACTTTTGAAAATATATTACTGAAAGGCTTATACTTAAGAGACACACAGGACAGGGCATAAGATAGAAGAGAAGGGCTCTGTGGGAGCAAGAGGGTCTAAAAAGAAGATAAGCCCCCCAAATGATTAAACCTAAGGCAGTAAAAAAATGAAGATAAACGCCCCTTTCAAGAAGGGGTAAAATAAGCCCTTCAAACCTGAGGGAAATTTCGTAGAAAAGATAAAAGAGAAGGGAATAAAGAATTATTATCAAAATATGGGCCTTATAGCCCTTTAAAAGAGGCAAAACCAGGGCTACCTTTAAGGCAAAGACTCCCAAAGAAAAAAGAAGCCCTAAATAAGATAGAAGAAAATTATCCATTTTGGCCTTGACAAGTTTTCATTTTTATGGTATAAATTTTTACCATCGTAATTTGGTTTACATAAATTTTAACAGAGCCTTTTTTCTTGTCAAGGTTTATAGAAATTTTTAAGGAGGGAAGCTATGAAAAAGAAGGAAATTTTAATGGGAGTTCTTTTTCTTAGTTTTTATGGAGGGAAATGTTATGGAGAGGAAAGTCAAGCAAGGGTTCTTCCCCAGATTGTGGTTACTGCAACAAAGATTGAGGAATCTCCTCTTGAGGTAAGTTCCTTTGTCAGGATAATCACGGAAGAGGAAATTAAAAAGAGCCCAGCCCAGAGCCTTGGAGATTTATTTCCTGAGCTCGGGCTTGGGCACACCCA
The DNA here is from genome assembly GCF_001548275.1 of Caldimicrobium thiodismutans. GTDB lineage: Bacteria > Desulfobacterota > Thermodesulfobacteria > Thermodesulfobacteriales > Thermodesulfobacteriaceae > Caldimicrobium > Caldimicrobium thiodismutans. Next base: position 602,967 of record NZ_AP014945.1, read on the forward strand.
TAAGTATCCTGGAACCCTGACAGGCAGAATAAGTCTTCGGGGAATTACTTCGGATCTTTTTGATCCCTTAAAGGGTGGGGTTTTAATTCTCATTGATGGTCAGAGGGCTGGAACAGTAAATCTTGCCAAAATCCCCCTTGATAACATAGAAAGGATTGAGATTGTAAAAGGGCCTTTTTCAGCCCTTTATGGAACTCAGGCCATGGGAGGGGTAATAAATGTTATTACAAAAAGGGCTAAAAAAGAGGGCTTGGGCTTTAATATCTCTGCTGAGGCTGGCTCATGGAACTACTGGAAAGGGCTTTCGGAGCTTGAAATTAAAAAGACCTTTCCTGATTATGCAGTGGATTTTTATCTTCTTGGGGAAAGAGATTCAAGAGATGACTTTGATGCCAAAGGTTATGGAAGAATCAAAAACACCTCCTATGATGAGGGAGCCCTTGATGCCAAACTGGGACTCTCCTTTCTTAAAAATCACTATCTTTCCTTTGGAATTCAAAGTTTTCATGGTTGGGATATAGGAAGCCCTGGTGCAAGGTATAGCCCAAGCCTAAAGGATTATTCTGATAAAAAAAGGGATTCCTATAGCTTTCTTTATAAATTTAAGGAAATTGAACTAAGTTATGCCTACACCTTTGATCGCGATAGATGGCATTCTTTTTATGGAAGCAGTGAAAGCATTTCAACAAAGATTATGAAGGGAAAAGATCTAAATTGGAAGGTGCCTTTTAGTTTTGGTTCTCACAGATTTCTCCTTGGAGGAGAATACTATGAACTTGATGTGACTTCAAGGAGGAATGTGGGAGCCCCTTACTATCCCAATTCAGAATTTAAAAATTATGGAGGCTTTTTTCAGGCAAAACTCAATCTCTACAGGGAAAAACTTTTCTTAATTCCTGGAATAAGGTATGATTACTTTGAAACGGAAATACTTACAACTCCCGGGATTAAAAACCTTAAGCCAAAGAAAGAGGACAAAGACCGCTTCACTGGAAAAATTGGCTTTCTCTATCGCTTAACCAATGAGTTAAGTCTTAAGGCTAATTTAGGGGAGGCCTATAGAACACCAACTGCAGATGAGTTAGCTGCAGATTATGTCTCTTCTTGGGGCACACGATATCTTGGAAACTCAACTTTAAAGCCTGAAAAGGTTTACTCCTTTGATTTTGGATTAGATTATGGAGGAAAATTTGGCCTCTTAAGTTTTTCCTATTTTTATAATAAATATGATGAAAAATTTCTGGATATTATAATTCCCTAATCGGTGCTCAGACCTTTAAAAATATTGATGGGGCAACTATTCAGGGTCTTGAATTTTCCTATTCCAAAGAGTGGGTTGAGTTTATCCATCTTCCCATAAGTATAGAACCCTTTCTTCATTTTACCTATCATCTTCAATGTAGAGATGATGAAAGTAAGGCCTCCCTTCTTTACATACCAAAGGCTATAGCAAGCTTTGGGTTTAATTTGAGATATAGAGGCTTTAAGTTAAATCTTACGGGTATTTATAATGGTGATGAAAAGGTTCAGGACTGGGCTCCACCTTCTTATGGAAAAAAGATTATTGAAAAGAAGGATTTTACTATTTTTAACTTATACACTGGATATAGGTTTCAAAAATTTTCTTATATAAAGGAGGCAGAAGTTTATCTAAAGGTTGAAAACCTCTTTAATAGGGCCTATGAATATGTGAAATATTATCCTATGCCAGAGAGAACCTATTATTTGGGAGTGAGAGCAAAATTTTAAGATTTTAGAGGATGAGGGAGGCATGATGAAAAAAATCATTTTTGGGATTTTATTTCTTATTTTGACTTTGACTATGAAGAAGGGTTTTTCCACGGAAATTTCCTTACCAAAGGAATTAAAAGCCAGGGCTCAGATTATTAAATCCAAATATGATGATTTATGGGAAAAGACTCTTGTTATAACCTTTGATCATAAGAGAAAGGCCCTTTCAACCTTTGAATTCTTAAGAGAGGTTAGAGCGGTGATAAATCACTCAGCCCATCCTGAGA